>NZ_CP058566.2:0-344720 GCF_014672715.2 Dehalogenimonas etheniformans | reverse complement strand
CATGATCATCCAACATCTCGGAAAAGTGAGTATATCTCGAGTCTCCCCCAAAGATATAGTGAATTGTAAACAGAGTTTTCTCGACACAAATTTAATCCTCTTTGACTTAGATTGCCAGAATGTTAATAGCTTAGAGATCTTTGATTCACTTCGTGACCGAACGAGAATCCCAATTGTCGTGCTTGACGATGTCAGAACTGGAGCTAATCGTCTCATTAAGGCGTTGCACTTAGGCGCAGACAATTATCTTTTTAAACCATTATCAGGCAGCCATCTAATATCAACGATCATAAGCTATTCAAAGGATCCATTAGATCGAAAGACCGTGGGGGGCTGAACAAGATGGAAATATTCATCCTATCAATTATGTGTGTTATTTCGGTCGTGGGTACTTACGCAATTAAGCATTTCAATTCGGATGGGACAAGAATTGCCTTCTAGTTTTGAAATCAAGGATTGTCAATGCTACCAAGTCATAATATTAAGGTCGACATCTTTGGATGATAGTGATGCATCGTGAATAAAACACTTTTTTCGAAACGATCAGGAGTTTCCGAGATGTCTTTTTTTAGTCTCGAGTTAATGCTGTTAAGTGGAAAAGCTGAAAAATCAGATTTTGATCGCGTTTTGAGATTATCGGCAAGCGCTCCGGTGGGGGAAACCAGGGTGTCAGGCTGTTGCGACCAGTCTGGCTTAATACGCTGTGAAACCCCTCCCGTGAGCTCCCTGGGTGTAATCGGGGTTCACCGCAGCGCTTGCCATTTATAGAAGGAAATAGGAGAGAAAATAGAGGCAATGATCGATACTGAAAAGCTCTCAAAAGTTTCCGGTGACATAGTGCACCCATTAGCCAATGATGAGCTTCTTAAGGCATCAGCCTCATCGGAAGTGTCAGACGAACTATTACACCTCCTCTACTCCTTGCCTCAAGGCAAATACGCTGCTTCTGATCTAGCTTATATGGCTGCCTTCCCAACGCGGTTCATCTACAGAGGGCTCTAATGCTGGACACCTTTGATCTAAAGACCCTGTCTAAGTCTCGCCTCTCACCCAACGCACACCGAGTGCTGGAGAAGCGTTACCTGGGGAGAGACGGTCGGGGCCAGGTCATCGAGACCCCCGAGGAGATGTTCCACCGGGTGGCCAGGTCTGTGGCCAGAGCTGAGCTTATCTACGACGGTAACGCGGACATTGAAGCCGTTGAAGAAGAATTCTATGAACTGATGTCTTCACTTGAGTTTCTTCCCAACTCACCTACCCTCCTCAATGCCGGCATCGGCTCAGGCACCCTCTCCTCCTGTTTCGTCCTCCCCGTGCCAGACTCTCTTGAAGAGGCCTTTGAAACGGTCAAGGATACAGCCCTGATCCATAAGAGTGGCGGCGGGATCGGTTTCAATCTATCCGATTTAAGACCAAAAGGGAGCAGGGTCAAAAATCATTTAGATGCCGCCGGTGGCCCGGTGGCTCTTATCCATGTCCTGTCTTCTGCCGCCGATTTCGTCCGCCAGGGTGGAGTGAGACGCGGCTGCAATTCGGTGGTCCTATCAGTAAACCATCCGGACATCCTCGACTTCATCACTGCAAAGTCCGACCCCAACACACTCACCAACTTCTATAACTCGGTATCAATCACCGACTATTTCCTGGAGAGAGTCAAGGCTAATGAAGATTACCCATTAATAGATCCCCACACTAAGGAAGTAGTCAGGTGGCTATCAGCACGAGAGGTCTTTTCACGAATTGTCGACCAAGCCTGGAAAACAGGCGATCCCGGGCTCATCTTTATCGACCGTATCAATAGAGACAATCCCACTTCAAATCTCGGAAGACTCTCGGCTATCACCGGCTGTGGCGAGCAAGCGCTTCTTCCCTACGAGTCCACCAATCTTGGCTCCATCAACCTGGTAAAGATGCTTATGGACGAAGGATCTGGACCTGAAGTCGACTTCTACAAACTGGAGAGAGTCGTCCGCCTGTCAATTCGCTTACTTGACGATGTCATCGATGTGAACTCGTTCCCGACCACTGAGATAGAATCTGCCACCAAGCGCACCAGGAAGATCGGCCTTGGAGTCATGGGCTTTGCCGATATGCTCTTAAGACTGGGCATTCCCTACAACTCCACCAAGGCCATCGCCGTGGCTGAGAGCGTGATGGAGTTTATCACCGACACCGCCCACGAAGCCTCACAGCAACTAGCCAGAGAAAGAGGAGCCTTCCCTGCCTGGGGTGACTCCATCTATGGCAGGCAGAACATCCCAATGAGGAATGCCTGCTGTACCACGATAGCACCTACAGGCACCCTCTCAATCATTGCCGGAGTATCTTCAGGGATCGAACCTCTCTTTGCCTCGGTCTTTGTCCGAAACATCCTTGATGGTGAGAACCTGCTTGAGATCAATCCCTATTTCGAAGAAGTAGCCAAAGAGAGAGGCTTCTTCACCAAGAAGCTGATCGAAGAGCTGGTAACCTCCAATCACCTCTATGCCAGGACCGAGATTCCGGAAGAAGTAAAAAAGCTCTTCGTCACCGCTCATAGAGTCTCACCCGACTGGCATGTGAGGCTTCAGGCTGCCTTCCAGAGGCACACCGACTCAGCTGTTTCGAAGACGGTGAACTTCCCCAAGTCAGCCACGAGGGATGACATCGCACGGGTCTTCACCATGGCTTATGAGCAGGGACTGAAGGGTATCACCGTTTATCGGGACAACAGTCGACAACTACAGCCGCTATCTATGGGAGAGGAAGGAGTAAAGCTGGTGAAAAAAATTGAACAATTTTTTGAAATGATGAATTAAAACACGTACCAGGAGGGGATAAATGTCACTGATCATAATTGGACTCATTGTTGCAGGGTTCTCAGTTCTTGGGATTTTTATTCATAACGCATGGATAAAAAATTGCATCGACGATGCAGTTCCTTATGGCCCCGCAATAGGTATAAACAATTACAAAAGACTAGGCATTCAGCATCTGGTTTTTATCTGGAATGAAGGCATCCAAGATACTGAAACCAACTTAAGTGATGCCCATCAGAAACAAGAAGCGTTGCCTTGCCCTCTGAGGGATAAAAAACGCCACTCGGAAAGTTTTAATGCAGCTTATGAATGATGGTGAAAGCATTATTGGTAAATCCGCTGGGCTTTGATTCCAGACGTGTGCCGCGTTTAAAGGACTGACATGACAGAACAACAAACCCGAAACGGGATGTCTTTACAAGAAAGAGCTTTTTGGCGACAACTGACCGAAGATTACGACAATTACCTGCGTCTTATGTCGTTGCGAAATCCTATGGCAGTCAAGTTCGGCTTGAAGAGTTGTCAACGTTGCGGACAGTGTTGCCTACGGTTCTGTACTCCTCGCCCTGACGAGATCGAACCGATTGCTAGCTACCTCAAATTATCAGTAGATGAGTTAATTGGAAAATACATGGTCATTGATACGCCGGATTGTAAGACCTTTTTTCTGCGTTGGGCTAAACATGGCGAGGAGGACATAACCGGGGGGCGCATACCACCTTTAAGGACTTACGATCGGGGCTATTGTATCTTGTTCGATGAGAAGAGCCGGTCGTGCATGATTCATCCGGTTCGTCCCCATGAAGCCAGATATGTCCGATGCTGGAAGTCAGGCAACGGTTCAGACAGGAATGAATGGGGTATAAGCGCTTGGGGAGAGAGGGATATCTTTAAATTTATCAGTGATTTTGACCCGTATGTATTTGCACAATCAAGAGCTACGGAAACAAATAGAGTTCCTTCTAACAGTATCTAAGGAAAATTATATGAGAGTTTTACTCATCAATGCTTCCAACGACACAGACACCAAAGACACTTTCGCCACTTTTCCAAATGGCCTTCTGTTTTTGGCCGCTGTCCTCGAAAATAACGGCCACGAGGTCAAAATATACGACACAAGTGTCGATGACCGACATCCGGATGATTTTGTCGCTTTCGATCCCAAAATTGTTGGATTTTCCGTCTTGACCGGTCCATACATCGCTAACGCCCTCGCGCAATCAGAGCGATTCAAAAAGCTCCTACCGGAAGCCAAGATTGTCTGGGGTAATGTCCATTCCAGTCTGACACCTGGGCAAGTAATAAACGAATCTTGTGTTGATTATGTTATCGTCGGAGCCGGTGAGCAGACTCTGCTTGAACTGGTGGAGCATCTTGAGGACGGTTTTGACAATTTAGAGCAAATAAAAGGTCTCGTCTACAAGAAAGGCGATCAGGTATTAACTAATGAACCTCGACCATTCATCGTAAATCTAGACGAACTTCCAGATCCCGCTTGGCATTTGATAAACGTTAAGAAGTACTGGGCTATTAGCTTAAATACCAGCCGGGGGTGCCCATTTCATTGCTCTTTTTGCTACAACGGACCTTACCATCAAGGCTATCGAGGCGAGTTCTCGGTAGACCGAATTGTTGGCCAAATCACGACCTTACAGAAGAACTTTGGCGTCAAGTACCTCCGCTTTCTGGAAGACAACTTCACCGCTAATCGTAAAAGACTGCGAGCGTTCTGCCAGGTCCTCATAGATAAGAAAATCAAGCTGAAATGGGACTGCGAAGCTCGGGCAGACTTATCAGAATCTGACATCGCTCTTATGGCTAGAGCAGGCTGCGTCGCAGTGGGTTTGGGTGTAGAAACCGGTAGCCAGCGGTTGCTTTCTTTCCTTGAAAAGGATGTCGATTTGGCACGAATCGAAAAAACCTTTTGGACCTTGCTGGCCTACAAGATCAAACCTAATCTGTACATCATGGAGGCACTTCCTAGCGAAACCATCGAAGACTTCAACATGACGCAACAGTTCCTAAAAAGGCTGGACTATCCTTCATATATCTACCGCCGATTTGTACCCTCACCTGGCACCCGACTATTTGATTATTGCGTTGATAGGGGCCACTTTAAACCTCCGGTTACCCCAATCCAGTGGGCTGATTTTTCTGCTAGGGCTCCTTTCGAAATCAACCTCAGTGAAGTGCCTACACCTCTTATCGATAATGCACTTGCAGACTACGCCCAGACCTATACCTGGAGGCGACTCAGATTCACTCTGCGCCACAATCCATCATATTTCAAGGACGTGGTGCTTCACCCACGTGAATTTATCCGTGCCTTAGTCAGGTTGTTCAAATGCTCCTCCTTACATACAACACCAATCATGAATATTCGATCTTCGATAAGTGGTTTCCATCTTCAGCAAAATGAAACAGCAATCAACCCGACATGACGATGAGTAAGTCGATGAGGAGGTCAAGTGGATATTGTTAACCAATATCAGCAGGAAGACGCTTGTATTTCTTGGAGCGGCGGGAAAGACTCGGCTTACGCCTGTTACTTGGCTATGCGTCAGGGATTAAATGTACGTTTCCTGGCCTCAATGATGACCGCGAATAACAGCCGACTTTTTCCCCATTATCTGACACCTGAGATCATGCAAGCCCAATCTAAAGCCATAGGCATTCCACTTATCCAACAGTGGGTGACTGTGCCCGCAAAAGTGTCACGTGATAAGACCAGGGTCACCGATTATGACGTTAAATTTACCGAGATGTTGCAGGGGTTAAGGATTGATGGGGTCACGCGAGGTGTCTTTGGGGTTGTTAGCGTTGGCAACCCGTTTTTCGAGCAGCAACGTAGTTGGGTAGATGAAGTCTGCCGTCCCGCAGAGGTGCGCCCATACCTGCCACTCTGGGGAATGGACCGCGAATCCATAATCAGAAATATCGTCGCTGAAGGTTTCAAAGCCATTGTTGTGATGTGTGACAACCACCGTTTAGGAAAAGAGTATCTCGGTCGCGTCCTCGACGAAGACCTTTTATCCGAGTTTATCGAACGGCATCGGTCGGCTCCTGATGGTAAGGTCGGCCTTTATCTCACTTTTGTTCTTGATGGACCAATTTTTAATAAGCGATTGGATATTGATGAGTCTGTGGATATCAAGCTCAATGATATGTGGTATCTGGATATCAAGCGTTTCCACCTCGTCGATAAGTCCACTAACGAATCGTGCAAATTATTGCGGGAAGAAGAGCTTGTTTTTGTTTGATGAACACAATCGGAGGCGATATAGCTCAAATTTTGAAATATAAGAATAACAAACTTGATGACGGACCATGAATGAAAAATGGCAAACATTATATATAGGTTTGTGTGAAAAGAATTAGGGAGGACAAGAACATGATAATTTGACGCCCAGAAGAGACTGGGGAAGTTGAATTTAGGGAAGCAAGAAAGAAAAAGGAGAAATCGAATGTCTACATTCCACGCAACGGTAAACAGGCGGGAATTTATGAAAGGTTTAGGGTTGGCTGGTGCCGGTCTCGGAATGGCTGCAACTTCTTTAGCTACTGACTCTGCTTTTCATGATTTAGATGAAGCACTCGCCTCACCAACAGCTGTCCTCAGAAAACCCTGGTGGGTAAAACTAGTGGATGAACCGACGGTGCCCATAGATTGGAGCATGATTAAGCCTGGCAGGACGAGGCTCATGCCAGTAACAACTCCTGCGCAGGACAATTTGGAGCCGTACCTCGCATACTTCCAGAAACAATTCCCTGATTGGAAGCCATCAGGCCACTGGAGTGATCTTCCGGGAACCCATACGGCCCAACTACTTACTGACATGAGGTGGGATGCGATAACCCATTGTCACCCCCAATCTAGCTTTTTAACGGCGCCAATGACCGCTGCTCTCACAGCTGCAGGCCAATACACGAGTGCTGTTGGTAAGCCGAGTGGCTGGGGTTCGGTGTTTCAGCCAAGCTGGAAAGAACGTGGCTATTCTTCCAGGTGGGAGGGCACTCCGGAGGAGAACCTGCGTACCATGACAGTCCTTGGCAGGATGGCAGGTGCGGAAGGTATCGGTGCCATTGAGATCGACGACAACTTCAAAAGGCTTATGTGGGGCAGAAGTGCTGTTGCGCCTGCTGGAACAGCTTATGAATGGGGCGACGTGGACAATTTCGTATTTGAGCCGAGTGAGCGCGCCCCAAAAAGGGTGGTGATACCCAACAAGTGCAAGTGGTTCCTGCACTGGACGCAGAAGCACCCTTACTTTCAGGGTAATCAATATTGTGCGAACGCCGGATATGAAGGTATCGTCCAGGAGCACGCATACAATCGCCTTACCCTCTTTTCAATACAGGAATCCATGATTTCGCTGGGCTATCTTTCTCTACAGTGGGCAAGCGGCATCATGCCCTCAGGCCCTACCGGCGTTCTGGCTGGAACTGGCGAGCAATGCCGGCAAGGCACGCCGATGCAACCGCTAATGGGCCTTCAATCCCGTGTCATGTGGGGCTTCTTCACCGACATGCCCCTGGCGCCAACAAAACCAATAGACTTCGGCGGCTACAAGTTCTGCCATACCTGCGCCATCTGCGCTGAGGAGTGTACTTTTCAATCTATCCCATACGATGACCCCACCTGGGCAGCACCAGAGTCCTATCAATACGCTGACCGCTATAATCCCGGTTACCTGGCTTGGCGTAATGACACCACCAAGTGCCACCATTGCCCAGTCTGCATGACTGTCTGTCCCTTTACCCGTAACGGCTCGACCGAGGCTGTGATCCACAACGTAGTTAGAGCCACCGCGGGTACTACTTCAGTTTTTAATAGTTTCTTTGCGAGCATGAATAGGAGTTTTGGTTCAAATAAGTTTAAACACCCAGACACCATCTGGGACGCAGATATCTATCCCTGGGGCCTTGACACGGGTCAGGATATGTAAACAATTTTTATACAAAAAGGAGGCATGTAATCAAATTCTTTGGCGACCTAAAATCGGATCATTGAACTGGATTCTGGTTGAAAAGAAGGCATTGTTATGATCTGGGTTCTAGTCGTTTGCCGTAACCTGGCAATTGATGGCTAGAGCTCCAAGAAAAACATCAGAATAGGTTAACGGAAAGATTCAAAAATACTAGGCGAGGTAAGTAAATGACAATATTCCATTCAACAATCAGTCGAAGAGAATTCATGAAGAAACTTGGTCTAACTGGTGCAGGTATTGGCGCTACGGCTGCTGTTGCTCCCGTGTACAACGACGTTGATGAAATGATGGCTAGTCCAAACGCCAATTGGAAACGCCCCTGGTATGTTAAAGAGTTGGAACTGGAAAAACCATCCGTTGAAGTCGATTGGAGCATGATCTACCGACCGGGAGGGTCAATCAGCCCGCTGTCCGGAAAGCCGGTAGGTAATTGGACTGGCCAAGGTGCCGATTGCCAAAGTTACTTTCTTGGCGAGACAGAGCGAGTACGCCGCAATTCAATAGGGGGTCCGTATAGCGCCGCGGCTCTCAAATCAGGGCAAAACGGCATGTCACTTAGATGCAGGGCGCTTTCGCAAGGGAATTACCAGTACCCCATCAGCTACCTTGGACCTACGGGTGGCAGTACTCCAGAGACTCTCGGAGTTCCAAAATGGAATGGCACACCGGAAGAAAACGCAAGACTGCTACGTACTGCCATGATTCACTTCGGTGCTGCCGAGATCGGTTACAACGAACTTACCGCCAACAGTAAGAAACTAATTCGGGCATATGATAAGGCTAACAATTTGCCATATGTCTACGAAGATGTCCCGGTGGGCTATGAAGCTGCAACAAAAATGGTATTGCCGGCAAATGTCCCTCTCTATGATTTTGCCTGGCTTTATCCCATGAACAAGGAAGAGTTCCGTTCCTCCCCCTCGTCTGATTTGCAGAGTGCGGCGAATAGCATGCGTTACAGCGAGATCTCCATTATCCAGCCGCGAGTCCAGCGATTCATGAAATGCCTGGGTTTCACCGTGTATGGCTATGTTTCGTCTGGAACCAGTGGCCCAACGGCATCTGAAGGGCCTGCGACTCTTGCCGGCCTCGGGGAAGGCGGCCGCAACAATGGTGTGTTTATCACCCCCAGCTACGGTCCAGTCACCGGCGTTTTCACTATGTTAACCGATCTACCACTTGCCCCAACACATCCGATAGACTCCGGTTCTTGGCGTTTCTGCCAGACTTGTACGTTATGCGCAGATACCTGTCCGTGCGAGTGCATTTCTAAAAGTCATGAACCAACGTGGGAGATACCCGATATCTTTGGTAAGAAAGATACAACCCATATTCCTGGCAAAAAGCAATTCTGGACTAACGGGGTTGAGTGTTGGACAGCAAAACAGCAATGGGGCGGATGTGGTAAATGCATGGGCGTCTGCACTTTTAACACCGATCAGGGACCCGTCCATTCGTATGTACGATCAGTTGTCGCAACCACAGGCGCATTTAATGGCTTCCTATGGCAAATGGGTAAAGTTTTTGGGTATGACATCGCCGACGATAAAGAGGCTTGGTTCGACAAGTCACAACCAGCTCATAGTTTCGATACGGCTCTTCCGACCAAAGGGCTTGCCTATTGATTTCTAGGTTGGAAAGAACATTCCAATAGAAGGTAATAAACGATTGAAAGCCAATGGGATTAGCAAAACCTATTTTAGATTCAGCCATGAATGCTGGGTTACGGATAGGCTTGCTTACGGCCAAGATGTTATGCAAAGCAAAATGTAAGGTTCAATGCAAAGAGGCCCGATTTTAATCGCTCAAAACACTATATGGAAAACCGCCGGCTCTCACCGTTAGGAGGAGCTAGTGCTTAGGAAAACCGAAAAGCTAAATGGAAACAAAAAGGAGGAAGTAAATGTCTAAATTCCATAATATAGTGTCAAGACGAGATTTCATGAAAGGTTTGGGCTTAAGTGGGGCTACATTAGGACTGGCCTCAGTCGTTGGCCCGGCCTTTCACGATTTAGACGAAGTGGCCAGCTCACCCAAAGCCTTTCTCCATCGTTCATGGTACGTAAAGGATAGAGATTACGGCGATCCGACGGTCGAAATCGATTGGAACCTTATGAAACGCCGCGACCTGCGCGGGTTCTCCAACTGGGATTTTCCCACGATGATGAATGCCTACCCAGGTGGTCCGCCAGCATTCCAGGCGCATTTACACCAACAGGCTGAGGCCTCGGCTGCAAAACTGAAAGAGGTCTGGCCTCAATATAAGGGTCCTACTACTAGGGATAGCGCTTTATTAAATGCCTTCCAGTCCTTTAGTTACAGCAACTCTGGATATGTCATCAACGCAAATCAATTCGGAATGCCAACGAAGGTCCCGGCGCCTCGTCCTCAAGATATTGGTATGCCGGTGTGGCAAGGAACGCCCGAAGAAAATACGGCGATACTGCGAGCCGTTTTCAGCTTAGTTGGGTTGGGGCCGATGATGGGCACCACCATGCTTGACGAAAAGTCTCAAAACTTTGTTTGGGAATACAACGGCAAAGGCGTAACGGGCGGAGACCCTAAGTATGGACATAGACACATCATCTTTGACCCGGGTATTACCGAATCCTACCAAACTGATACCACCTTCCATATACCGGCTTCCCATAAGTACGTCATTGCTACCCACAATCAGTCTTGTGACGGATTTTTACGTACGAGCCTCTCGGGCTCAAATGCTTCAGGTGGCGGTGAAAATATGTCTTATGCCCGGGTGGCTTATGCAAAGAGTGTAGTTGAACAGTTTATCCGTGGCTTGGGCTACAACGTAGCCTACGGGCACGATCTTCAGGCAGCTATAGCCTGGGATGTCTGGAGCGGAGTTGGCGAACATTGCCGCATGAGTCAGTGTGTCGGGTCGCCTGAAGTAGGCGGTATGATGCGCACCCACGCTGTCTTTTACACAGACTTGCCCTTAGCCTTGACCAACCCCATAGATGCTGGTTTCGGCAGATTCTGTGAGAGCTGCGGAACCTGTGCCGATACCTGCCCGGTGGGTGCTTTACCGCCCCGCGGTGTTAACAAAAACTGGGACTCTAATTGCGGTCAGGATTGGGCTGATGATAAGCAGGCCGGGGGCACCAAAACGATGTATAACATGCCGGGCTTTAAAGGCTGGCGATGTAATTTATTTGCCTGCGCCTTTACACCTTGTGGCAGCGCGTGTAAAAGTGCCTGTCCGTTCAACACAATCGCTAACGGTAGCTTTATTCATAGTCTGGTCAAAGCAACCGTGTCTACCACTCCTGTTTTCAACAGCTTTTTCGCCAGTATGGAGGGCGTTCTCCACTACGGCAAACAGGATAAGGACATGGAAACATGGTGGAATACACCTGATGGCTGGTACATCTATGGCACCAATCCAAATAACCTACGCCAATAAAATCGGAGGAAAGAAATTATGCAGTACTTCATTCCCTTTGCACTAATTGGTGCAGTTGTAGCCTTGGGCATATTCGCATTTATTAAGTGGTTGCAAAGGAGAGGCCTAAAAGCGACCTGGTACGAGTGGTTGATAGGTGGCATCGGCTTGGTGCTGCTATTAACGGCGGTACAACATTTTTTTGGGGCCCGATCCGAGCTATTTCCTTACGCGGCATGGTTGGGCTTCTTAATAATTGGTCTGCCCGCACTCATCCTGTTAGCGGTTGCATGGCAGTTGATAACCAGAAGACAAAAAGCTAGTAGTTAGCGTAAAGCCTAAAAGGGGTGACGGGGCGCAATGCCCCGTCACCCCTTTTTAGGCTTCTCCAGCAAGAGTTGTCGGTGGTCTACAATTTAGTCAAAAGCTAACTGTTAAGGGAAAATGTCAGTAGATGAAAGGACTGACGTTGATAGCAAAAGAGCAGGCTAAACTGAGCATCGTGTGGAAAGAAGTACGTTTCGCAAGTTTAACTTATAGCTAACCGATTATCGTTCGTGTTTCAAAGAGAGTTCGACTATGCGAGGAGAACATAACTGTAGACGAGACGAGAGTTATGAGCTCTCGGTCCATCTAGTCCCTAACCAATCCATTTTCCGTCGCGTTTCATGGAGAGTCCGACTCTCCCCCGTCTTCACCATAAAAGCGAACCAATAAAGGTTCCTTTTTATCAGGGTTGACTTTAGCTTCGGTGGCTTATCTTTGGTATCTAGCGGACCTTTATTGAGCGAAACGCATCCCTCAGAGTTAATTTTGATCGTTTCGCGAAACTCCGGCATGACCCTAGTTGATAAACTATCCGACGGGTCGCTCCCAGTCGCGCTCGGGACAGCCCCCCTCGGAAATCGAGCTAACCAGGCCGTCGGATAACCTCGATGGGTCACCTCTGAGTAAATCTCCCGCCATAACCCGACCAGCCTCACTCGTGGACGGATAAGACCAACAGCCTAGTCAACCACGGCGTAAGTTGAATTTCTTCGCCGACGAACAGTTGCGCCCGGTCGGTCATTTTTCTACCGCATCTCCGGTCATTATCTGGTCAACCTTATGGCAATCCACACTAGAAACCAGATTAAGCATTAAAGTTTGAAATTGGTAACGGGTTAGTCGTTCTGAATAGTAAAAAACGCCGGTATCATGGTAGATGGCGACATGAATCTGACCGATTTGACCTTGATTCGACGGGATTTTGGCCAAAATTTGACCGGCGGATTTCGTTGATAGGAATGGCCGTGAGGCTTGAGTTGAGCACAAGCGGGGGGAAATAGGGCTTTGGGGAGTACAGGGTTCGTCGCTGCCGGAAGGTAGGTCTGAATCAACCTTCGGTTCACAAACTTAGATCGCGCGAATAGTGATCGTGTGAATGAGCAAACCGGTTTTCTCGGCGATCTCTAGCATCCGGTCCAGGGTTCCCAGAGCCTGGCCGGCCTCGGCCTGGGCTGCCAAGAGTTCCAGCGCCGCGATCAGACGGTCCCAGCTAACCCATTTACTGCCAACATCTATGTTAGAACTCGGAGCTACAATCAGGTCCGACCTATACTCACCATCCAGTCAGCTTCTCCATAGCGGCGCAGGCTCCGGTCGGCGTTTTCCAGCATATAGGATAAACCTTCTGATGGCTTATCAATCGTAGTCCCAACACTGATGATGTTTATAAGCACGTTACCAACAATATTTTCGAAGCTGCCAGGCTGCTGGCTTAGCGCCGTCCACGCTCTCTGCCGGGCCAGCGCCATGCGCTGGGCTTCGAGACTTGATATCAGGCAGGTCACCTTCAGGCTTTCGGCCCGGCGGCCTAACCGAGTAAGCTCACAACGCCCTTTCTCCGCCCGGCCTGTAAGCTCGGCCAGGGCGCTCTGAAAAAATCCTAAGACATCGGAACTTCCACCGGTCGTCATGGTCGTCGGCTCACGCGTTCCTTTATTTCTTCGAGTCCGGTCCTTAGCTCGGTCATCGATTGCTCAGCGCCGAGTTGCGCCTGTAACTGCTGGCCGACGATCGCCCCGGTCCGCGCTGCGGTCTCGACAAGATCCTTCACCCGATGCTCTGTAGCGCACACGCACTCACTGATCCGTTGGACTGCCGCATCAACTGTCTGGTTGATGATCCCGGTGGCCGCCTCGGCATCAGCTTTGATCTTGGCCGAAAGGCAAGACTCCTGATTCTTCAAACTTTCGATCCTTCCCGTAAGGGCAGCCTCCTCTTCTCTGAGGCACGCGCAGTGTTTCTCCTTCTCGGTAATGGCACACTCCAGGCCAGCAACGCTCCCAAAGTGTTCTAGCGCGGTGAAAAACTAGTCGGCGAATACTTCCGGGCTGGTGCCTTTGTCGGCGGCAAGCTCCAAGATGCAATTTCGCAGTTGAAAGAGATGGATCTCAGAGAAGCCGGTTTTATTGATTATCGCCAGGGCGGCTTGCTTGGCGCCGAGCTGTGCCGCAAGCTCCTGGTTTTTTACCGCCAGGTCCTGACGTTCGGCTTTAAGATGCATCTGGATCGCCTGCTCCTTCGCCACCTTGCCCTTGGCCGTTTCGATTTCACTGGTCAACGTTTCTAACTTTGCCTGTGCCTGATTGGTGGCTAGTTGCTTGGTGACCTTATCGGTTTCAAGCGTAGTTTCTTCTGCTATGAACTGTGCTTTCAGTTCCTGTAACGAGCTAATCTCCTTCTGAAGTCCGCCACGGGTTGCTTGATAATCATCGAGCTTGTGGCCAAGCTCGGTATAAGACGTCCCCTCGGATTGCTCCAGAGTATGAAGTCTGAAGGCTACCTTAAAAAAGTCCTGGGCTGGAAAACCGCCTGGGGCGAATTTCTTGACCAGATCGCCCAGGAGGTCCAGGGACGCCGGTTCGATGCCTAACTCAAGGCACCTCTTAAAGAAGACGCCACCAAGCAAGGCTTGAGCGGGCTGCAGCCCCTTTTTGTTAATTTCGACCGATACTTGGCGCAGGGTGACGACCTCTTCCATCGGGATTCCCAAAATCTTCAAGTCGCCGGATTTCAGATCACCGACGATGTCATTGATACTGCCGTGCGACACGTCGGCCTCGTCTTCGATCTCCTTGTATGTGTAGCCAAATACATAGAGCAGGCTGACCTCAAGGCGCTTTTCGTACGAATGCGGCATTGGTACCCCCTTTCGTTATCCGCTGACTCAGTACTCATCAGCAGTTATCGTTTCGGTGAGAAAAACAAAACGATTTTGGCCGGCTTCAGTCAAAAAATAGAAGTAACCTTTCGGGACGGCCGGGTTACGCTGGCGCCTGAGCAGTCCCTGCCGGCAGTAATGTCGCAACAGGGCCGAGGCGTTGGTCAAACTTAGATCGCATGCGAAGGCGACCTCTTGAGAAGTCATCCAGGCGCCCCAGACACCACTCTGAAAAGCCTCGAGGACACGGATTTTCGTCATATTTCTGGGCATTGTTTATATTCCTCCGACGGTTAGCGATTCATCACCCGGTACAGGACAATTTTTCACTCCTAAAATATAAAAAGCGGCTACCTTTCGGTTGCCGCTTTCTGTCTGTAAGGCACCGTGTCCGGTCTAACCGGACTCCTATATTCAATTTAGCTGATTACGATTATAGCAGGAAATCCTTATACGTCAATCTAATTTTTGATGCAATCCCTTAATGCCACAAGCCTGAAACATTTGAAGAAGATGTTTTATCGGCAGTCGACAATGAACCGAGGACCCCATACTGTAAGTTCGAGATGGATAAAAATCAAGAAAGCTTCTTAACATTAAGCAAAGCCCGCCCGGTCGGAGAGAATCGCGCTATCAACCTCCTACTTCACTAGGAGAAAGTCCGCAATATATGCTTTGGGAGTAATTACAGTGTTTGGGGGACATCCGATTTGGTACCTCGAACCTTTCTTAAGGACAACATTCAAAACTTCTTTTGAGGAAAACTTGGTTACCCGGTAGCCACTCCATTCGTACTAACACTAAGTAAAACATGGCTTATAACTAAGATCACACTCTCACAAAGACCCAGTAGCGATGCGTCTCGTTCAATCCGCCACTAGTTTTTAGATTCCATATACTTTAGTTACAAATACAATCCAAAATGCTGAGATAAATAGTCCTTTAGGACGATGTATCGTCAGTAGGGCGGGAGTATAACTACGCAAAAGGATACTGAAATTTATTTAATCATTAAAGGCTTTACGGATGCGGTTGCTAGAAAGAAAATCCTAACTCTACCTAAGTCAGTTTCTGGCGGCCTCACGTTTAGGCTATCGTTAATCGCAAGTTCGGGTTTTCAACGTGATGCAAATTACAGCGAGGATTTGCCTATGTATCAAAGACTCTCGGGAAAGACCGGGGTTACAATGAAAAGCGAAATTGTAAGAGAGAGGCCAAAATGTCAATTTATCACAGTACTTTAAATAGGCGGGATTTTATTAAAAATCTAGGTCTGGCTGGGGCTGGAATTGGTGCCGCGGCCGTCGCAGCACCGATGTTTCACGACTTGGACGAAGCAATCTCAGCACCCACGGCTGGCTGGAAGCGACCATGGTGGGTTAAATCTAAAGATGAGCCCACGGTAGAGATTGACTGGAGTCAAATAAAACGCTACGACCACAGAACTACAGCACACTCAGCGTATCCTAATGCACAGCATTGGGGTAAAGACAGGTGGATGGAAGCGGTAGCCCAAGGCAAGGTCAAAGACGCTGCTCTTAAAGGTACACCAGGCTGGGAACTCAGAGACTATGCTCTCTACTGGTGCGGTGACGCATTTGACCTCTGGCCAAAGAGAAGTCCACTTTGGATGGGTAGGACAGAGTTCAATAACACGCCGGAAAAATTGGGGTTTCCCAAGTGGCAGGGCACCCCTGAGGAGAACACTCGTATGGTTCGGGCAGCGGCAATTCACGTTGGTGCCACCCAGATTGGTACTGCCGAGCTAGCTGGGAATGAACGCAAACTCGTTTATACCTATAACAGAACCGGTCCAACGGGTTCTTCTACAGGGACCGGATGGATTGATAAATGGCCGCCGCCAGTTGGCAACTGGGTTAAATTTGAATTCCAGGATGTCGATGTAGGCTACACGGCAGCGATCGATGGTGTAGAGGATTCATTGTGCGTGTTGCCCGATAGACCCCTCTGGGATATCAGTGTAATGATACCGATGGCAAAAGAGTCCTGGCGCACCACCTCCGCCGATGAGATGTCATCGACAATGATTGCTTCTGAGGCGAATAAAGCCCGTTATCGTATGTTCCATCAATCTGTGTTACCTGGTCTTCAGAGCTTTATTAGGGCATTAGGCTACCATAGCTACGCCTATCCCAAAGGTGACGGACCGGGAGGCACTCTCCCTGCCGAAGCTAGCGCTGTACTTGGGGGTGTATCCGAAATGGGCCGCAGTAGTGAAATATGCATTAATCCTGAGTATGGGCCCGTTACCGGTTACTACAGCATTATTACCGATCTGCCCCTAGAACCCTGCAAGCCAATAGATGCCGGCATCTTCCGCTTCTGCCATACCTGTAGGAAATGCGCCGAGGCTTGTCCTTCAGGATCAATCTCCAAAGACAGTGAACCTTCTTGGGAGATACCCAATTTCGACTACAAGGTGCCAAACATGATTAACAATCCGGGTAAGAAGCTCTTCTGGTCGGATATGACCGCCTGCCAGGCGTCAAGCGGGTATTTTAACAAATGCAACCATCTCTGCCGGGGCGTGTGCACAATGAATGTCAACGCAGCAGCGATGATTCATGAGGTTGTCAAGGGAACGCTGTCCACCACGCCGGTTTTCAACGGTTTCTTATGGAACATGGGTAAGTCCTTCGGCTACGGGACATTATCTGCCGAAGACTGGTGGGAAATGGCGCCAGGCTTGCCAGCATGGGGTACATTCCCGACGCTTAACACGACTCGCGGGGTCTGATAAAAAGCGATCACGGACAAAGGAGCCGATTTTGATCGGCTCCTTTGTCTATTCTTCTTAGTTATCCAACAACTTGAAGGGCATTTTATCTCGCCATCGAACAAATTTTACTTCGATCAACATTTACAGATCGGAAACTTCCGCGCTAAGAAAAAATGTTCAACGCTGAGAATGTTCAACATTGAGTATGCATACTTTTGTTCATGCGCGAATCCAAAAAGCTTAGATAATTAGTCCTTAAGGACGATGTAAGTTTTAGTGATTGAAGGTATAAAAGGGCAAAAGTACTACGGTTTTGATCTTCTCATTTTCCCAGGTATTGATTGTGGATCAAGGGTGAGGTTTAGTCTAGCGAGGTAATTGCCTATCGATTCTTTGACTATCGGGAAAGACCGGGTGTCACTTGGGAAAAACTGATATTAATTAGCAGAAAGGGGAACTCTCGATGTCCAAATTCCATCACACAGTAAGTCGACGCGAGTTCATGAAAATCATCGGTCTAGCTGGTGCCGGAGTAGGCGGGGCTGCACTTGTCGCACCAACGTTCCATGATCTGGATGAGGTTATCGCTTCAGAATCGGGCGGGTGGAAACGCCCGTGGTGGATCAAATCAGTCGATGAACCCACGGTGGAAGTTGATTGGAGCCACATAAAACGGTACGACCATAGGATCATGGCTCACTCATCCTATCCTAATGCTCAGCATTGGGGTGCGGACAAATGGAGAGCAAACCGGGAAGAGAGTTCTAAGGCTAGCGCTGCTCGTGTTGGTACCAAAGGGAACACGCTAAGGGATACTGCGCTTGGTACGGCTGGTGGCTATTTTCAATCCTATAGGCCTCTGATACCATACCTCACCAAGAAACCTATCGAAGGCTGGATGGGTGTGACCCCGACGAACCCAGAAAAACTGGGCATGGCCAAATGGCAAGGGACTCCAGAAGAAAACACCAGGATGGTACGGGCAGCTGCCATCTGCTTTGGAGCTGGTAATATTGGAACCGCCGAACTGGCTGGGCATGAAAGAAACCTTGTATATACCCATACAAGAATTGGCCCAAAAGGCAATTCTACGGGAACACAATGGATAGACAACTGGCCACCACCTGCAGGTTACTGGAGGAAAATCGATTTTGAAAATGTTGATGTTGGCTATAACGCCCAGATCGATGGCGTAGATGATTGTCGTTTGGTATTACCTGACAGACCGCTTTGGGATATCTCGGTAATGATACCGATGGCTAGAGCATCCTGGAGCACCACCGGTACGGGTAATGACTCCACAAAACTCTCCTCGGAGTCCAACACCGGCCGCTACCGCATGTTCCATCAGTCGGTATATCCCTGTCTGCAGATGTTTATCAACATTCTAGGCTGGCACAGCTATGGTTACGGCGCGGGCGACGGACCTGGTGGAATGATGCCTTCCGAGGCTAGTGCAGTAGTTGGAGGCGTTTCCGAAATGGGTCGCAGTAGTGAGATTTGTATCAACCCCGAACACGGTCCAGTAACCGGCTATTACAGCGTGATTACCGATCTGCCCCTGCAACCTGCCAAACCAATAGATGCAGGTATTTTCAGATTTTGTCACACTTGTCGAAGGTGTGCCGAATTCTGCCCAAGCCAAGCGATCTCTCACGAAGCTGAGCCCAGTTGGGATATACCTAAATTTGACTACCTCGTACCGAATATGATCAATGCTCCGGGGAAGAGGCTATTCTGGACCAACACGACGCAATGCCAAGGCTTTTCAGGGATCAATGGGTGCTCGCAGGTCTGTAGAGGTATCTGCACCATGAACACTGAGACTGGTGCAATGGTTCATGGTTTGATCAAGCAAACGGTTTCAACGACCAGTTTATTCAATGGGTTCTTCTGGGAAATGGGCAAGACCTTCGGTTACGAATTAATGGATGCAGACACGTGGTGGGAGATCGCTCCGGGCTTGCCGACCTGGGGCACTGGTATTACTGATTGGTCAAGTTCTTTAAGGTAAAGCCCGGGTGAACCTGTTCTCGTTATAGATCAATGGAAAGGGAGAGCTTTAAAAATCTCTCCCTTTCCATTTTATCGATGGGGTAATTAAGTTTATTAAATCGGTCATTCCAAAAGGGCTCCCAGGTTTCTTAGATCGTGAGGGATATGATTTCTACCGTGGCATTTTCATCAGTTACTTTTGGTGAATGGTAAGAGTGCCGGGTTCATTTCGATATATTTTGTGGCTCCATTATATTCATTATAATATTATAAACTCTATGGTTAATGATACAAGCATAATATATATATCTAATACCATATACAATTAGGAGAATTAATCAAATGATACGGATTATCCCAATTCAAACAGCCTATAAGACAAAGATTGAACGACAAGAAAAACTGAGCGGACTCAAATTCAAATGCCACGGGAGTTGTGCTTTTATAGGAGAAGATGTCTCTCCGGGATGTTATGAATGTTTTCATTCCGATGCATATTGTTGTGGATTTATGCTCGGTAGGGACGTCGGACTGCCAGATGTGTGTAACAAGAATTGTGTTTATTGCTTCAAACCTCACTTGGTTCAACAGAACTATGCTGTACCTAGTGGCTGGAGAGTGCAAGATGTTGGAAAAGATGCCGCTAGAAAATTTCTGATTGCAGAAAAGGACAAAATTACTACTCATTGTAAAATGCAATATTATCAGTTTACTGGCTTCTGTGAACCATTATTTTATCTCCCCGTTATTGAGCAATGGATGAGATTCTTCAGGGAAGAAATTGACCCTTTGATGGGGACTAAAGGATGGGCAAAGATCTACACAAATGGAACTCTGCTACACCTGGATAATATCCTGAAGCTAAAGGATATGGGATTTGATGAAGTGAGAATTCATCCGGGAGCATCAAACTTCTCCAAGGAAGTCTACGATAATATGAGACTCGCGGTTAAGCATATTCCGACGGTTACTGTTGAAACACCTTCTTGGCCTCCTCATCGAAATAAACTGTTTGAAATGCTACCGATTATCGAAGACATTGGCGTTAAACATCTGGACATCTGCCAGATTGAAATTTATAGCGCAGAACAGTTAGAAAAAATAGTGAAAACCGTAGGCGATGTTGAGCTCTACCAGGCCTTTTATCCCATGATGGATGACGGAGGTCTAGTAGAAGATATCATGAGGGAAGTTTTGGATAAAGGCTATTCATATTCGGTGATTGACTGCAACGGATTTGTTAAACAGAGTAAGAATGCTCTAACCGGCAATAGTTATTGGAGTGTTCTGGCTGGAAAGTATCCTCCAGAGTGGGAGAAACAGAGACATGATAGAAGGCTGAAATGTGATAGGAATGAAATCAATCCTGAAAAGTCAAGTGAGGAGAGTCGTTATTCGGTTGATGACATCGTCTCGCTATTAAAGGAAAATGCATAGGCCTACCAATCTCCCATCGATAGGCTGGGGTAGTGCGGAGCAATACCTACTTGAATCACGTCGGTTCATTTTCTTAATCCACTATTTTCAATTATTTATACTTTAGTTATAATCATAATCCAAAATGCTTAGATAAATAGTCCTTTGGGACGATGCATTATTGATGAATTGGGGATATAAAAAAGCAGAAGATGTCTAATAATTTTAATCATTGAAGGCTCATAAACCTTTGCGAAAGGGGGTAGCCTATCGATTCTGAAGCACTAGACCTAGCGAGGTTTGGTGCTTTTTGTGTTTTTGGGAACCCAAATAAAACCGGCGGCCTGGGCGAGAGGCCGCCAGAAAGGAAGGTATCAAGACTGCCGGTTAAGGGTCAGTGTTTAATAGCCTTCCGTATTGTCTATTATCAGGTGGCAAGTGAATCCCTGTCAAAGTTCCGGGTCCAAATCCGCGAGGTGAGTTAATTCGTGCATATCTTAGGTTCACGGATAAGAATGAAAGCAATAGATCGGAGAAACTTAAAGGAGGTTATAAGTGTCCAAATTTCATAGCATAATTAGCAGGCGGGAGTTCATGAAGGCATTGGGATTAGCGGGAGCGGGTGTAGGAGCTGCGGCGGCTTTAGCACCAACTTTTCATGATATCGATGAACTGATATCTTCAGGAAGCCCAGGGTGGAAGCGACCTTGGTGGGTCAAGGAAAAAGATGAACCCACGGTAGAAATTGATTGGAGTCAAATCAAACGATTTGACCACCGATTGACCAGCCACTCTAATTATGTCAATGCACAACATTGGGGTGCAGACGAGTGGAAAAAAATACTCGCCGAACAAAAACAGTATGCAATTGATTCTCTAGGGAAAAAGGGCTTTACGGTAAGGGACTATGCCCTTAATGCCGGCGGTCACGTATTTCGTACAATTGGTTCGAGAAATACCTTTTTGGGTGTTTTGCAAACACCGACTAATGAAAACATACTCGGACCGGGGATAGGACTGCCGAAATGGCAAGGGACTCCCGAAGAGAATAGCAAAATGATTAGAGCTGTGGCGAAAACCTTCGGTGCGGCGCAGATTGGTTGTGCTCACTTAGGACCCGACGAGAGAAAGCTAATATATACCTATAATAGAACTGGGCCTACCGGTAGTTCAACCGGAGCGAACTGGATTGACGGCCCCTGGCCGCCACCTGCAGGAAATTGGAGAAAATTCGATTTCGAGGATGTCGCCGTAGGTTATGAGACTCCTGATGGGCAAAGATGTGTTTTACCGAATGGAGACCTGTGGGATGTAAGCGTGTGTATTCAAATGTCCAGACCGGGTTGGCGTACAATCTCATTTGATCCGGGAGGGAAGTCCACAATCGCGGCTGACTCCAACGATGCGCGTTATCGTATGTTTCATGAATCAATTCTACCCGGTCTCCAAACCTTTTTATGGGGGATTGGATACCATGGCTATGGATACTGTTCGCGGGTGCAGGCTAGCTCTAAGCCGGGACAACTTCCAACAATAATCGCCGACCAGCCCGGTGGGTTAATGCCTGCTGAGGCTGGCGCAGTATTGAGCGGCCAAGGTGAAATGGGGCGATCAAGCGAAGTAACGATCACGCCTGAGTTTGGCCCGGTTTCCGGCTTCTACAGCATTCTTACAGATTTGCCATTGGCATCTAGCAAGCCAATAGATGCTGGAATCTTCAGGTTTTGCCATAGTTGCCGCAAATGTGCGGATTCTTGCCCCGCCCAGGCAATATCCTTCGACGCCGAACCTTCGTGGGAAATACCCAGATGGGATTATAAAGTTCCAAGTCTTGATAATAACCCGGGGAAGAAACTCTTCTGGACTGACTTGACCAGTTGTCAGGCAACAAGAGGGAGGACGGGCTGCATCCAATGCCGGCCGATCTGTGCGTTCAACACTCATGATGCTGCCATGATCCACCAGCTGGTTAGAGCAACAGCAGCCACCACCGGGATGTTCAACAGCTTCTTTTATCAGATGAGCAAGTCTTTCGACTATGGATTCGTTGATGCCGAGGATTGGTGGGACATCGCTCCCGGTCTTCCGTCATGGGGCGTAGACAACACTTTGAATGCATGGAATGCAGCGGATTAGCCCTAAACGATCTTTAGGAATAGGCTGGGATGTTCCATCCCAGCCTATTTATTTGGTTTTTCATCCAAAACCAAATTAACAATTGGGGGGAATAAATTCTTACATTCGAATATATACCTTAGTTTTGTGGAAAATCCAAAATGCTTAGATAAATAGTCCTTAAGTACGATGCGAAAATAATAATGTGCCTATATCTTAGAGTAAGAGTTACACAGGAATTAGTATCTTTTCTCAACCCTGTTCCGAAAACGTTAAAGTCTTCGAATGATAGTTGGCATTAAAGATCGGATGGCAATCGGGAAAGACCGATGCAGGCGAAAGAATTGATAGGGGGTTAGAATGTCGACATTCCACAGTACAGTTACGCGACGCGAGTTCATGAAAGGGCTCGGCTTAGCCGGCGCTGGTGTCGGAGCGGCCTCACTGACTAGTCCAGCATTTCATGATCTAGATGAATTATTGTCTTCCCCTAGTTATAACAAGCGTCCTTGGTGGGTAAAATCCAGGGAAATAGGCAATCCGACCACCGACATTGACTGGAGCATGATGGATGGTTCGTTTGACCAGCGCCTCGAAGCTCACCATATTCATACCCATGCTCTATACATCGGTTTCGATGAAATGGAAGCATTAGAATCACAGAATAAACGCGCTAATGAAGAATTGGCCAACATGAAAGCCAATGTTCCAGGTTATAGTCACCCGACTTACGCTCTTGATAAGGCTTCTCCTGGTGGACCGACGAAAACGTGGACTGGATCAAAAAAGGTTAAGAGCCCTGAGGAACTAGGTGTACCCAGATGGCAAGGTTCGCCCGAAGAGAATAGTAAACTTCTTCATGCCGCGACCAGACTATGGGGCGCCAGTCAAATAGGCATATCAACCGTTGACTCCAATTCAAAAAAGATGCACTTCAAATATCTGAAAACGGGTTCGGAAGGATTACTCGGTAGAGAATGGCCACCCCCACTTACTGTGTCTAAAGAATTCAAGTGGGTGAACGAGGACGTTGGTTACGAAAACACAACCTCGATTACCTTGCCCGGCAACAAACAAATGTACCTTATCGGTATAGTCACTCCGATGTCCAAAGAATTATGGAGGCGATCACCTTCAATTTTCAAGAACATAGCCAACGGCACACGAGGACTGCGTAACGGTCCGTTAGCTCAAGGACCACATGCTTTCCTATACGGATTAGGGTATCACTACTATACACATATGTCTGATGGCAATGATCCCATATCTAGCCCCGCAGCATGTATTATGGGTGGCGCCGCCGAAATGGCTAGGCAAGACAATTTTTGTTTTACGCCTGAAGATGGTTCATGTGTCGGTACCTTTGCGGCTTGGACTGATATTCCGCTGGCCCCAGAAGCACCGATTGATGCTGGCATGTTTAAGTTCTGCGCTACTTGTGGAAAATGCGCTGAATTCTGCCCATCCAACTCAATCTCTCGCGAAAAGGAACCGACCTGGGAAATCCCTCTATCGCGCGGAAAGGAACGTGTATATCACTTCCCAGGTAAAAAGGCATATTGGTGTGATGGTGATACATGCCACTTATACTATGCTTACAACGCCGGCGGTTGCGGCATATGCTACGGCACATGTAGCTTTAACGTTGACACAAGCGCCATGATCCACAAACTGTCAAAAGGTATGATCTCGACCGTGCCACTGTTCAATGGCTTCCTGTTCAACATTAGTAAAAGCTTTGGGTATGGAGTTGTTCCCCCCGAAGAAATGGAGAGTTGGTGGGATTTATCGCTACCGTCGCTCGGTTCCGATACATCCATCGAAGCCTGGGACATCGGATACAATAAATAGGAGGATTTATCATGTGGTTCTTTGTAGCATTGGTAGTTGGAGCTGGCCTTGTGGGTATAGCTTGGTGGCTCAGCAAACGTAATATATCCCTAAAATGGTACGATTGGTTAATTGGAATCGCGGGTTTGTTATTACTTATGTTTACAATCCAAAACGTATTAGAAGCAGTCGAAGAGCGGGTCACAAAAGCCCCGATGATGTTATTGCTTGTGACGGGGTTACCGGCTCTTATCTTGTTGGCTATTGCATGGCAATTGGCAGTTCGCAGAGCGCGTGGAGCAAAAGCCTAGATTGAAGTAATTTCGTCGTCTAGGGGAGAAACGTTTGGGTTTCTCCCCTTTTCATTTAAGAACTAGCATCTTTACCAGTACCTACAACTTCTTACAATATCTCGGTTTTCAATTCGTGAGATTAAAAACCAACCGAGAGAACATTTATGAAAAGGGGGCTCTTCAGCAGGGAAGCCCCCCTTCTCACAGGGGAGCTTTGTTTATAACAGGGCGCTCTGCTAATAGTTTTTCTCGCTAAACGTTCGCCTCCCTTGCTCCTTACAGCCGCAGATTATGGAAGTCCCAGTACTAATCCATTGGCCTTAAGTACAATAGCGGTCTAAGCATAAATGCTGATTTTTCTAGGATAGCGAGCTTCAAAACGGATTAATTAGTATAATTTAATGTATATTAACTACATATTAACCTAAACATTGGTTATCATTCTTTACAACCGATTAGTACCCTAGACGATTTAGTTGTTGTGAGCTGGTGTTCATAACCCAGCTCACAACAACACCAGACTCCAACCCGAGTGATTATTCCTTCCCTTCGCTAACACAGTGATGGATTCGCTCGCCTTTATCAGCTTGAGGTGGATATGAGATCAAATCTGAGCCAAAATGACAGTGTGGGACCAATCCCATATCAAACTATAAAATATATTTCAGGATGATTTTATTATGATCTGCACAAGGCAATCACAAATACCTGAAATCAGTATCGGTTATGTTCAAGCCCAAGAACGAGAAAGAGAATCTATAGCATTAGAAATCCATGATCGGATAATTCAGCCTCTCACCGGAGTATTCCACGAACTTGAAACCCTCGAGATGCTAGATCATCCGGATACGTGCGAGATGATTCGAAGAATCCGTGCAAACGTTAAATTCACCATACAAGAAACACGAGATGTCATAAATGGTATTTATCCTTCTACCCTCGCTAAGTACCATCTTATCTCTCTAATTACCAATGAATTGGACGCCCTAAATGGGCATGAGGGATTTGAATGTCATCTCAAGATTCAGTGCAATACAGCAAATTTATGTCAAACCTCCGAAATCACTCTCTATCGCGTATTTCATGAAGCTATCTTCAACATCAAACGACATGCGCGCGCAACAATTATTTTTGTTTCCCTATGTCGAATAGGATCGAGCATCAGAATGCTAATCGAGGACAACGGTAATGGATTTAACATTGAGAAAGCATTACAAAATCCAAGACCAAGCGGATTAAAAAGTATGAAACATCGGATAGAAATGGTGGGTGGCACCTTCTTGGTTAGAAGTAACGAAAATGGGACGGCTATCGAAGCGTTGGTCCCGATCCAGTAGTGATCCATTCGATTTGGTACGTAAATGGATTCGACATTAGTTTTAAAACAATTGAATTTTCGCAAGGATGAAACCAAACCAATAATGGTGCTACTCGTCGACGACCACGAAATTGTGCGCAATGGATTGAAAATGATCCTGCAAAATCAAACCGACATAGAAGTCATCGGTGAAGCATCAAATTGTGACGAAGCGATTGAGCAGATTCGCACAAAACAACCCGACGTTATTTTATTGGACGTAAAGATGCCTGGAAAAGACGGCTTTGCAACAATGGAAGAGATCAAAAAAGTTGGCTGTGAATCCCCAATCCTGTTGCTTTCCGGTTATAACTACGAATTCTTCGCGCAGGATGCAATCGAAAGCCAATCTTCGGGTTTCATCACAAAAGATAGCACTAAGGATTTTATCTTGAATTCCATAAGGCTTGTGGTCAGGGGTGGTTTGGTTTGGGAAAGAGATATTTTCCGTAAGGCAATATCTAACTTGAAATTGCAGCAAAAAATGCAATTAAACAACGAAAAACTCGAAAACGAAGCCCCTCTTCTGACTGAACTGCTGTCTCCCAGAGAGCAAGAAGTGCTGCAATTCCTATCTGGGGGTGCCGCCAATAAGGAAATAAGCAGATCATTATCGCTATCGGAAATTAGTGTAAAGAAATTGGTCGCCAGCATCATTCACAAATTGGGAGTGAAGAACCGCACCCAAGCAGCCTTGGCTGTCAATAAATACACCATCAAAGATCATTTCGGATAATCAATGCGGTCACCGTTTTAGGAGATTTTGGTATCTATCACCAGGGCATCGAATATATGAAGGAGAAACTAGGACAGATGGACGTTTTCGTTTCGTGGAGCGGAGGCAAGGATTGCACTTTATCATGTTATCGGGCAATCAATGCCGGGCATAACGTCCGTACTCTCGCGAGTATGGTAACTACGGAAATGGGGCGTTTGTATCCGCATCATCTTATGCCGGAAATATTGGAGGCACAAGCCAAAGCGATGGATATCCCTTTAAGGATCCAATGGACATCCAGCGCACAATACACTGAGAGCTATATTAAAATGCTCAAAGATTTTCGTCGAGACGGTATTACCGCAGGAGTATTTGGGGACGTAAGTCTGGGAAATCCAGATGCAAAAGATCATCTCACTTGGATCAAACGGGTATGCCAGGCTGCCGACATGGAAATCATATTGCCTCTTTGGGATGAGAACAGGGTTAGCATTTTGAGTGACTTGATCGAATCAGGCTTCAAAGCCCTCATTATTGCGTCCGACGACAATAAACTCGGTAATAATTGGATAGGTAAAATCATGGATTGGGAGATGCTGAGGGATCTCCAAAACCTTCACTCAAATTCTCATAATGGAGAGGTCGGTTGTTATCATACACTTACAATAGACGGCCCCCTGTTTAAGAACCGACTTGACATTCGAAAATCTAATTTAGTATTCCGGGAATATGGTCTTTTCGATGGAAAGCCAACCAGATGTCCTTTTTGGTATTTAGATATTGAAAATTGTGCCTTAGCCGAAAAGATGGAGATGGCTACCATTTTGTAAGATTTAACTGTATGAAGACAAACATATACCATATAACCTATACCCCAGAGACTTCGAGCGCTTCACTTCGTTTTTGGGGTTGCAATATGACCTGCCAGGGTTGCCTTTGTAAAGAGGGGATATTTGATCACCTGCTGAAAGAATATCGAACCGGCAAAGAGTCTCAGACCCAACAATTCAAACCGAGTCGATTCCTCGACCTTGAAGAAGTCGATCGCCAACTATCTTCTCTAAACCTGAAGCGCATATTCTTAACCGGTGAGGAAGCAACCATTGACCCACATTATGCTGAAATCACAGCAGATTTCCATGCCCGATATCATACAGAGAACATTTTATACACAAATGGATTCTTCAAACCCAGTACTGAAAATACGGATAGCGTCGAAATCGGAATCAAGGCAATTTCTGACGATTTACACAAATGGTACACAGGACGAGACGTCAATATCGTTAAACAAAATTTCATTAAGTATTACGAGGATGGCATCAATCTTACGGCGGCGACCATCTTCATACCAGGATTGGTGGAGAAAGAGGAAATCGAAAAGGTTGCTCGATTTATATCAAGTGTTGATAAGAAAATTCCGTATTTCGTGTTGCCCTATTTTCCAGCCGGCAATAATCCCTGGCGTAAAACTAACCTCACAGAAATCGAGCAAACGGTCCAGGTCGCGTCCAAATACCTTTATAATGTGTCCGGCTGCCAGGGCACCGAGCAGGAAATTTTGTTTGATGTGCAGCGGGTAGTTTAAATCCGCTTATTATTCGTCCCCCCCAAATCACAACCATTTATATGAAGACAAAAGTTTACCATATTTCATATGCGCCGGTTGCCAAAGAGGCGACAATCTTCTTTTGGGGATGCAATTTCCGATGTCGCGGTTGTTTGTGCCAAAAACAAATATACAATTTTCTGCTGAAAGAAAATCTTGATCAATTCCGAGCCGAACCCACCACAATCGCCAGCCCTCCACAAGTATTTTTGGAAATATCTGAGATAGTAGACATTCTTAAGACAGTCGAACTAGAAAGAGTTTACCTTGAAGGCCAGGAAGCTGGTATTGATCCAGAATATGGCGAATTAACAAAAACCTTGCACTCTACTTTCGGTTGTCAAAACCACCTGCTTACGAATGGTTTCGAGATTCCCAACATTCAAAACACGGACAAGATTGCTTTTGGGATTAAGGCGATCACGGATAATTTGCATAAGGAATACACGGGACAATCCAACGTAAAGGTACTACAAAACTTCAAACGTCTATACAATTCAGGGATTAAGCTCGCTGCGACATCGGTGTTTATCCCTGAATATATTGCGCTGCCAGAGATCGAGAAAATCGCTCAATTCATTGCGAGCGTAGATAAGCAAATTCCATATGTTATGCTACCTTACCTCAAAGCGGGCCACAATCCATGGCGACGGCCAAATCCCCTTGAAATGGCTGAAGCAGTATCCGTGGCGAAAAGGTATCTTGAAAATGTTCACGGCTGGGGAGGCGACGAAACGATGGAATATGAATTGGTCAGACTTTTTTAATGAATAGGAATGCGATGATCGCCATATGCTAACTAATATATATCACATCACTTATGCACCCTCAACAAAAGCTGCCAGTCTATTTTTCTGGGGTTGTAACTTGAATTGCAAAGGGTGTTATTGCCAACGAAGAGTTTTCAGTTCGATGTTGGGCGATTGCGTAGGCTATAACCTCCAACAACCTAAGATGGCAATACCGCCAACACAGTTCTTAACCTATGATCAGGTAATGGAAATACTAAGTAGAGTGGAGTTAGAAGAGGTGACATTCGAAGGTCAAGAGGCTTCGACGTTTCCCTTCTATGGTCACTTGTCTGAAGAAATTTCAAAACGATTTGCTAGCCGTAATTTACTTCTTACAAACGGCTACGAACTCCCTGACCTCAGGTCCACCCACAAGATTGGTTTTGGGCTTAAAGCTGTCAGTGATGAAATTCATCGAGACTACACTGGTGTCTCGAACGCTCGTATCATAGAAAATTTGCGGAAACTCTATCGTTCAGGGAAGGACTTGGTTATCGAATCGGTCTTCATCCCGGGATACATCGACTTGGAAGAAACGGAACGTATCGCAGAGTTTATTTCAGGGATAGACAAAAACCTATTGTACATTATACTGCCCTATTTCCAGGCTGGAAATAACCTTTGGAAACGTCCTACGCCTGACCAAATGGAGCAGGCTACTAACATCGCGAAGCGCCACCTCAACAGGGTATTAGCATTTACGGGCGAAGAGCAGCTCAAATATGAGGTTGTAAGCCTCTTTCCAGATCCTGTTATCAATGAATACTTGGAAGATGGATAGAATGGACATTAGCCCTACGAGCCAGGTTGAGCCTAAACCACGGGCTTACGTGATGGGTATAACGGGATCGCCATATCTTTGCGATAAGGCAAAGGAAATTCTTAAGGTGGCGGATATAATCGTCGGATGGCAGGCATCGATTTCCATCGTTGAGTCGCTAATTTTAGATAAAATGATATTTATCCAGGATCCCACCCAATATAGGGAAATTCTAAAAACAGCGACTCGTTACGCAAAGCTGCACAACCAAAACATTGTTCTTCTCGTTCTTGACGATCCCTTAGTTTATTCGGTTCCCGTTCAATATTTCCAAGAAACGTTCGAGGATTTTACACTTGATTTTGTCCCATGCTCTAGCAGATTTCAACTCGCAGCGGCGGCGGCAGGCGTATCGTTAGAAAATACTTTAATGGTTGTTTTCAGTCCAGATAAAAACGGTGGAATCGATCTTGATTTACTTGAAACCAACCGAACTCGAATGATTCAAGCTTTTAATCAGGGGAGTAATGTAATTATTTCTAGTGATATCGAACAGTCTACTGAAGATATAGCCGAGTTTCTTCTCTCACAAAAAGTCGATCGAACAACTCAAGTACTTCTTTGTGAGGAACTGGCTACGCCTGCAGAAAAGTTGAGTTGGACAACTTTAGGAGCAAGTGCTTCTTATAATTCCCATTGGAACACCATAATGGTTATCCCACAAAAAGCAAGCCAAAACGAAAAGGTTAAGAGCCAGATCAGATGAACGTGTTCCAGGTCACTTATGAGGCTAAAAGACACATACTCGATTTGCATTTTTGGGGCTGCAATCTAAATTGTAAAGGGTGTTACAAACGATTCTATCGAGATGATCTTGGGCTTCTAGACAATGATTTTATTGACTTCAGCAAGATGAGCGTCATCGCCGAACCGGATCGTTTTTTTTCTAATGATGAAGTGTTGCTTAAAACAGAACATCTTGATCCTCACTACACCATCTTTATGGGTAAGGAGGCGTCTCTTGATCCAGATATGCCAATTTTAGCAAGGGCTATACACGACCGTTTCAAATCAACAAATATACTTCTCACCAATGGACTTACTTTGGCTGACGTAAATGCAATAGACGAGATTATTTTCAGTTTTAAAGCATTCAATCCTGAAATCCACAGGAAATATACTGGACAAACCAACGAACAAATACTCGATAATTTCAAAACCCTCTGCGCGATGGAGAAGCAGATTCAGGCAGAAATCGCCTATATTCCCGGATTGGTAGAAACACATGAGATAGAACAATTAGCCAAGTTTATCGCAGGTGTTAACGATCAAATAATTTTTAGAGTGACATCGTATATCTCTGTACCAAGCGCTCCCTGGCCTTCGGCAACAAGGCCTCAGGTTGAATCGGCAGTGGCTAGAGCCAAAGTGTACTTGCCAAACGTTGACCAAGTAACTTCAGACATGAGAGATAAGTCATGGAAACCGGTAACAATTCTCTAACGAGGTTTTTCTCATGAGTTACGAAAACGTGATCATATTATTGCTGGCGATCCTACTTGATTTGGTGGTTTCTGAACCTCCATCCATTATACATCCGACGGTTTGGACTGGTAAGATCATTGCCATTTTAGAAAAATTCGGCTTGGAAATCCGTTCTAAAATTTGGCAATTTGTTTTTGGGGCACTCGGTTCCTTGTTCCTGATCCTAGGCTTGGGGTACTTGAGCTTCCTAATTCTCGCCTATGCCTCAGGATTCGGAATCTTGGTTTATGTTGTACTTGGAAGTGTATTATTGAAACCTGCATTTTGTCTCAGATATAGCTGTCGACTCTCTTTGCTTGTCAAAATTTTTCTTGAAAATGGTCAAGTTAACAATCCTTCAAGTGCCGCTGTCGATATCAGATATCTTCTGTCGACCGTTGAAATAAAGGGCGGCGAAGAAATTAGGCCTGCGATCATATCCTCCACGATCAGATCGCTTGTTGAAAATGCTTCAGACTTTTTTGTGGCACCACTTTTTTATTTTTTGATCCTAGGTGTACCTGGCGCAATTGCTTATCGGGTTGCAAACACGCTTGATGGCATGATCGGTCATCGAGGGAAATATGAATACCTCGGTAAGTTTGCTGCGCGGTTCGACGACATACTTAACTTCATCCCGTCCCGATTAACAGGTTTACTCTTCGTGCTGGGGAGTTGGATATTGGGCTATAATACCAGGCAATCTTGGAAAATTATGTTGAGGGATCACTCTAATACAGAAAGTCCTAATGCTGGTTGGCCTATGTCCGCTACTGCTGGAGCGTTAAATGCAAGATTGGATCGATCAGGGTATTACTCTCTTGGTGACGCGATCAATCCACTAACATCGGAAACGATCTTACATTCAGTAAAATTATTTAGAACTGTTGCCGCATTCGATATTTTAGCCAGTGCTAGTGTCATATATTTGCTATACTTGCTTCTATAAAACGAGAGGTAAAAATAAATGGCGAGAGAAATGACCCATTGTTTCGTAAAAATTCCTGTTAAACGGCTCGATGACGATAATCTCGATAAAGTCCGCAGCCTTGAACGCAAACTGGGTTTACAATTAATTGCTTTTAACTCAGACAGAAGTGAATACGCTGAATTGGATGAAAATCAATTGAGGGAAATTGAAGCTTTAGGCAAAGAAATTGATGCAACGATTGTTGCGTATAAAAGTCTTAGAAGCCCAACACCAAGAGCTCCAGCATGTTAGCTTAAAATGTAATGGTTGATATTCGTGTCATTAATTTATTTCGATAATGCCGCTAGCACCCCTATCGACTCCAGAGTCTTGGAGTCGATGATGCCCTATTTTTGTATCGATTATGGTAATCCTTCATCTATTCACCCGATGGGAATCCGAGCACATAATGCTATTGAGAACGCAAGAGAAAGTCTGGCTACACTACTTGGTTGTCAATCCGATGAGATAGTGTTTACAAGTGGCGGAACAGAGGCGGATAACCTGGCAATTGTTGGGGTTGCCAACGCGTATTCCAACCGAGGTCATCACATCATCACTTCTGAAATAGAACACCATGCAGTATTGGAGACTTGCCATCACCTTGAAAAACTTGGTTGGCGAATTACCTATCTTGCAGTTGATAATAAAGGCCAAGTTTCTCCTCAAGCGTTAGAAAGAGCAATTACTAGTGACACTGTTCTTGTCACTATCATGACCGCAAACAATGTGGTCGGTACTCTTCAACCAATATCAGAAATCGGTAGTGTCTGTCACAAACATGGGGTAATATTTCATACCGATGCGGTTCAAATGATTGGGCATTTACCGCTAGACGTTAAAAAAACCCAATTAGATCTTCTCTCCCTCTCAGGTCACAAGTTTTCAGGGCCAAAAGGTGTGGGGGCGCTTTACGTTAGCAAAGAAATATCTCTTTATCCGATGATATTCGGTGGTGGACAGGAAGAAGGTTTCAGATCCGGAACTGAAAATGTTCCCGGCATAGTTGGATTAGGCAAAGCAGCGGAGATTGCCAGGGCAGAAATGATCGATGATTCAAAGCGGATCAAAGATTTAGCTACGAAACTGATAAATGGCATAATAAGTAAAATCCCGCATACTACTTTAAATGGCCATGAGGTACACCGGCTCCCAACCAACATTAACATCAGTTTCGAAGGGGTAGAGGGTGAATACCTCTGCAAAGAATTGGCTAAACGAGGTTTATGTGTTTCAACTGGTTCAGCCTGCAGTTCAAATACTCACGAAGCACCCTACGTTCTTTTGTCAATGGGAGTTGAACGTGAACTCGCAAACTGCTCGATTAGAATGTCATTAGGTAAGGCAAACAGCGAATCCGAACTTGAAAGTTCCTTAGAAATATTACGCGAAGTTGTTGCCAACATCAGAAGCTATTCATTCGTGTAGCATATTGGAACACTTGCTATGATACGACTTATCGATAAGCGAGAAATCTATAAATGCCATGGAGTAATTGCTGATTTTGTTGACTATCAGACAGACGACGAAAAAGCCAATCTAATAGCTTTGCGTTTTAGCGAACCCAGGCCAAGTCTTTCCGGTGACAATGGTTATAGTTTTCCAAAGCTTGTATGTAATTGCTACCTTCCGAAATCGTTGTGTGACTATCTTCATCACATAAATTGCGATTTTAACGATCACTTGAGACAGATCGCGCTTCAACTAGCTAACATTTATGATGTTAACTTGGAAGATATTTCGTTGATTTCCACGGGGGTGGATATGAACGAAATGGAATACGCAGAAGAAACTTTTGGGGATTTTTGGGTTGTCGCGTGGGTCACAGCTGGCTTCAAACACAACGCACTCAGAGTTGGGGTTGATACCGCTCATGGAATCGAGATTGGTGGAAAATTCACTGAATGCGGGACCATTAACATCATTCTCTCAACAAATGCCTCGCTCTCATTAGCTACAATGGCATCTAGTTTTATAACAATTACCGAAGCCAAAGGGATCGCCCTCCAAGACCTCATGATTCATAGTTCTTTTAATCCTAGATTGCAAGCAACGGGGACTGGTACGGATCAAATTATCGTAGTATCCGGCCATGATTTTCCTTGCCGATACGTTGGCGGCCACACCAAATTGGGCGAACTTATCGCCAAGGCAGTCACCAGAGCGTGCAAAATGGCTTGCAGCCGACAACTCGCTAAAAATCCCCATTACCATACTGAACTTGAACCTGATCCGTTATAATTTGTCAAAAAGGATCGAGATCGTTGATTGTAATTGACCAAATAGATCGTGAAATAAACATAAATTTTCCCATTAGACGTGTTGTGTCCTTAGCCCCTAGTATAACCGAATCAATATACGCACTTGGAGCAGAAGAATTATTATGCGGTGTAACCGAATTTTGTGATTACCCGAAAGAGGCTCAGCTTAAACCAAAAATTGGCGGTTATAGCACGGTGGATATTGACAGAATAAACTTGGCTTTGCCCGATTTAATACTAGCAAGCAAAATTCAATACGATAGAAACATGAAAAGTCTTGAGGCGACTCACCGCCCAGTTCTAATTTTGGAATCGAGCAACTTGCCTGGTATGCTCAAGACTATCGAAATCCTCGGCCAATGCTCTGGGAAAAAGGCAGCGGTAGAAATGCTGATCAAAAGTCTCAATACCCGGATTGAAAGTGTAACAGCTAAGACCAAAAGGCTGGCTTTAAACCAAAGACCTCGGGTATATTTTTTGCATGAATTAGAGACATGGAAGACATTTGGAGCTGGTACGATTGGAGATGAACTTACGGACTTGGCTGGAGGATATAACATTGGCCGGGATTTTGGTACCGGTTACCCAAGGCCAACTCTAAGCGAAATCGCTCGCGCAAATCCGGACATTATTATTGCGGAAACGGGGTACGGCGAAAATCCACAAGCCCCCTTTGAAAAGGCATTGAACGAGCCCCAACTAGCCAACGTAAAAGCCATATTAACGAGGCAAGTGTACGGAGTTGATAGTAGCTTGATTAGTCGAGCCGGTCCCAGAATGGTTGATGGTCTCGAAAGCCTCGCGCGCATTTTTTACCCCTCAATATTTATTGCGGGTCATCAACTTTGAGTAAACCCAAAGTGTCTATCATCGGTGTTGGTCCGGGATCTTCAGACTGGGTTTCTCCAGCATCTCTTACAGCAATCGAACAATCAGATTGGATAATCGGGTGGGAGCTGGATTTTAAACCTCTTGGTAAATTACCTGACGGGAAACGAATAATCTTTCAAACGTGTGCGGATTACAAACAGATCATCGAAAAAACAGCTCTGGAAGCTTTCTCGGCTCATGCATCAATAGCAATATTGAAAACTGGCGATCCCTTGATTGCGCCTGCAGGACTCGAGGATCTGAAACGTATTTTCAATAAGTTTGATATGAGGATTATTCCGGGTATCAGCACAATCCAACTTACTGCAGCGAAAGTCCCAGTTTCACTCTCAGATTGTCAGATATTCACCTATCACCCCTTACCACATGATGGCGGGCGAGACCTAAGATTGAAACGCAAGCGAATGGTTTTTGCCCTTGAACGTGGTTTTAACCTTTTAGTGCTGACGGGAGTGAGACAATCACCAAAACAGACGGCATCATTCTTGATTCATGCGGGAATTGACAATCGAACACCTTGCTTGGTGTGCCAGAATCCCGGGCAACTTCAAGAGACAATCACTCGTTGTTCCCTTGAAAAGCTTACTAACCTCAACTTTGACTGGCAGTCGGTGTTAGTAGTGATTAACGGGAAGTCTCCCTTTAAAGCTTCCGCATGTAATCCCTGACAAGATCACAACCATTTTCGTCATTGCACAAGGATTGGATCTTCCGACTTGTGTCACGATATGCCGTTACACCCTTCACGCCCTCACGATAAGCCATCAGGAAAATCTCTCCAATCTCTTGGGGGGTTGTGCTTGCGGGCACGTTAATCATTTTGGCTATTGCACCGTCGATATTCTTTTGAAAGACACCTTGAGTCCTCACATGCCATTCAGGTTTCACCTGATTTGTGGTAACGAAAATGCGCTTTGCAGCTTCCGGAATTCCGGGTACATCCCTTAAATTTTCTCCTTGAACAAGGCGATACAACAAATCTTCACTAAAGAAACCATTTTCTCTAGCGTAAGTTTCAAAGTATGGATTCACTTCTAGTAAATGTTCGCCATCAAGAATGTTCCTGACAAAGACCATAGAAAAAAAAGGTTCGATCCCATTATTACATCCGGCGATCAGGCTCAGAGAACCTGTCGGAGCTATCATCGTGCATGAAGCATTCCGTAACCGCTGTCCGTTGGGGCGGTCGTACTTACTTCCGCTATATGCAGGGAATACCCCCCTCTTTTGGGCGAGTTCCTGTGAGGCTATGTGGGCTTCATCGTCTATAAGTCTCATGATTTTATTCGCAGTTTCCAGGGCCAAATCAGAGTCATAAGGAATCTCAAGCATGACCAGCATGTCTGCGTATCCCATAACGCTCAAGCCAATCTTCCTGGTCCGCTTTGTGGCCTCCTCAATTTGAGGAAGAGGGTAATTATTAATGTCTATACAATCATCCAGAAATCTGATACCGAGCCTTGCGGTTCGGGCAATTTTGGGGTAATCGATTACAAGTGTCCCATCGGTGCTATTTTTCAACATTTTGGCCAAATTTATTGAGCCAAGGTGACAACACTCGAATGGTAGGAGTACTTGTTCGGCACAACTTGTTACTGCTTCAATTTTACCCAAAATCGGCGTAGGTTGATCACGATTTATTCGATCGATAAAAATCAATCCAGGATCTCCAGTTTTCCAAGATTGATTAGTTATTTTATCAAACACAAATTGAGCATTTAGATAACCCTGGATTTGACCCGTACGGGGGTTTATCAAATCGTAATCTCCCCCAGTGAAGAGAGCATCTAGAAATTTGTCGGTAATCGCTACTGAAATACAGAAGTTGGTCAGATACTCTGGATCATCCTTCATCGCGATAAACTTCAGGATGTCTGGATGGTCAACGTTCAAGATGCCGATATTACACCCTTGTCTCACACCTCCTTGCTTTACCAGGTTTGAGGCTAATGAAAACGCTTGAATAAATGGCACAGGACCAGGCGCAATGCCAGGCTGATCATGCACCACATCACCTTCGGGTCTGATTCTTGAAAACGAGAATCCTGTACCCCCGCAGGATTGGTGTACACGAGCCGTGTTTTTTACCGCCTCGAAGATTTCATCGATTGAATCACCAACTGGCAACACAAAACAAGATGCTATTTGCCCGTCAAGATCGGAATTTAACAAAGTAGGCGAATTAGGAAGGAATTCGAGAGCCGCCATCGCCCGAAAAAAATCCTGCTCCATAATCTGGGTTTCTGGTCCGGAGGAATAAAGGCTCTCCGCCGAAGCTACTCGTTTAGCCACTCGCCGGAACATGGAGTCAATCGTTTCATATCTGTCGTTAACTCGCTTTAGGTACCTTTTTTCCAATACACGTTGCCCATTTTTGGTGATTAAAGGTGGAACAATCGTATTCATACTATCATTCACCCATGCAATTTTTTTCACTGGGTATCCGCAACAGCGCGGACGTCCAAAAACCAGTAGCCGTTCCTTAATACTTTTTCGGTTTTAACGATTTCTAATTGCCCTTTGAAGATCGGCCCAGCCAGAACTAGAGTATGATACAAACCAGCCTCTTGATCAGGGGTGATGTTATGTTTCTTTTTCAATTGTTCCCAATCAATAATGAATTGTTCATCGACTTCCTTACCAAGCCATTGTTGACCCAGCAAGTCCGCCCTCGCCGTTACAACGATGGTCTTAAAGCCGAGGACAATCAATTTATTGAGAACTTCGGTTTTATGGATATCTTTCAGCGGGAAGACCGGGTCCAAACCCTCTTCTTTAGAAACGCCTCCTATCCAAATGGGGCTGATATCACCGTTACCATAAACGCCTGTATTGATGCCTTGGTCTTTAAATTCATGAAGTTGTTTTCTGAGATCTTCTTCATACCTTATTCCATTCGTCTTCAACTGCACGAGAGGAATACCGGCAAGTTTAGCTTGAAGTCGCATTAATGAAGCTGGGAGTCCGTGGGTACATGAAGTCTCCCCGTCCTCATCTAAAACATTAAAGAGATAACTAAATGTAATACCTTCTTGTTGGGCAAGGTAGTACGCCAAACAACTATCTTTTCCACCGCTCCAGGAACAAAAAGCTTTTTTCAACAGAATTCCTTTCCATTAATTTTTTAGGAAGACTACATTATTGGAAATCATTTCCTTTAGAAATGAAGAACATTCATCTTGAATATAGGTAACATTCTGTCTGTACTTTGCAGCCAACGCCTTTGCCACGCGAGTCACGGTCGTCATTCCATCACATAGATCCAGGATTTCTTTTGCTGTTTGTGTTATTTCTCTTGTCATCCCTGAGTCTATATCGTAAATAATATTTGTGACCCTGGGAATTACATTGTTACCTGAAGAATGTGTAATATGATTTCTAATTTCCAAAATGTTGTATCGTACGGACTCACATACGATATGCTCGTGTAAAGTCGGAATTGATTTCCCAGTGATTTGTTTTTTTGTACCTCCTATTATTTTGTTTAGTGATTTGTCTGGGAGAGTCGCCGAAATTAGAAATGGATCTGTATTTTCAAAATGAATGAGGTAGTGGAGTAAGTTGTCTTGGCCTAGAACATCGATTAAAGAATTACTCGGATACTCCTTATAAATTTTGTCTACAATCTCTTCACTGAGTGTTTTGGCCTGCTGCTGGCTTATCCCTAATGTCGTAGCATAATCGTAAGTCACTTGGAATTCATAGTTTGGTATTTCTTCTTTAACGATCCCATAATTTTCTGGATGATTTGAAACTTCCGAACCCTTCGATAGAACAAAACTCCCACCACTAAACGATCGAATAATATCTTTATGTAGTATCAGAAAATCGGCTGTTTCCTGAGCTTCTGTTAATGTTTCAGTTGGGAAACCAAAAAATATAAATAGATGATTCCAAATACCCGCGTCATGCGCGTTACGGCATACTTCGACGGCCGTATCTAAAGAAATTCCCTTGTGCATAAAGTTGAGTAAACGTTCACAACCCGATTCAAATCCGAAATAAATGATCTTCAAGCCAGATTCAGCAAGGCGGTTATATAGTGACCGGGTAAACTGTTTTTCGAATCTCGCCTCCAATGAATATTTTATCTGCACATCGGCTTCGATAAGTTTTTCAGACAGCAATCTTAAAGTGTGAGGAGAAATACACTCATCAGAAAAGGCGAAATTCTTGGTTTGGTATTTTAGTGATAAAGTTCGGAAGTCGTTAATGAGTTTATCGATGCTTCGTGTTCTAAAAGTGCCATTGTAGATTAATCCGTGGGAGCAGAAGGCGCATTTTGACCAATAACAGCCACGAGAAGCAAGTATAGGCAAAACCAAATCGGGAGAAAAATACAATTTTAGTGGCAGCCCATCAAATTCAGGTGTTGGCAATAGATCGATATCTTCGGTTGTATTGATTTCGTTGGTTACGATTTTGCCATTATCGAGAAACATCAGATTTGGGACTTTTCCTAAGTGTTGTTTATTCTCGAGACATCTTACAAGTTCAAGTAGAGGACGTTCTCCCTCGTAAAAGATGGCACTGTCAAAGTATTCACCAAATTTCGATCCCAACCTATATAAAGAATCTTTGAGACATGTTATTGTGGTCCCACCGACAACAATATGCGATTTAATCCCCGATTCTTTTAGCATCCGGGAAAGAGTCAATCCAGGTATCAATTGAGTATTACTTACAATTGAAATCGCGATGACATCCGGCTGATGTTTTTTAGCGAACTCAATAAAGTTGGAGGCGTAGAAGTCGACAAATAGATTCTCTGATTTGTCTGCCGTCGCTCTTTCTATGTCATCAATAGAGTTTTGTCCCGGACTCATCTCAAATGTAGTTAAGCTAAAATGTGTAGGCGAGTGGGCTAAGGATATTACTTCCAACGCCGAGTCGATCAGCCTTTTGGCTGATGCCAACTTGTTAAGATCGTAATATTTTTCCTTGTCCCGATAAACCCCTTTCGCTTCGTCGATTTGTTTCACCAATTTACGTAAAAGGCACTTTGCGATAAAGAGGTCGTTATATTCTTTTTGTTGTTCGATCGTCAACTCATTGAGAGATTCAAGAGAATTGAATTGCGTCAATATAGTATGTCTTATGCGCCTGAGGTAGGATCGTGAAAGCATGTATTCGTACGATTCGACGTTCAGATCTTTTTGGATAACCTCGACACCCCCCGCTCTTAAATACGATGCAAGAGTCGGCAGACTTAAATATGGGCTAAAAGGAACCCACTGGGGCGGAAATGCAAGTAGAACTTTCATATCAATAATCGTAGTATTGGATTCTAAAAATTTGCGGGTGAATCCGAATCGATAAAAGCATATCCTCTTCCCGGCCTGTTGATCAGGATTTTGGGATTGGAATGTTCATCGCCGATTTTCGATCGAATATGATGGATATGAACCCGCAGCGTATCTGGCGTTGTACGGGAAGATCCCCCCCAAGCTTCCATGATAAGACGTTGGGTATCAATAAATTGTCCCGCATTTTTTATCAGGGTATGCATTATGAAACCCTCGACAGGGGTCAAGTCGAAGAAGACAGAACCTCGAAATAATTCGGTTACTGATCTTCCGAAATGCCAGTCCCCGCTTCTAATTGAAACATCATGATTAGTACGTTTAACATTTCGGGTCAATACCTTCATTCTAGCCAGCAATTCCATCTGGTGGAATGGTTTTTCGAGATAATCGTTTGCTCCCCAAGTGAGAGCTTTCACTTTATCTTGTTCACTGGACTGAACCGAGAGCACCAAGATTGGAATTTTGGAGAATAAACGGATCAGTTTTATCACCTGAAAACCGCTCATATCCGGTAAACCTAGATCTAAAATGATAGCATCAGGTGAATTTATTTCAACAATTCTAAGGCTCTGTTCCCCAGTCTTTGCCTCAAGCAATTCGACCTCGGACCATCCAAATTCAAACGTTAGGCGAAGCAATTCCAAAATACTTTCGTCGTCATCAATTATTAATATTTTCATATCGAAATATCCCCTTAGACAAATATAGCCTCCGATTCCGTGTAGGCTAATGGAGTAACACCTAGAACTTACCTGAATCTTGAGTTAATTGTCCATAAAGAAACATTAATTATAGTTAACTCTTTTTAACTCTAGTTCCCTAATTGTTAACACCTCAAAAAACACGCAGGGATAAAATCCGCGGGATCAGTAGGTCTTTTGCATCTTTGGTCGTCTACCTGAGAATGATACAAATGAAGTGGAGTCGGTAATCTTAAGGCGTTTTGGATTGAAGAGACATGGTATAATAACAACCAGAAAAGAACGGTTTTTTACCCAGTCATAACATTATTGAGGATAAATATCGGAAAGACCGATAGCGGAGATCTTGATACATGAATTTAGCAAAGAGATTTTCAATCCCTCATCGCGATAACTGGCCGAGCCCTTCTCTGTATTATGAAGCGATCAACAGTTCAACTCATCAATTCAAGGAAGAAATCTACGATATCTATTTCGGGGCGAAATTTAGGTACAACTATCGGGAAAAGGAAGCTTGGGACAACTACCCCAAGCCCCATGAGGTCCTTTATGGCAACGTGATGGGAGTCGAAGCCACGAACGAACAAATCGATAATCTATTCAGAATTCAAAAAGATTTTGGTATTGAGATCTCACTCACCATAAACCAACTCAATGTTCCAATAGAGTTATATTATAGTAAAAATGATCGCGTGCTTGAGGCTTTTATCAACTGGCTTCAAGAGTTCTATGACAGAGGTTTAAGGAGTTGTACCCTGGCAAACAATCATTTGATGCGTTCAGGAGTTTTACACAAACGGTTTCCTGAGATGAAATGGAAAAATACGGTAAATCAGCAGGTTTCCACTGCACAACAGGTCCTTGATTACTTATATTTAGGATACAACGTTGTCCAGCTCGACCGTTCATTGAATCGCAATATGGATGAACTCAAACGGATCAGGGAGGCTGTTGATGAATATAAAGAGCGATACCCCGAAAAACATGTCAAAACTTGTATGTTGGTTTGGGAGGACTGCATGCCATCATGCCCTTTCAAAAGGGAACACGATGATTTACAGATGCATTTACGGAAAATCAACTATGAACTCAATCCGTGGTCTCAATTGACATGTAAAACTTGGAGAGATGTTCTCGGTGACAATACGATTCCTAGATTCGGAACGAATTGCTATTGGTCGAGTGTCGATACGTTCAACGAATACGCGGAATTAGTAGACATATTTAAATACAGTGGAAGATTGAGTCCCATCATCCCTCAGGGTAATGGGACTTTGAAAGCAGGGTGGTTATTTTCGAATCGGGTCGCCGCGGATTCCTTCTCGACGATTATTGAGAACAAATTCGAACCTTTATATCTTTGGATTTTCGGAACCGGGATCTTCTCTCAATTAGTGACAGATCCAGAAATAATACAATCTGGATTAAGCAACAATTTCTGGATGACTGACCAGGGTAAAAAATTGGAACGTGTTTTAATGAACTGTAAAAACCAATGTCACCGATGTCATCTGTGTGAGAAAACCTTTGGTATCGATGACATCCAATCGATATTGGAACCTGAAATTCCCGCCAAGCTGATCGGGAAAAAGCATTGATGAATCGAGCCAAATGAATCCGTCGCTGTACGATCGATATACCAAAACAACAAATTTGTAAATATAATATAAATTAGAAGTAGCGTTAAAATGCGAATCAACACTGGATTTTTGGTTCTAATTTTACTATGGCTGTCCATGGCAATAGCGTGCGCTCCACACAACTCTTCCCCAGACCGTACTGTCAATAACGTTCCGCTGCCGATCGTTACTTCGACTGCAGAATCCCCCTCCGATCAGAATTGCGTTCTTTGCCATGGCTGCGTACCACCTGGGGGTGGGCATTAGACTGAGGGGCTTGCGATCACCAAATAATATGGATCCTCCCGTCAGATCTGCTTGTCCCATTCATTAATTTGGAATACACTCTCACTGGTTATACGCTGGAGATATTTCTATCGATATGAAACCACCTTTATTTTCGTCAAGAGAATTTAAACAATCCGACACAGAAATTTGCGTAAAAAACGTGAAATTCGGCGGCAAGCGGATAGTAATCATCGCTGGACCGTGTACTGTCGTTGATAAGCAAGAACTATTTGAAACGGCTTCTCAGATATCGAAGTCCAAAGCCGCCATGCTCAGGGGAGGAGCCTTCAAAACACGCACGTCACCCCGTGATTTTCAAGGTTTAGGTTCCACCGCTCTAAAACTGCTACATGAGGCAAGCAGAGCATACAACCTTCCGATTGTGACAGAGATAACCGATTTCCGGGATGTTGACCTCATAGAGAAATACGCCGATATGATTCAGATCGGTGCCCGGAACATGCAAAATACAGCCCTACTTAAAGCGGTTGGAGAGTCGAAACTTCCCGTATTGTTGAAACGAGGGTTTGGTAATACAGTCTCTGAATTACTAAGTGCAGCCGATTATATACTTGCCCAGGGTAACAAAAATGTTGTTCTGTGCGAGAGGGGAATACGTAGTTTTGAAAATAGCACACGCTTTTCGTTGGATATTCTGGCGATCCCCGTAATAAAAACAATGAGTCATTTACCCCTCATAGTTGATCCGAGCCACGCTGCCGGTAACAGGGGCTTGGTTATTTCCGCCTCCAAAGCAGCCATAGCAGCCGGGGCAGATGGTTTGTTAATCGAAGTTACATCTCACCCTGATACAGCTTTGGTTGACGGTGACCAGACGTTAACCACGGATCAATTCCAAAGCCTTATGGAGCAACTTGAGGTTCTCATTCCTGCAATTGGGAGAGAAGTATAGGGATAAGGTGGACTAATCTAATCTAAGAATCCTCGGGTCTTTAAAGAGCTTAAAAAAAGATACAATCTGATTCCATAACATCGTGTGGGGTACAATATTTGCGGGCTAATCTGCCTGATATCTCTTTAATGTTCGCCACACTATCAATAAGAATGACGGGCATTTCTGCCCGTCATTCTTATCAATTAACCGCAATGACTACTTTTTATATCCGCCAGAAAAGGAGACTGCAGTACTGTCAGTGCCTCGAGCAGGTAAACCATCAGCCATTGCCCACCAATCGTCCGGATCTAATGGCCCATACCCAAACGATTTACTCATTGAGTAGAAGAAACTATTGAAAAGCCCCGTCGTAGACGCTGTCGCGTGTACTAATTCATGAATCATGGCTGAATTATTGACATTAAACGAACATACGCCTCTACAAAGCTGGTTACAGGCATTAATGTAGCCATAAGATATCCTGCACGTTGTCATGTCACTCCAAAACAGCTTTTTACCTGGATTATTTGTCAAGCTTGGTACCTTATAACCCCAACGCTGCCATGGGATTTCCCAATCAGGGTCAGCATCTTTGGAAATCGAACCCGAAGGACAATAGTCAGCGCACTTATGACATGAGTGACAGAAGCGGAAAATGCCGGCATCTATCGGTTTGTCGACTGACATCGGTAAATCGGTCAATATGCTAAAGTAACCGCCGGTGGGTCCCACTTCAGGATTAATAATGATCTCGCTACTTCGAGCACATTCAGCAACACCGCCCATTACGCCGCTGGCTTCCGAGGGCATTAAACCACCATAAAATTCCGGGAAAGAATAACCGTATGCGTGATAACCAATTGCTCGCAAAAATCTCTTCACTCCCGGTTGCACTGATGTATGATATATATTGTAACGCATACCATTTCCCCAACTGGAGATCTGCGAACCGCTATTTACGCCGTTTCCAACTCGCCAGGCTTCCCTGGGCATGGCAATCATAATTCCCATATCCCAAAGATCTGCGTTTGGCAAAACTTGGACGACGTCTTTCACACCATCTAACGGTTCTTCAAAACCGACTGCAACATCCCTCATTTCAATTTTCCGCCAATAACCTGGCGGTGGTGGCCATTTATCGATCCATTCATCTCCGGTAGAAGCTCCTATAGGACCGGTACGGCTGTAAGTGTAGATTAAATTCCGGTGTTTATCTCCCCCCGTGCCCATATGGGTGACCCCCAGTTGATTTGCACCATAAGCAAGTATTACTGCCCGCATCATTCGATTAGCTTCCTCAGGTGTTCCACTCCACTTTGGTAGACCTTGTTGTTCTGGAGTTTTAAAACCATTATCCGAACCAACCATCTTATCATTACGGGTCATTTGATCACTTGTCCAGACGCCTTGGCTACCTGAAAGAGCAGTCGACCGAATATCCCAACCCGGTGTACCTAGTCTCTCTTTGGTTTTAATAGGACCTTGTGCTACTGCTTCGAGCCATTTTTCCTTACCGATATGCTGTACATGAGGATAAGAAGAATGCGCCATTAGACGGTGGTCATAGCGTTTAATCTGACTCCAATCCAACTCTACGCTTGGTTCATCCTGCTTTTTCACCCACCATGCTCTTTTCCAGCTGGCCGAATCTGAGGAGGTTACTTCATCAAGGTCATGAAATGCTGGCGCAGTTAGGGCAGCCGCACCAACACCAGCCAATCCAAGCCCCTTCATAAAATCCCGCCTGCTAACAATGGAGTGGAATTTCGACATCTCAAACCTCCTAATGTTGATAATATCATTATTACAAGATTGGCGATTTATTCATATCGTCTATTAGAACTAGTACTCTAAGCATTTCGGAGTATTCTCAGGAATATGTATGCATACTTTAGTTATTAAGAAGAACCAAAATACTTAGATGACCTAGGCCTTTAGGACGATGTACGAAAAACCTGAACAGAGTATTATTTGTTACAAATATTAACAAGGAGGTTACATGACCACTTTCCATCACACAGTAAGCAGGCGAGAGTTCATGAAAGTTCTGGGCCTGACTGGGGTTGGAGCTGCGGCACTCACGTCTCCCGTATTCCACGACTTGGATGAATTAACCGCCTCTGAGTCAGGTGGCTGGAAGCGCCCCTGGTGGGTAAAATCAGTTGATGAACCGACAGTAGAGATCGATTGGAGTAAAGTTAAACGGTACGACCATCGGACGATGGCTCATTCATCCTATCCGAACGCACAGCATTGGGGCGCAGAGAAGTGGCTGGCGAACCGGGCAGAAAGTTCAGCGGCTACTAAAGCTCGCGTTGGGACTAAAGGAAATACACTCCGCGACACGGCGCTCGGTACAGCCGGTGGTATATTTGGCTCCTACAGACCGGTATTACCCTACATCACCAAGAATCCTAAGGACGGATGGATGGGTCTTACCCCTACGGACCCGCAAAAACTAGGTATGGCCAAATGGCAAGGAACTCCCGAAGAGAATGCTCGTATGATTCGCGCAGCTTCCATTTGTTTTGGTGCTGGCAATATTGGTACGGCCGAACTTTCGGGTCATGAACGAAACCTTGTCTACACCTATACGAGAGTTGGTCCTAAGGGAAATTCGACGGGTGATGGCTTTGTAAACAAATGGCCCCCTCCCGCTGGATACTGGAGAAAAATAGATTTCGAGAATGTTGATGTAGGATATATCGAACCCATTGACGGAGTGGATGATTGCCATTTAGTATTGCCCGATAGACCTCTCTGGGATATCGGGGTGATGATCCCCATGGCTAGGGCATCTTGGAGTACCACGGGTTCGGGTAACAATTCCACAAAACTTTCATCGGAGTCCAACTCTGCTCGTTACCGCATGTTCCATCAATCAACTTATCCTTGTCTCCAAGCATTCATTAATATCTTGGGTTACCATAGCTATGGTTATGGTGCCGGCGATGGTCCTGGCGGAATGATGCCGGCTGAAGCCAGCGCGGTACTCGGCGGTGTTTCTGAGATGGGACGCAGCAGTGAAATTTGCATCCAACCCGAACATGGTCCGGTCACCGGCTACTATAGCATCATAACCGATCTCCCAATGATGCAAGCTAAACCAATCGATGCCGGAATATTCCGCTTCTGCCACACTTGCCGAAGGTGCGCTGAAATGTGTCCAAGTCAGGCGATCTCACATGAAGCGGAACCCAGTTGGGACATCCCGAACTTTGACTACATCGTCCCGAATATGATCAACAACCCCGGAAAGAGATTGTTCTGGACTAACACAACTCAATGTCAAGGATTCTCAGGGATTAACGGGTGTTCGCAGGTATGCCGAGGTATCTGTACTATGAATACTGAAAAAGGCGCTATGGTTCACGAATTAGTACATGCCACGGTATCAACTACCGGTGTGTTCAATGGTTTCATGTGGCAAATGGGAAAAACTTTCGGTTATGAATTGCTTGATTCAGAGAAATGGTGGGAAATGGCACCATCATTACCAACCTGGGGCACTGGCAAGTCCCTCTGGTCAAGTTCACTCCATTGAACTAGCAACCATAAACAACGTTGCACCAAAACCACAGAGAGTCCAAATGGACTCTCTGTGGTTTGTTCAATGTATGTGATCTTTACCTCCTCCTGATGAATTCTTTAGTGGCAGCCTTCAGGTAAATACAATTCTATTCAAAAAACGTATTTAGATACCATGTTTGGTTTGCTCAACAACTAGTGTATGATAAATTAGTAACGGGAGGACGACCATGAAAAACATGAATCGTCCCTCTTCCCAACTCAATGGTGAGCTTGCACGCAGGAAGTCAGAGGTTCGAATCCTCTTCTGCCCACATTGAAGGCAGGCATAAAAACAACTGAGGGGCTCCACTGTTTGGTGGCGCCCCTCAGTATCTAAAATCCAACGTCTATTTGACGGTCGTTGTTTCTATTGCGCGCGCCTTAATTACTTCCAGTTTTCTCCGATCCACCGCCACGATAATCGTCGGCAGGACTACCAGGCTTGAAACCAGCGCAAAACCGACGTTGATCATCGTCACAGCGCCAAAATCAGTCAAGATCGGGAAATCCCGGGCAAAAAGCAACGCCCCGAAACCGCCCACCACGGTCAGACCGGAAGTGATGACCGCCCTACCGATCTTAGTCATCGCGGTTGTCATCGCGACTTCCGGAGTTTCACCCTTTTTGCGCTCTTCGTTATAGCGCATCATGATTAGGATAGTAAATTCGACGCCGATACCGATGATCAGAGATCCGAGGGTGGCGGTAAGAGCTGTGTATTTGATGTGTCCCAGGAACATAACGATACTCGACCAGCCGATGATCATCGCCACGGGAAGCGTGGCGATCAAGGCTCGTGCCGCATTGAATCTAAATAACAGGAAGAGGCCAACGAACACCAGGGCGACTCCCAGTAGCGTCATCTCCGTTCGTCCGGATGTCAGGGAATTCATAATCTCCAAACCGATGATTCCCTCTCCGGTGACGGTAGCTGTAACGCCGGCGGGCGGAGAATCAATGTAGTTTTGAATCACATTTTTCAATTCTCTGAGTTGTTCCGTGCCGATACCGGGGCCAGTCCTGATCGTTATGTTTGCCACGGTATTATCTGGCGTTAACAAATTACCTTTTAGCAACGCGGGGACATAGCTTAGGGCCTGATCGATACCGGCTTGGGTCTCAGGAATTTGCCCCTGGTTTATCTGGGCGACGGTATCGGCGATGCCGCTTGCCCCAATGACGGGCACCGCTGATTGGGATAATATCTTCCCTTCGACATCTATCATCCAGACGAGCGCTCCCGGCGAGGTCACATTGGTACCCTTGATCATTATGCTAAAAGCCGCGGAGCCACCGGAAAGCTGCGCCAGTTCGTTGAAATCTTTCATCAACGGAAGGTCTTGGGAGATGTATTTTTGTTCGTCGGTTTCAGTGGGTATCCTGCCATCGAGCGCCACGCCGGCTACGGTGCAAAGGACAGCGATAGCAATTATCAGCACCGGATTGCGAATAACCCAAGGAGCCAATTTTCCCAACCCTCTCTCGACCAATCCGGCTCGTCCTTCGGCAAGTGGTTTGGTGTTGTTGCCATTGGTTTTAGCAGCCTTGCCGCGATCGTGGATATAAAGGATTGGCAGCAGGATAAAGAGCGAAACTAGATAGCAGGCTACTATGCCCATGACCAGCATTTGGCCGAACTGGCGGATCATCGGTACCGGTGAAATGAAGAGAGCAACAAAGCCAAGAGCTGCGGCAATGATAGCAATGGCGATAGCCGGCCCGATGTGTCTGACGGAATCGATGATAGCTTCCCCGACCGTTTCGCCACGCCTTGCTTCTTCGTCATAGCGGTTGTGGAACTGGACGGCGTAGTCGACGCCTAGGCCGATCAAAATCGGTAAAATGGCCATGCTGACCATCGTGATTGGTACTGACAGCCAGCCCATCATACCGAAGGCGTAGATGCTGCCAATAGCCACCACACCCAGCGGCAGCCACCGCCAGGCAAAGAATCCCCTGACCGAAAAGACGACCGCCAGGATAACAAGCATCAGCAGCATCGAAATGCTAATCATGGTACTCATGCTTTTTGTCATAAGTGCCTGCATCTCGGAAAAAATAACGGAAGCCCCGGTCACCGATCCCTGAACGCCAGTAAATGTCGCATCGGCTATCGCCGCCTTCGCTGAGCTTACCAGCGAATCGATCTGTGCCTGAGATACTCCGCCCTTCATCGTGACGATGACGATGCCGATGGTATCGGTCGGGAAGAAGTTCCTCATTTCCGGGCGAATCTCGCCATTATCGAGAAGTATGGCGTTCAACGTTGCCTGGTCTGGCGGCAAAACAGCCGCGCCTGTTATTTGAGCCATCGCTTGCCGCAGGGCAAAACCGGGACCCACCACGGATAAAACGCCATCCTGGCCGCTCAATTGCTGCTCAATAGCATCCACCTGGGACACATTGCCGAGATTTACCAACTCGGTCAGGCCGTCGGCGCGGGTCAATACTATTACGGTATCGGCCCCAAAATAGTCGTTAAATTCCTGATAGTCTCGATAGACCTGGGAATCGGTGTTCACCATCGTTTCCATTCCGGTCGCCCATGTCAGGCGCGTTGCTCCGAACATAGCTCCGGCTAAAAGGATAACACTGGCGATTATCACCAGGGCTCTTTTTTCTTCGATGAACCTGCCTAAACCTTTGAAAAACGCGTCCACGCACACCTCTCTATTATTGAGAAAAAAGATCGAAATTGAGATTCAAACTAGGTGCTCAACGATGCTTTTTCGAGCGCCCTTAGCATCTCCGAAGCCTTGGTCAAAAATCCTGTGATGTTTTCGGCTTTAACAACCATCAACCCGCCGGGGCTCCCGAATACGAGCAACTTTGATGAGGGAGTGATATCGAAGTCTTTGCGGGCTTCGGCCGGAATAACCATCTGGCCACGTTCACCGATCGTAGTGGATCCGTAAAATTTTGGCGACCAGACCCCGTTAAAATCGTTCTCCATCACACCATCCTCATACAAGTATGAATAATATGATAGAATAAACCATGTGATATGTCCACCTGTCCAGACCCTACTCCAGCCTTACCAAGTACCAAATCCCAAGCTCTAAATCACAACTAAGCTCAAAATTCTAAATCCAAGGTCAAAACCAGCGATAAATATTCGTTTTTCGTATTATTGATAAAAGTTTTATCAAGAAACGAATCATTCATTTTCAGCTTTAGCCCAATCGTGGGATTCGTTTCCAAAAACGAAGGAAAACCAAAGGGCAAACGTCAGCCTGTCCGAATAATACCAATTCTCCAATGCTCCAATACCCCTCGACGCCACCCGGATTCTCGTTTTACGGGGATAGAGGACAAGCGTGCTGTTTGCGTTCACGCGGGTATTATAGCACGGGTGTTCCTTGGGATTGTCAAGCGTCTCGTGTCGTTTTTGGTCTGATGTTTTGTTATGTTAAGTGCCAAGCTTGAGCCGGCTTAGGCTTGCCCTGTCGCGCAAAGAAATGCTTATTTGCGTACCACTCGATAATTACGATACATGGATTTATTTGGATAGCGACAAGGTTAGGCTGTACGAAATTTTTGGTTGTCCCGTGTTCAAGCCTGCGTTTGACCAGCCGACCCGGTCGAATTGGCAGAATTCGCCACTGGCTGCTCGGTAATGGGCTCCGTAAACGCTTTCTCCAGCTCCGGCCCCTCCAGCGTTTCCTTGGTTAGGAGGATGCCCGCCAGGTGGTCGAGCCTCGGCCGGTTTTCCGAAAGGATTTTTCGGGCGGTGTCGTGGGCGTTCTCGAGAATCACCCGTACTTCATCGTCGATTTGCCTGGCGGTGTCCTCGCTGTAGTCCTTCATCTCGGGGGGACCGATGCCGAGGTAACCCTGGACCGTCGTCTGACCGTAGGTCCTGAAACCGAGCTTGTCGCTCATGCTGTATTCGGTGACCATCCTTCTGGCAATATCTGTGGCTTGCTTGATGTCGCCGTGAGGGCCGGTGGAAACTTCGTTGAACACCATCTGTTCGGCGGCGTGTCCCGCCATGAACGTCGCCAGGGTGCTCTTGAACTGAGATACGGTGATGAAATACCTGTCTTCCTCCAAAAACCTGGTGTATCCGCCCATGGACCCGCGGGCTACTATGGAGATCTTCAGGACAGGATCAATATTTGGCAGGTTTCGGGCGACCAGAGCGTGGCCTGCCTCATGGTATGCCGTCAATTCTTTGTCCTTGGGTCTGATTGCCAGACTCTTCCTCTCGGGTCCAGCTAAAACCCGGTCGATGGAATCAGCGAGTTCTTCCTGGTTGATGATCTTTTTATCCCGGCGTACGGCCAAAATCGCCGCTTCGTTCATGAGCTCTGCCAGGTCAGCGCCGCTGAAGCCATGGGTCTGCTTGGCGATCAGTTCGATGTCCACGTCCTTTGCCAGGGCTTTGCCTTTTGAGTGGATCTTGAGGATGGCGATGCGGCCGTTGGTGTCGGGACGGTCAAGCGTGACCCTGCGGTCAAACCGTCCCGGCCGGAGGAGCGCCTGATCCAGGACATCGACCCGGTTCGTGGCGGCCAGGACGATCACACCGATGTTCGGGTCGAATCCGTCCATCTCCACCAGGATCTGATTGAGTGTCTGTTCTCTTTCTTCGTGGCTCCCCGGGATGTTGCCGGCCCTTTGCCGGCCTACGGCGTCCAGTTCGTCGATAAAAATGATGCAGGGCGCCATTTTTTTGGCTTCGGAGAACAGATTTCGCACCCTGGCGGCGCCCACGCCAACGAACAACTCGACGAATTCGCTGCCGCTGATCGAAAAGAACGGGACGCCCGCCTCCCCGGCTAATGCCCGGGCAAGGAGGGTTTTACCGGTTCCGGGCGGACCGACCAGCAGGACACCCTTGGGAATTGTGGCTCCGATAGCCTGGAATTTCGCCCTGTCCTTTAAGAATTCAACCACTTCCTGCAGGTCTTGTTTGGCTTCTTCCACACCCGCAACATCCGCAAAAGTGACTTTAGGCCGGTCCGGCGACAATAGCTTTGCGCCGCTGCGCCCAAAACCGGCGACATCTCCGCCTGCGGCCTGACGGCGGGTAAAAAAGAAAAACATCAGGATAAAAAGAACCGGGATACCCAGGTAAATGAGCAGGGACGTCAGATTGCTGGCCGCGGCATTGGTCGATGTATTGACCGGAAAAACGAACCCTAGCGATTTCAGGTCCGCCATATTCAATGAATCGATGTTTGTAGTCAGAACCGTTCCCGTAGATGCGGTCTTTGCGGTGCCGTTACTATCGGTGATCGGAATGGACGCCGGAGCATCGACGGCCATTGACATGGTACCTGACCCGGTGTCGATCTGTACTTTGCTGAACGAATTCGATTGAGATAGTCTTATTGCCTCGCCCAGGCTTACGCTTATCGCGTTCCCGGATGCGGCGCAGCCTGACAGAAATATCGCCCCCAATATTGCGAGAACACCTGCAATTCTCTTCGAAAACGTCATCGGTCGCACATTATCAGACTATGATTGTTTTCACTGTTCCTGATTCACTCTATCACGAGGAAACGGCAACTAAAAATGGCATTGGGGGTTGATTCCGGACTGTTCTGGTCGTTAACGGCCAGACACAATCCGTACCATGGATTCACCAAGCCGCCCTGCTTCCCATGGTCTGCATATCAGAAATTCGCTCCCCCATGAGATGCTATATAAAAGACAGGCAATAACAGGTCGATGTATGATGTAAACCGATGATTTGGCTGATAATAGCTAGCTATTTTATCGGCTCATTCCCGACTGCCTACCTGACCGGACGGCTGCTCGGGCGCCCAGACATCATGACTTTGGGCGATGGCAACGGCGGATCCCAGAACGTTGCCCGTTCATATGGATTCAAGTACGGCCTTATGGTATTTATCATCGATTCGCTGAAAGGGGCGCTGGTGATCGGCCTGGCATCATCGCTTGTCGGCACCCTGTCGGCAATGCTATGGGCAGGCACCGTGTGTGTTCTGGGACACACCTGGTCAGTGTTTCTCGGTTTCCGGGGCGGCCGCGGCGAGGCTACCGCGATCGGTGTGTTGACGACACTCATTCCCCTGCCGATGATCATTGCCGGCACATTCGCAGTCGGCACCTTGATCTGGACCAAAAGTGTCATCAAAACGAGTATAGTTATGTTCGCACCGTTGAGCCCTCTGTGCTGGTACACCGGCGTTTCCAAACAATTGACGATTTACTCGATGACTCTGCCGGTAATCCTCGGAATTATCTACCTTATCAAAGAACGGCAAAGACTAGCGGGCATCGTTCCTGAACCCTGCCCTGAAACAGAGCAGCCAGACAAAAAAGATGCCAACTCGGATTCTTTCTAAGCCGTTTTGTCGATCGATTAACTTGTTTTGACGTCTAGTGTTTTTCGAGACGTTCGCACTATCCAAAAAATCATCACGCTCAATAGAGCCGCAAAGAAGCACCATACGGAAGTGACAAACTGTGTATAGAAAATCACCGACACCGCCAGTGAAATCGATATCGCCAGCCCCAAAATCCAAACGCGCTTGACCGACGAAACAAACAGCGGCACTATCGTGGAAACGCCATACAGGACCGGAATAAATCCCTGTGATGATGGGAAATTGTCGAGGTATTTGATGTGTAAACCCTGGATTTGAGCCGTCACCTGGTAATTCACCAGAGAGTAGGCGTTAAACGCGGAGACAATCCCTCCGGCAACAATCAACAATATCAAAACCGCCTTGCGCTCTTTTACCTTCTCCATAAGATAGATCGACAACGGGATTACTGACGGCCAGGCTACCAGAGCTACTGCTAAGAATATCTTTGTGGCGGTATCTTGAATTACCCCGTGACTACCGGATCCGAGTGTCAGCCAAAGGGCTCCTTCCGCGAACTGCTGTAAAGCAAAAATAAAGGGGATGCTAGCAAAAAGCCGTTGCTCCGGCTTCAGCTTTTCACGTTGGGTAGCGACCCCGACACCGGAAATCACTGTTCCTCCGGCGAAACTGGCAACCGCTGAGAAACACATACGTCTTCGTTTCTAACAATCCTGAAGCCTTATGGCTTCTCCGCAATTGTCCCACCGGCGGGCGCAGTTACCAAAAAACAAACTGATGATCCGCGGGCAGAACTCAAGTTTACTGGCGTAATCTCCCTGAAGTAAGTACCGAATGCAGAAAAAATAGGTGCTTTCACGGATTACCCAAACCTTTCATGGCCATTACGATGGATGTATGTGTATTCACAGGAGGGCTGACATGAAATATGCCAAGGTTATCAAAATCTTCGCCTTCGTTTCCGCGCTCGCGTTGCTTTTAATCCCGGCTGCCTGTACCACCGGAAGCAACACTCAGACCACGACCACCGGGCCGGCTGTTCAGGGTCCAGTGATCAGCATCACCTCGCCGTCGTTCAATTTTGATCCAGCGCATCCCGGTGAAAGGCCGGTGATAGCGGGTCCTACCAGCATTACCATAACCGTTGACGTCTCCGGCTTCAATCTGGTGCCTGAGGGGCAAACCGGTCAGGCACCTTACGGCCATATCATTTACTATCGCGACGTCGTCCCTCTCATCAGTACCGGCCAACCGGCACTCACTGACCCGGGGACCTATGTTTCAACGATTGCCAAGAGCCATACCTGGCAGAATGTCCCGACAGGGCCGCATATTTTTTATGTGATGCTCGTGAATTCGGATAATACGCCCCTGAGCGTTCCCGCTTTTGACAACGTCATGGTCATAGTCGAAGGCGCGCCGGTTTCCATCGGTCAGCCGACTAGCGCACCGGGCGCGGATCTGGCTATCATTACACCAACCTTTGATTTTGATCCCGCTCATCCGGGTGAAAGGCCTGTGGTCAACGGGCCGGATATCACCATCGGAGTTCAAGTAACCGGTTTCAACCTGGTCCAAGCCGGACAGACCGGGCAGGCGCCTTACGGCCACCTGGTTTATTACCTAGATGCCATTCCGCCCACCACCGTCGGCCAGTCAGCGTTGACCTCAGCCGGCACGTTTGTCTCCACCACTTCGTTGACTAACACCTGGAAAAACATCTCCCAAGGACCGCACGTTTTTTGGGTCCAATTAGTGAATACGGACAATACTCCGTTGACTCCTGCGATCATGGTCAACATCACCCTGATTGTCATCAACCCTTGATTCCTTTGAGCCGGATAGAGAAAAGAGGGAAGCGCGGGCTTCCCTCTTTTTTGTTTGTGAAAAACCGGATTTCCGAATAGGAAACCTATGTGACCAATTCGGAAAAATTAGGTAAAACTACGAATAGTAACCCGATTTTTTCTGGGCTATGCTGTTGAAAGGACTGACAAACACAGGGGGCTAAGATGCTTAACGCCTCGACCCGGGATGTCCCGGCCGGCACTATGATCGGTATCGAATCCGAAGGCAAATCTGTTCTGATTGCCAACATAGGCGGCAAGTATTACGCCATTAATAACATCTGCACCCATATGGGCTGCACTCTGTCTAACGGGACGTTGAAAGGAAACCAGGTTCAATGCCCGTGTCATGGATCGACGTTTGATGTCACTACCGGCGGGCTGGTGCACGGCCCGGCGAAAAAGCCAGAACCATCCTATAAAGTAACGGTCGAAGATGAAAACATCACCGTCGACGTGCCATGAAAGGTCAAGCTATGGAAAATATCAAGTGGGATTCGGAAGTTGACGTAATTGTCGTCGGAACCGGAGCAGCAGGTTCCGCAGCCGCATCGGTGGCTTTCAGCAAGGGGTCTTCAGTGCTGATGCTTGAAAAGGGCAAAATGGTCGGCGGCACCACCATGAAATCGGGTGGCCAGCCCTGGATCCCCAACAATGTCTTCCTCAGAAACCAGGGCACGGTTGATGATCGTCAGGATTGCCTGAAGTTCATGGCCAGGGGCAATTATCCCCAACTCTACGACCCGACGAACCCGCATTTCGGACTCATGGACCAGGAGTACAGCTTACTCGAGGCTTATTACGACAACGGGTACAAGGCGATCGACTATTTTATGAAGATCGGCGCCTGCCAATTTGTATTGTCACAACCGGTGCTTCCAGACTATGTCGACCACGTCCCAGAGAATAAAGTGCTGCGCGGCAGACTGGTGGCTCCGGCAAACCCCCAGGGGATGACAGGTTTTGGAATAGATTTGATCAAGCAGTTCAGTAAATGGATAAAAGATCACGGCATTCCGGTTCTCTTGAATCACCGCGCCCGGCGGATTTTATTGAACGACAGGCGAGAAGCCGTCGGTGTCAGCGCGGAATTGCCTGACGGCACCGTTAAAAACTTCAGAGCTAAAAAAGCTGTGGTCTTCGGTTGCGGCGGCTTCACCCACAACCGCGATTTGATCCTGCACTTTCAAAAAGGGCCGACCTTCGGGGGCTGCGCCGTCATCACCAACACCGGCGACCTGGTTTATATGGGCCAGGCCGTGGGCGCTCAACTCTCCAACATGAACTGCGCCTGGAATGCCGAGATTCCCCTGGAACCGGCACTGGAACTCTCCAGCACGCCTGACGACATCTGGCAGCCGCTCGGGGACAGTATGATTTTGGTCAACAAATACGGCAAACGGGTTGTCAATGAGAAGAGAAATTACAATGATCGGACCAAGGTTCATTTTTATTGGGACCCCGTTGAACAGGAGTACCCCAACCAGATCCTTTGTATGATCTACGATCAGCGCACCGTCGATGTGTACGGTGACTCGCCCGAGCCCTACCCTGTCCCGCCGCCCGGAACGAAGGAGAATTATGTCATAGAGGGCAAAGACTGGGACGATCTCAGCAGGAACATCAGGCAGCGGGTAGCCGAACTCGCGCCCCGGATCGGTAGTTGGAGGCTGGCAGAGGGTTTTGAAGAAAATCTGAAACAGACCGTGCTCCGTTTTAATCAATTCGCCAACCGCGGTATCGACGAGGACTTCCAGCGCGGCGGCTTCCCCTATGATGTTGAGTGGCATACACAGATATTTTCCATACCCTCCAAAGACACCAAATGGCCGGAAAACGACCGACCGAATCCGACTATGTACCCGTTTACCGCCTCTGGACCTTATTATTGCATCCTCATTGCCGGAGGCACCCTGGACACAAACGGCGGCCCCAGGATCGACCCCGGTGCTCATATCCTCGATACCGAAAATCGACCGATCCCCGGGCTCTACGGGGCCGGCAACTGTATCGCCGCCCCGATGCCTAACTACATCGCGGGCGGTGCAACCCTGGGCAATGCCCTGACTTTCGGATATGTCGCTGGTTTGAACGCCGCCGAAGAAAAGGTCAAGGAAATCGCTTGACGAAATTGAGGACTTAAGCATTCCCTGTGCGTGCATAGCATTTCTTGAAAAGAAAAAATAAAGGAGATTCCCGAATCCAATGGATAACTCTAATCCCGTAAAAAAGGCCATCCTCGGTTTTAATAGCGCCTTGTTCTGCCGTTGCCAGAGTTGTCCGACTTACCCGGGGAAAAACGATCCGCGAGTTTACTGCGAGAGGGGCAAAAGCCCCTTGGAGATCAAACGGATTAAATGCCTGTGTCCCACGTGTTTGGTGTGGAAAGTCAACGGTTTTAAAGATACTTTCTATTGCGATACGGGGAAAGACCCGAAGTCCAGAATATAGTGTGTATCAGGATTTTTTTAAGACAGGTATTTCTTACGTTCTTCTGTTGAGAACTTTTAATTCGTATGGGGAACGGCTTCAAATATAGTCGCCTAAATAGTTGTAGCGGAATCAACGCCTGCCTCGACTACGTCAGCGGTCATGCCGGTTTGTTGTATCCGATGTCGCCCCAACATGCCGGCGGTCAGGTACCCTGTCTAAAAGAATGTTACCTGCCCAAATACTGCTCGTCTTGTCTCGAACTAAAACAGCGCTGTCTGATCGATGTCTTAGACTAAGGCTCTATCTGCCTATCCCTGAATTTATCCACGCCGGGTGCGGAACGTGAGCCATTTGCTATAGGTCAGGAGGAGTTTTTTCCGGGCACTATTTCTGTCTTTAACGGCTTCTTGGATTTCATGATGTCTGCCCACACATCGCCTAGTGTTGCCAGGCGAGAAGGCACGTTCAAAATATTGAAATCTCCCGGATAAATGTGTTCCAGTTCCTCCCATTTAACAGGTAGCGACACCCCCGCCCACGGCGTGGGCCGCGCCGAATAAACCGAAGCTACCGTTTTGCCCCGGACGTTCTGCCGATAGTCCAGGAATATTTTGCCGCGCCGCTTTTCCACCGCCCACTCCGTGGTTATCTTGTCGGGGTACTGGCTCTCAACCAGTCGGCTTATTACCCCTGCAAAATCGCGGGTGACGTCATAATTGAATTGGCGCCTGATCGGAGTGAACAGATGTAAGCCGGTCTTGCCGGAAATTTTGATAAATGGAGTGAGTCCTACCGATTCGACCGCCTCCTTGACCCATAACGCGGCTTCGACGGCGGCTTTGAACGCATCTTTATTCAGCTCCGGCTCCCCTCCCGCGGCCTCCTCCCCCGAATAGATATAGGGATCGATATCGAAAACCACAAAATCCGGTATACCTGCTAAATAGTCGCCCAGATGGTCCGGGCTTCCTCTGTATCCGGAGATATCCGGCCTGTCAGGCCTCTCCCCGACCCGCGAGTACCAAGTATGGATTTCAAGGTCCGCCAACTGCCCCAACCAGATCATGGTGGCCAGGTTGTTGCAAAGAAGGTAGTCCTGAAAGGCGTCGTTTTCCTTTGAAAAGATGCTGACTGTCTCGACAAACTTTGGCAGTTCCGTTTCCCAGTGTTTCTGGTAGAACCGGTCTTCCAGAATGCCGTTCGGGTACCGGGTTAGAGTGAGGGGCCTGTCTTTAAGGTGAGGTAAAATGTAAGGCGCAACCTCGACGAGGTACCGGATATAATCGCGCTTGGTCAGCGCCTTACGACCGCGGTACTCGGGCCAGAGCACCTTGTTCATCCGGGTCAGGGATACTTCGTGATTTTCGGATTTGACCCGAACATCATCGTCCAGATTTTGCAGCGCCTCGAGTATCTGCCGCGTCGATCCGCTTAGTTCGACGGTGCTGGATCCCGAAAACGGAGAAGGCGCCTCTACCTGGGAACGGATTATATCCTTGGCGGCTTTGTCTCCTCGGAGGCGCAGAAACACGGCGTGGCGGAGCAATCCTCCAGGCGTCCACTCGGCAAACTTCACCTCGGCAACCAGTCTGGGTTTCACCCAGGTCACCCCCTCGGCGTACTCAAAAGTTGCCGAGAAAGGCGGCTTATCAGTGACCAGCGGCTTCAGCCTGGCTTCGATTTCCCTTAGAGTCGAACCATCAAATCCGGTACCGACGCTTCCGGCGTAGATCAGTTTGCCTTTGTCATAATACCCCAGCAATAGAGAGGCAAAATTTTCCGATCTCTTGCCGTAACCCCTGGCGAAGCCGCCGATGACAAATTCTTCGCTTTGAGTATGCTTGACCTTGATCCATTCGGATGAGCGTTTGCCCGCCAGATATATCCCCTTTCTCATCTTGGCGACGATGCCCTCCATACCGGCGTCGACTGAGGCTTGGAAAATCTTGGCGCCGTCGCCCTCGAAATCGGACACCAACTTCAGATTCGGCCCGGGATTGAAGACCCGTTTTAGAATCGCGTGCCGGTTGTCCCATGCGACACCCGTCAGATCGAAGCCATCGAGATACAGGACATCGAAAATGTAATAGACTGTGTTGAACTGCTTGCCGGTGTGCTGGTGCGGCAGGCCGACGAGCTGCTGCAGGCATTGAAAACAAGTCTTGCCTTTTTCATCAATAGCGACGATTTCGCCGTCGAAAATAACGCTGGGATGTTTCAGGTTGGATAATCCTGTGACGATTGCCGGGAAATAACGGGACATATCGGTGTCGTTACGCGACCGGAGTGTGACCTTGCCGCTGTCGATGAAAGCCAGTGTGCGGAAGCCGTCCAGCTTGGGTTCGAAGATCCATTCGTCGCCCTGGGGCGGTTCTCTGCCGAGCTGGGCCAGCATCGGGGAGATGGACCGGGGCACCGGAGCCTCTACCGCCCCATCCGGCATCTCGGTTGGTAGCGGATCAGGTTTACGCTTCCGTTTCGCAGGAGGCATGTCGTCTCCTATCACCAGAGTTTACTGGCAACCGGGTGCAAAGCTCGGCTTTGAAGAACGATGGCGTCATTTTCACACGAAGAACGGCAGATTCCGCAGCCGTAACATCGGGTCAGGTCGATTCTGGATTTCCGTTCCCCCGCGCTGTAACTGATGGCGCCGAACTGGCAGACCTGCATGCACCTGCGGCAGCCGGTGCACCGGCTAGGTTTTATTTCGGCTATGAACTCCGACCTGAACATTATCGGGAAACCGTAGCCGACCGTCGCCCTCATCGCCAGACAATCCGTCCGGTCGCAGTTGCAGATCGCGCCGATAAACGGCGTCACAAAGGTCCACACGGTGTGGCACAGTCCTTCTTTTTCATGCTGTCTCAAACTGGTAATCGCCTGTTGTTTTGTCAGAACCTCGAGCCCAGATGTATCGGGGCCGGTTAGGTAGGAAACATCGACCTGCCGGATAAGGTCCGCCATCATCCCCCCGTTCGGAGCCATGCTCAGGCAATAGCAATACCGGTGTTCCTTGCCAAGGGTGCTGTGGCGGCAATAGCAAGCTATCCTGACGATGGAACCCAGCGAATCGAAGATCTTCTCGCATTCCTCGATCGGCACCACCTGTCCGAAGTGAGTCTTCATCTGTCGGTTCGTTACGTATGGGTTGACGACCGATTGGACGAATCCCGGCAATGTCTTTAATTTGCCCAGCTTCTCTATGCCGTTGGCCGACCGTTCCGGGTGCTTGATGAAATCGACGATGAACTCCCGGCGCTGAATATCGCTCATCAGGTCTTCGGAGTAGTTCCTGGCCTGGAGATACCAGCGTTTGCCTTCTCCATGTTGATGACAGAACTCACACATAGACCCATTTTCGCAGAAACACTGGCGAGATAAAAGAAGCATTTATGTTTAAGAGCAGCATCCGCCACTGGTCTTGCCGCAGGTAGTGACAATAAACCCTCGCAGGGAGTATGCTGAAACAGCCGAACCGTTCGCAGGAGGCTTTTATGAAACGCGGATTTCCCATTGGATGGATTGCCTCTTTGATCGGAATTCTCACCGCCATGGCCGTGTCAGTCGGCTGCGGCGACTCCCTGCAAAGTTCGAAATCCCCGAGCCAGAACTCTGGAGCTACGAATCCCCCTTCTTCGTCATTGCAAGTCCAAACGAGGATCGTTCTGGCGGAGATGTTCACCGGGGACTGGTGAGGCTACTGCCCGTTCGCGTCGCGAGCGATTGAAAAAAACGCCTCGGAACTAGGCCCCGGCAAGCTCCTGGTCTTGCAGTACCACTCCGGCGACAAATACGCCACCCCAGCTACAGAATCCAAGGCCACGGAATACAACGTGCGCGGCTTTCCTTCGATGTATTTCAACGGCGGCAACTTGGTCATGGGTGGCACCGATTCCAGTTACGCCCAACAGAGGGTCGTTATCGAGCGGGAATTAGCTAAACCGCCCGCTGTAGCCATTGTTTCGACGATGAAAACCGGGGGCGGCATCACCGTGACCGCTACTGTTACGAACATAAGCGCTGCTGCCGTAACCAACGCTAAGTTCTATGTCGTGTTGTTCGAAGACCTGGGGTTCGACGAGCACTACTATACGGTGCGTGATATCCCCGCCCCGGTCTCCGCCGTTAACCTTGCGCCAGGCGAATCCCGTCAGTTCAACATAAGCTCTGCCTACTCCGGGACGGCAACCACCATCAAGGCGGTGGTCTACCTGAAGGCTTCTAACGGTGAGATACTCCAGGCGACTCTCAGCGCTAAATCATAAATCATACAATGACGAACGTGGATTTTTGGGCAGCGCTGGGTGGCGGAGTGTTGTCTTTCCTTTCCCCGTGCGTGCTGCCCATGGTTCCGGTCTACCTGGCGTCGCTAGCCGGTCCGGAATTTTTGGACCCCGATAAAGCCGGGGGTATCGATCGCTCTAGTTTCTTTCTTCATTCGTTGAGCTTTGTTGCGGGTTTCAGCGTGATATTTTCGGCTCTCGGAGCCCTCGCCGCCTTCACCGGCACGATCATCAATCCGTTCTCGGCCGCCGTCCGCTACATCTCGGGAATCCTTCTGGTGCTGTTTGGCCTTTATATGCTGGCAGCGGCACGTTTCCCACACCTTAATTTCGAAAAAAGGGTGAATCTCCGGATCAGCCGCAGAGGCTACCTGAGGTCGTTTTTGACCGGAGCTGTATTCACCGTCGCCTGGACTCCCTGCGTCAGCCCCATCCTTGCCAGCATCCTGACACTCTCGATGTCCAGCGAAACCGCCTGGCAGGGCAGTTCTCTGTTAGCCGTCTATTCCCTGGGCTTGGGCATACCGTTTTTAGCCATCGGACTGGCGGCGGGCACCCTGGTACCTGCGCTTCGCCGTTTGAACCGGTTCACCATCTGGTTTTATATCGCCGGCGGCGTAGCGTTGATAGGCGTGGGGATCCTCATAATCCTGGGTAAACTTAATTTATTGGCGGCTTAAATCCCTGCGGATTATTCGACAGTCGGGAATAATACCCTTCTCATTCAGTCACATCGGGATCCGAAATCGTCTTGTCGAACGATTCCTTGAGTTTGGTCCCCAGCTTCGTGAGCGCTTCTTTCAATGCCTCGTTCGCAACTTTCGATGCCAGAGCCTTGGCTTCGACGCTGGCTCTCTCCAGGCGCGCGCGCGACTCGCTTTCCGCCCTTTGCCTGGCTTCTTCGACGATGCCTGACGCTTCTTTCCTAGCGGCTTCGAGGAGGCGCTTAACCTCAGCCTTAGCCACCTCCGAAGCCTGCCGCTTGGCGCGCTCGTGCGATTCGATAATCAGGTTCTCTGCCTTATCCTGGGCCTCGGCGATGAGCCGTATACACTCATGGTCAGCCCTCTCCCTGGCTATCTGTTTATATTCTTCAGCCGCGTAATCGGCATTGTGTTTGGAAAGCGCCACGTGGTCGGAGATTTCCTTTTCCGCCCTCTCGCGTTCCAGGGCGACCATTGAATCGATCTGCATCTGGGCCTGTTTCCTGGCGTCGTTAATGATGCGTTCTTTTTCTTCCATCGCCTTGGCGACGATGTCTATTGAGGTCATTGCCGCTTCCTGCCTGACCGTTTCGGCCTGTTCCGCCATGAAGTGGAACATCAATTCCTTATATTCCTGCCTCGCCCGCGCGATGATCGGGGCTGATTCCATCCCGACCTTTTGACGGATGCGCTCGCCCTCTTCTTCGATCACCCTGCTCAGGTTTTCGCTGACCTTCTCGATGACGGACGGCAGGTCCGGCGAGAATAATCTTGGATTTTCAGTCAAATTTTCCATCTAAACCACCTCAAAATATTATTTACGTATTTATCCGGCTTTGTCCTTGCCGTTCACCAGGATGATTCGCCCCTCTCTTTTTACGGTGCAGTTCACTAACATTTTAGACAGGGAAGCCACCAAGGCGATATCGCTTCCGACATTTATACACAATTGAACATCCGAATAACAATTGTTTAGTGTCAGCAGCTTGATCTCGGGGGTATGCTGGATGTAGTCACGTATGGCCGCTAAAGCGCCAGAGGAGGTGTTATGCAGACGGATGATGTACTCTCCGGCCTCGTCGTTGGGGCTTGAGGTCGCCCTCTGTCGTTCCTTCTTGGGAGGTCCCGGCTTGCTCAGGCTATTTGACGGCGATCCAAGCGCCGGAGACGCGACGAATTCCGCCATTGTGACCCGTTGGGTCTGACTGGTCGGTAACGGAGACTCGGCCGTTTGAGTGGCGGCCGTTCGAGGCTGCATTGATCTCCTCCGCGACATCAAAAATATCGCCACAATTGAAACCGGCAGCAACAGTCCGGCCATGATGACCGGATTAAAGCCGCCCGAAGAGTCAGGGCTGCTGCCTCCCGGTATCACGATGTTTGGCGACTGCGGCGTCGTTGAGGTCGGCTGGGCAACGATATTTACCGTCGTTACTGCGACGATCGGCGGATTAAAAGGCGTGCCGTCGTTCTGGACCAGTTGAACGCCGAGCGTGTGCGCGCCCGGAGCGATGTTGTTCCAGGTAAATGATTCAGACGTTCCCTCAGCATAGGTTCCCGGCGCCGTAAGTGCTGATACGCCCTGAACAATCGGAATACTTACGTCCAGGTAATAAATGACTCTTCCTTCTCCCGGTACGTTGCTATGTTCGCCCGTAGTCAGCCTCAAATTGCCGACGAAAGCCGATAGAGTGACGCTTCCCAGGTCGAACGATGTCCCCGTAATTGGCGTGTTGATCTTGAGCGTTGGAGGCGCTTGAACTGGCGCCGGAGAAAACAGGGCAAAACTGGTGAAATGGCTCACCTGGGCGGTGACCGTATTTGCATCGGTATCGACCTTGCCCGTGAGCATGACCCACTCCACCCCATCCCACCAGGCGATAGCCATTTCCGACTCGAGCGTGCCGGGCGGCACCTGGGCATCTGCATAATGAAAGGTCATTGAGATCGCCGGTGTGAATGTGACACCGTCAGGTCCCATTTCATACGCTAAAATCAAAGTATTCTGCGGCGGGCTTGGAGGCGACGTGTCCAGAGGAGCAGCCGAAAGGAAGGACTGGGCTGCTCCGGCGGCATTCCATATGGACACGCCCACAGCGATATCGAGTTTCAGTTGTCCGTCAGAGGTTTCGACACTGCCGGGCGCGATAGCTTTCCCGTTGCCGTCCATGACCGGGGATGTCCCTGATAATCCTATGGCGATAACCTGCGATCCAAAACCCCCTCCACCGCCGCCATCCCCGCTTAATTCGGCCCACTTGGCATACAGGGTGACGTTGCCGGTCACTGTGTCGGTGCCGAAATTCCAAATAGTAACGCAGGAGGCTTCCCTGTACCAGCCGGAGAAGGTGTAGTTGTCCCTTGCGGGTGGAGACGGCAATATTACCTGCCCGCCATGGGCAACCGATTGAGAAATGACCGCGGAGCCTCCCTGTGAATCGAATGTCACGGTATAAGAGTTAAGCATCCACCGGGCGTACAGGGTAATATCGGCAATGACCGCGTCGGTACCGAAATTCCAGGAATTGGTGCACAGTGCTTCCTTATACCAGCCGCCGAAGGTGAAGGTAGGCTTTGTCGGAGGAACGGGCAATGCTGCCAACCCGCCGTGCCCGACCATCTGTGGGACGACAAGGGAGCCTCCTTGGGGATCGAAGGTCACGGTGTGAATATCGGCGGCAAAACTGGCATTCGCCGAGATATCGGCGGTGACATTGATGTCGGTACGGCTTGCGGTCAGTATCCCGTCGCTCCAGCTGACAAAATGGTATCCAACATCAGGCACCGCGGTGACGGGATCACCGTTGCCGTTGTAATTTACCGTCTGGGGCGAGACGCCGTTAATACTGCCGTGAACGTCGGCGGTATAAGTCAACGTGTAAGTGTTAATCGCAAAGCTGGCGGCGATGCTGTGGTCGCCGGTGACGTTGGTGAAAGTATATGAAGCCGTCGTCCCGACCGAAGCGCCGTCGACCAGGATATCTGCTATGTGGTAGCCTGAATCCGGACTCACAATGAAATCCTGGCTTCCGCCCGAGACGACGGCTACGGCTCCGGAAGGATTGATGGTGCCGCCGGCGCCGGCGCCGGCCGTTATCGTAAAGGTTTGCGGACTGTCTGTTTCGAAGCTGACCGTGATCGTATGGTCAGCGACGACATTCGTGAACGTGTATGACGACAGCGCTCCGACCGAAGCTCCGTCGATAAGCATGTCCGCAACATGGTAACCGGGATCGGGAGTGGCCGTGAAGGACTGGCTCCCTCCCGAAGGCACGCTCACCACGCCGGACGGATCGATGGTACCGTGGTTACCGGCGGTGGCGGTGATGGTAAGGTTTTGGGGCAAATCCGGGGCAAAACTGGCGCTCACTGAGAGGTCCGCGAATACATTTGTTTCTGCCCTGCTTGCTGAAAGAATCCCGTCGCTCCAGGTCACAAAATGGTACCCGATATCGGGCACCGCTGTAACTGTACTTCCGCTCCCTCCATGGTTCACCGTCTGCGGCGTCGTGCCGTTGACCGAGCCGCCGGGACCGGCAGCATAGCTGAGAGTGTAGGTGTTCACCGCAAAGCTGGCGGCGATGCTGTGGTCGGCGATAACGTTTGTGAAGGTGTACGACGTCAGCGCGCCTACCGAAGCTCCGTCCACCAGTACATCAGCGATATGATATCCGATGTCGGATGTAATGGTAAAAACCTGGGTCCCGCCGAAGGTAACCGTGACCGTTGCGGATGGTTCGATGACGCCCCCGATGCCTGCGCTTGCGACGATGGTAAAACTCGGTTGAGTGTCTGGAGCAAAACTGGCTGCAATGGTGTGGTCGGAGGTGACATTAGTAAACGTGTACAGAGCCACCGCCCCGACTGAGGCGCCGTCCACCAACACATCCGCGATATGATACCCTGGGTTCGGCGTGATGGTGAACGATTTGCTATTCCCCTCGGGAACGTTCTGTGGGTTCGGGGGAGTGATTATGCCGCCGGTTCCGGCGCTTGGCGTAATAGTGAACTGCCTGTCAGCAAATAATTGCGCGGGATTGAAAAATGAAAAGCAGACAAGGACGACACAAAGGAGTTTGATGAAACTGGTGATTAATTGAAAGGGACGATTTTTCATGCCCAACTACATCTCCCGGCATCGCCCCTCTACGTTTACTTTCGAAGAATCATACTCCTGAGTTAATCGTTTGACAACAATTATTTTTAATCGTTTTTAGCTTGGATGGAATATTCAGATTTACCCATGTCGAGGTTGACCGTTTGATCATCCTGCCGGAGGTAAACTGTTCAAAAAATCGATAGCGTCCTGGGCGGATTTAACCGGAACCACAATGATGTTCTTTGCCGCTTTTGACGCGTCCGCGAAATTTTCCATTGGGGTTAGAAAGTACCTAGCGCCCGCCCTCTCCGCCGCCGCTACCTTCTGCTGGACGCCGCCTATGGCGCCTACGTTTCCGTCGATGTCGATCGTGCCCGTTCCCGCTATCCGGTATCCCTTGGTCAGGTCGTCTGGAGTAACGCGATCGTAAACCGCCAGCGTGAACATCAGCCCTGCCGAAGGTCCGCCGATAATTTTTCCCGGTGTTATTTCCACGGGGAACGGTAGAGTAAAACCGGTTAGGTTTGTCTCGCCGCCGATCCCGATGCGCACCGGACCACCAACAATCGCAGGCGGCAGCGTCCCAACCATCACCTCGAGCGTCTCACCTTTGCGGAGAACCGTCAACCGGATTTCAGCGCCCTCCTTTTGACCACGCATCAGGTTTTGGAGGTCGCTGATGGAGTTAACCGGTTGCTGGTTCAGTCCTGTTATCACGTCGCCCTCCTTGAGTACGGTATCGGCCGGGCTGCCTGACAGGATGGATTCGACGTAAACACCATCGCTTGTAGCGATAACCGGGTACCCGGCGAGCCGCAGCCCGACCACAGTCGCCGTGGTCTGGCTGTCGATGAGCATGTGGTGTCCCTCTTCGGCCTGTGATTGGACCGATTCGTTCGGCGGGAAAATCTCTTCTTCCGGCGCCAGCCTAACAGAATTATCAAAATGGCCCCACACCCACTCCGCAAATATTATCGGCGCCTGGGGGATGACAGACGTGAGCATCAGGCTCCCGTTTGAAAAGTGACTGTACTCAGCCTGGACCCGGACCATCGGTTCCACCCGCGCGGTTACTCCGGGCGCGTAAAGCCCGTAATTGATCGGCATCAAACCAACCGTAATAGCTGCCAAGGGTAAAATCGATAGAGCCGCGAGTCCGAAAGACGTTCCGCGCCCACGCTTTTGAGTAACTTCTTCTTCGGGGAAGGGCGGGGACGGGGCTTTGACTGCGACGGATGAAATTGCCATTAAAGCGGCTTGGGAAAAGGCGATGAGCCCCGCCTGCAACTCCAGCCGGGCTTGCTGAGATATGAGAACTATCCCCCAAAAGGTAATGGCAATGATCAGCCAGAAGCCCGCCCATGTGGCCAGCCAGGTACCACGAGCCGGTTTGTCCAGAAACCCCCAGAAGATCGCCCTTAGCAGTCGTCCGCCGTCGAGTGGAAAAGCCGGGATAAAATTGAATACCGCGATAAAAAGGTTGAAAAACACCAGGAATAAAGCGACCGCGTTTACAGAAGAATTGATCTGCTGGTTCCAGACCAGAAAAGCGGCGACCGCCAACAACACTTGCGCTATCGGTCCCGAAACGGCAGAAATAGCCTCCCGTCCGTAACTTCCGGCAGCCGGCCAAACTTGTGCCGGTTCAGCTATTAGGTAAATCGGGATTTTGTCCGGTAAGTCCCCGCCCAGGAGCTTTGTAGCAAGGACGTGCGCCGCGACATGTAACAGAAGCGAAGCCAAAACAAGGACAATGATGGCGCCGGCGATTATCCAGCTCTGGGTGTTTGAGGTCGATTCTATCAACGGCACGTAGATATGGACGATCCCCCAAAACATCAAGGGGATGATCAGGATCCAGGCGGCATCCAAACTGACCTTCACCCGACAAAGACTTACGTTCAATCCGGGAAAATTCATGACGAGCGAAAATCTTTCCGCATTATCGGCGCCGTTGTGAAGCGGTGATCAATTCAGATCATTGTGAGAGGAGACCAAGTGGGCCCGATTCTCCCTTTAGAGAAACAAAAGCCGTGCTGAAATTCTCGGCACGGCTTCAACTTATTCTCCATTTAAGTCACTTGAGGTCTGATCAACAGTACCGGTATTTTGGAGTGGCGGACAACCCGCTCAGCCGTGCTCCCAATCAGCCAATGTGCGATACCAGACCTTCCATGAGTAGACATGGCTATCACATCGACTCCAAGGTCTTCCGACGTTTTGAGAATCATATTAGCAGCCCCGCCTTCCCGAATCAGAGACGTCACCTTCATTCCGGCGGCTCGCAACTGTCCCAAAATTGCCTCCATGTACTTGCCCGCTTGTTCCTCCTCTTGGTCGACCGTCGCCCCAGCAATTGCGGGGTCTTCAAAAGCGAAGGATTGGGCGGGATTTGCGGCAACATTAAGTAGGATGATTTCTGCGCCTTCTGAATACGCAAGAGCCTTTGCGTGTGGGAGTACACCCTCCGCAGTCTTGGACCCATCTAGAGGTACGAGGATCTTTTTGTACATTTCCAATAGTCCTTTTTTTGATATTTTTGAGGTCCGTCTTGGACCTTTCAATACATTTTTGTCAAATTCTGATTCTAGCCTTGTCGCAGGTTTCTCGAATTTATTTCTCCAGTTCATAGGATGCCCCTAAGGCTAGGCAGGAGAATCGGCCTAGCCTTGCATTGTATTCCCCGATAGTTATAATACACTTGTGGAAGACCACCCACCCGAACTCCCCAATTGAATCAAGCAAGCAGTTGCGCAGGTCAAGACCAACGATGGCCGCACCACGTATGCTTGGCGATACCAAAATGCATGGTGGTTAACTACATTAAGCAGTCCGGGTTTTTGGTCACTTCAGGGAGGCTTAGTCCATACTAATACCTGGGTAATATCAATGAAAGCAGGTCAATTGCATGCTGCCATTTCCCTGGGACTACTAGTGTTGTTATTAGTTGATGGTTTCGTCATTTTCAGAGTCATAGTCCGTCATGACTATCAACGATATAAAAAGTTGACCCTCTTTCCTCTGTACTTCAAGTGTTGATTTTCGGTTTGCTTTTCGCCCTGCCATTTTCGTTTTTACCTCCCGATTGGCCATGGTTTTATCAACAACTAACTTCGTCATCCAGAGTATTCGGTGCAATCATCGTTAGCATGGGTTGTGTCCTTTCTTTCGGAACCATGCTGTCATTTGGATTGAAAAAAGCTTTCGGTTTAGAAACGAGTAGTCTGGTTCGATCCAGTGTCTATAACATATCAAGGAATCCACAAATCGTTGGTGGGTGGTTCATGGTCATAGGGATAAGCGTGCAATTTCCCTCTTTTCATTCGATCGCCTGGGTAGTAGCTAGTATAATTGTTTTCCATCTGATGGTTTTGTCCGAAGAAGAGCACCTAATAGATGTGTTTGGCACTAAATATAAAGAATATGCTGTCCAAGTACCCCGTTACTTGTTTTTCTTCTAATACGGGAAAAGCTCAACTCTTTCGTAGGCATCTATACCTAGCCTCCTACTTGGGCAATCTGTGAGGGACTGACGATCCGCCTCTTATAATGCGGCAAGTTTTTCACAAAATGGAACTTCCTTCAGTGACACCCCGAGGGTGATTCACCAGCCCCTCGCTCGTTTCCATGTCACAGCCTCCATGATCTCCCGTGTTTCCGGCAGAGTCCGACTCCTTCAACCATGAGTTAAGGCTTGGTTGATTCCTGTTTGGCCTTGTATTTGAGCTTGAAGCTATAATATACCCATGGATTTTAGCCAGATGGGTAAATGGCTCATCGTTCTAGGGATAGGTATTGTCGTTATCGGTATCGTCATGGCCGTTTCAGGTAAGTTTGGCTTCGGCAAACTTCCGGGTGACTTCACTTTCCACATCGGAGATTCCACGATATTTGTACCTTTAGCCTCTGTCATCATTATTAGCCTAGTGCTTACAGCTATCGCTAACCTGATTATCAGACTGTTCAAGTAACTTCAAGATTATTTTAACGATCAGGTGATGACGAACGGACCGAGCTTCACTCACTCGGTCCGTTTGACATTTAGCCAATCCAATCGTTTTCGGTTTCGGAGACCAAAGTATATGTTGATTGTTACTAATGGGGGATTTACAAAGACTGACAATCCTCAAACAATGGAACCGGATATTAACTCTTGAACAAAATGAGGCACTATGGAAATCACAAGAGGATATTATATCGAGCTTATGATGGAGAATTTTCCTTTAAAAAAATTACTAACTTATAAACTGCCCAAAAAGCCAAGGGATTTTATCGATGGATACCGAGGTAGAAAGATAAGAATCGTCCACAATCATCACCAAGGATCAGCGGTTCCCAATATTGCCATCCAAGAATTTCGAAGTCCAATTTAGATTTCACAGAGCCCGACTGTCCCTTTCAAGGAGGACGACGATCTACAAAACGCGTTGAGCCTCCTATAGCCTTTCGGCGTCTCTGGCTTTAATCCAGTTCAGTAAGTTTCGTGTTTCGGAAAGAGTCCGACTCTCCTCGTCTCCACCAGAAACCCAAGAGAGCCTTTGGGAGAAGATCCCAAGGGCTCATTTATTACATAGATCTTTGAATGTTTCTTGGTTGATGCCACCTGGGAGATAGACCTGAAGGGTGACTTTGGCATTATGGCGACAATTCTTCCAGCAGAAAAACGGTCGATTCAACAGAAATAGTAGAAGAAGTTATTAGACAAAAGTAATCCGGCCCTAATCATGGTATCAGTCGCCCGGTTGCTTTTAGCACGATTTTTCCGAAGTTATTACCACTGTCGCGAATTGAAAACATTTCAGACAGTTCAGACCCTTTTACGGGCGAAGTTAACAAAATAGCCAGGTACTAGCTCTGCCTGGCTATTGTAATTAGAGCAGTTACAGCTATAATACTCCAAAAGGATTGCTGCGATCGTCCGAACTAGCTAAAAACTACTGCCCATTTGTGGCAGGTCAAAACTCAGATACACCGATTCCCTGAAGATAGCCGGCATTCGCCAATATTTCAAGAGACATTTTACCCAGCGAATTTTTCCAGAATCTTGTATAATCCCTTTTTATATTACGGGATTGGTCTCTGACTACAGTGACTAACTAAATCAGTATCAATAATCGATGCAAAAAGTATTGATTCGAAAATAGAAGAAGCATTGTAATCGGAGAGGCCTATGACGTACGTAGTTACGGGACAAGTCAAATTTAGGAGAGGAATCAGTAGTGTCTCAAATGACTCAAAAACCAGCAAATCTTAATGCGAACAGACTGGCCAGCTATTTAGATAAGGCTCCAGAGGATTTCTCCAAACGTGACATCATAAAATACATCGAAGAAAACAATATTGCCTCCGTCAATTTTCGGCACCTGGGCGGCGACGGACGACTCAAAAATTTGAACTTCATAATCAACACTCGGGAACAATTGGACCAAATTCTGTCCTCCGGCGAGCGTGTAGACGGTTCTAGCCTGTTTTCTTACATCGATTCCGCGTCGAGCGACCTCTATGTCGTCCCCCGATACAAGACCGCCTTCGTCAACCCTTTCTCCGCGGTTCCAGCTATCGACATTCTATGCACCTATTTTACGAAGGAAGGCAAAAGGCTAGAAAGCGCTCCTGAAAATATTTTGAAAAAAGCCAAGGACAATCTGAACGCTAAAACCGGAATGCGGTTCGAAGCCATGGGAGAGCTGGAATACTACGTGATTGCTCCGCACCAGCATCTCTATCCTACCGTTGCTCAACGAGGCTACCAGGAGTCCGCCCCGTTCTGTAAATGGGAAACTTTAAGATACGAGGCTATGAACTTGATTGCCCAATCGGGCGGCAAGATCAAATACGGTCACTCTGAAGTCGGACATATTTCATCTGACGATCATGAAATGGAACAGAACGAAATCGAGTTTTCACCGGTTAATGTCGAGGATGCCGCCGACCAGTTGGTGGTAGCCAAATGGATACTGCGTATGCTGGGTAAGCGTAATAATGTTACCGTAACTTTTGCGCCCAAGATACTCGTTGGTCATGCCGGTTCGGGTATGCACGTCCACACCCGGGTGATGAAAGGCGATCAGAACATGCTGGTTGACGGAGGCCGGCTGAATGATTTCGCCCGAAAGGTGATTGCCGGTTATTTGAAGCTTGCGCCTTCATTGACCGCCTTCGGTAATACTATCCCTCTATCATTTTTGCGTTTGGTACCGCATCAAGAAGCTCCTACCAATGTCTGCTGGGGCGACCGTAACCGCTCTAGTTTGGTGCGGGTGCCGCTGGGGTGGCTGCATTCGAACGATATGGCGGCTGAAGCCAATCCTAACGAAAATGCGACTGCACGGAATTTCAGCAATAATCAAACCGTAGAATTCCGCTCACCCGATGGCTCGGCCAACATCCATCTGCTGATGGCTGGCCTGGTAGTGGCCGTCCAGCACGGACTAGAGCTTGAAAATGCCTTGGACCTGGCTAAGAAACTTTATGTTGATGTCAATATTTTTGCTTCGGCTAATAAAGAGATCCAAAGTAATTTACCGCAATTGCCAACATCCTGCTGGGATGCCGCGGATTGCTTGCTCAAAGACCGGGGTATTTATGAAAAAGATGGAATCTTCCCTGCATCGGTAATTGACGGCCTATCTAAGATGCTCAAACGCTATGAAGATAAAGACCTGAGTGAACGTTTCTATGGCAAAGGCGACGAAATTCAGAAATTGGTTGACCAGTATATTCATATATAATGTAAAGTCGCTGTTTAGGTCGTTTTTAGCGCTTGCCAATATCAACGACTGGTTCAAAGACCATTCAGCACTCCAAGAATGACTGTGTTTAAGAGAAACAGAGAGGTTTTTTAAAGCCTCTCTGTTTCACCAGTTTAGACCCAGTTCAGCAGTTCCGTCGCGTTTCAGGCAGAGTCCGACTCTCCCCTTTCGACGTTAGCGAGCCTAAAAGCAAACGAGAGGTTGTTGATGCCTCTCGTTTTTTTAATCCTGAACTAATTCCTCTTCAGACATTCGATATTTAACCCACTTAAACAAGGTCAAGGGGATTCATTTATTTTAAGTGGTAAATTTGGGTCGACTCGACTTTTAGCTCCTCTTGCTTCCGGAGCCTGGAAAGGAGAATACCCTCTTGCAACGAACTGGCCTGGTTCAGTGATGATGTAACCTACCCCACAGGTTGTACATGTCTGGTGCCGGGGTAAGGACAAACACCAACCATACACTTCAACACCGCATTTGGGGCATATTCCTCTGGGTGCCATACTTTTATTTTGGGCTGATTAATCCATCAAAACAAGATGCATTTCCCTTACCTAACCTCAATATACCGTGCAATTATTAGTAACAGTCTCTCATCTTTTGCAATAATGCATCGGTCTCCGCCAATGTTTCCGGTTTCGTCCCTTTTTTAAAGTAGCACGACTAGCAAAAGGCCGAGAGCACTATGCTCTCGATGTCCGGTTCTTAACCAATCAACTATCCGTCGCGTTTCAGAGAGAGTCCGACTCTCCGAGGAAAATACCTAAGATTGGGTTCTATCCATCGGGAGTATAATTGATTAGGACCGAGCTAGAGGAGTGACTATTGCTATGCAAATGCTCCTTTTTCTAATTATCATTCTATTGATCCTCTTCGTCCTGCCATTTCACGGCAAAATCGGTGGCTTTAGTAAGTGGCTGTTCAATACGAAGAGCATCTGGGGTGTTTTCTGGGCTCTGGTAGCAATTTCCGCCGTCAGTATGCTCGGGTTTGTACCTGGGATTAACGAGTTATTCTTCGGCCCCATCTATGCCCTACTATTCGTGTCTTTCATAGTGCTAGGCATTACACTTGTGCTTCTTCCTTGGCGCAGTGACATGCAAGGATGGCTCAGAACATCGTTAATCTTGACGGGCGCGTCTCCTGCCGCCGTTGTTGTGATCTTTATCGTAGGTTCGGCTTTAGATGAAGCTACAAACTGGGGCGGCGAACTCGGAAATATCGTCATCTACGCTCTGTTCGCCCTATTTATATTTAGCGCAATCACCACCATCTATCTCAGGCACAAAACGAGCCATCATGCCTGAACAGCCTATTTAATCGAATTGAGAGGTAAGTATGTATAACAAAATCCTCGTTTGTTTAGATGGGTCGAAGCTCGCTGAACAGATTCTCCCTTATGTCGAAGCACAGGCTGTAGCCTTCAAGAGCAATGTCGAATTAATACAGGTTGTAACGTTCTCAGGCAAGGAATCACAGAACCACCCCACAACATACCTAGAATTACTTCAGATGGCCGAAGCTGATGCCAGGCTCTACCTTGAATGCGTTGCGGATTCACTGAGGAAGAAAGGTATCAAGGTTGGATGCGTTGTCTTGAACACCACACCTGTTGGTTTTTCCATCGTCAATTATGCCCAGACGGTCGGTTCACTCGACCTCATCGCCCTGGCCACCCATGGCCATGGGGGTCTGGGCATACTGCTGATGGGTAGTGTGGCTGATTACGTACTCCAGAAAGCAGGACTTCCTTTGCTGGTCATCAAGCCGAGTTAATCCCGCGCCATCGAGAGGAAAGATGAAAGCTTCTGAATTAATCAAATTATTACAGAAGTACCCTGGAGATACCAGAGTCTTGGTTTGGGACCAAGAAAATTTTGCCTATGCCGAACCTGAGCTAAAAATCGAAGACTTGATTATAGCCATTGAATTCGGTGCTGAAAAGATCTGCCCTTCTGCCAAGAAGTGGCAATATAGCGATACTCGAACCATTCAGGTCATCACTATAAGGTAGCTATGAATGCAATGAAATACCACGAAAATTTCTCTGTGGTTGCTATCGTTCAGGGCGAACTAAGAGCTAGCGTCACCAAATCACGCCTAGAAAGCGCGGGCATACCGGTTCTCCTCGAGTACGAAAGTGCAGGCAGGGTCATCGGCATCAATATCGATGGTCTCGGAGAAGTGAAAATCCTGGTACCCAAATCATTCGAGGATGAAGCTAAACAAGTCTTAAAAACTGAGATGAGACCTACACCATAGCTAAATCAATTTGGTCAAACAAAAAACCCGACCAAGATAGTATGAACGAAAGACGAGAGACTAACCTTTTGTCCCCTCTTAGCTGCGCTAATTTTAACCAAATTCAATAATTCCCCTGTTTCAGGTTTGGTCCGACTCTAACGGTCCGGATTGAAGCTCTCGGTCCGTCCAGTACTTAACCAATTAAATCTGCGTCGGTCTGTTGTGGTTCTTAACCAATTCATGCTCCGTCGCGTTTCGGAGAGACCCCGACTCTCCCCCGTCTCCACCATGATTAGAATGAGGCTGATGGCGCGAATCTACCATCCTTTTAAGCATGATTTGTTCGTAAATCAGCGTTAGCTAAGCCCGGTTCTACAGACGACTAAGAGCTGTGGGAAGGCATACCTTGTTTCCAATGTCGTTCGCACTATCAACTTATGACATCTCGAACCATTCGAACCAACCTTCATCTCGATAGGTTCAATGAATACCCGATGCCCGGTTTGGTAGAAATATAGGCAAGTTCCGGGTCATTTTGTTCGATTTTTTGTCGAATCCGGCTGATGTAAACTCTGATTGCTTCAACTGATTCTGGGAGGTCATCACCCCATAGAACACGAGAAAGGGCTCCTTGCGTTACAACAGAATTAGCATTTTCCAGAAGTTTTAGGAAAATTATACACTCACTTTTAGTCAAAATTATTTCCCGGTTATCAAAATAAAGTTTGTGAGTTGCCGGCGTCAGCTTAAATGGTCCTTTTGCGTACACCGCATCAACTGGAGCGATACCTTGGTGACGCAAGACTGTTTTTGCTCGTGCGAGGAATTCCAATTGTTTAAACGGTTTTACTATATAGTCATCAGCACCCAATTCCAAACCTCGGACGATATCGTATTCGTCACCCCGAGCAGTGAGAATAATTACCGGTGTCAATGAAAATAACCGAATTCTCTTGAGCACCTCTAGTCCATCGATGTCAGGCAAACCCAAATCCAACACTGTCAGATCGGGATTCCACTGTTCAACTGCAAGTAATCCTGTTTCGCCTTTACTGGTGATCTTGAATTCGACTTCAGGCCATCGCATTTTGAACAGCAGGTTTAGTGAGTCAACGATCCCGGAATCATCTTCAATAATTAGGACTTTCATGGATGTTGCCTCCATTCCCAGGCAAATTAAATCTGAATGTGCTGCCCTTCTCGGGTACACTGGAAACAGTTAACCGACCTCCATGAAGTTCAACAAACATCCTTGACAGCACCAAACCTAATCCAAGCCCGTCACCTTTGTTGTGATTTTTGGTCTGATATTTTGGTTCAAACAAATGAGGGAGAATCTCGGGATCAATGCCACTACCAGTGTCTGTCACGGATACTATAACCCCATTTCCCTCAGACCTGACATCGAGAGTCACTTTACCGCCTTCGGGAGTAAATTTCAGCGCATTATCAACAAGGTTTAACACTACCTCCCCTATTCGCTCTGGATCAATCGACATTATGGGCATACTATCATCGTGCTCATAATCGAACGCAATCCCTTTGTTGGATGCCACAGGAACGAGATCATTGTATAAATTTTCGAAGAATATATTGGGATCAAGTTCTTGTTTATTAACTTTGAGAACGCCACTCTCGCCTTTTGCCAGATCCAGTAATTCAGCGCACCTCTTATCAAGCCTGTTGACTGCACGGTCGATCACTTTAGACAGGCTGTAATAGGGCTCAGTTTGCGCTACGTCAGCAAGTAACTCACTGGAGATCGAAAGGGAAGTCAGTGGTGTTTTAAGTTCGTGCACCAGAGCCCTGGTATATTTCACACGGTCTTCGATCTCTTCGCTCAATTTAGACTCTGTAATCTTGTGTTTTTCAACCTCTTCTTTGAGTTGGACCGTTCTCCTATCTACCAGTATCTCCAGTCTTTCTTTTTGTCGAGTAACACTGGCAACCCTCAGCCTTATTATCGAAAGAGTAAAAAACGCGGCTGCAACTGCTGACAAAATGTAAAACCACCAGGTATTCCAAAAAGGTGGAGCGACCTTAATAGTCAAAGAGAGAGTCTCGGTTTCCCATTCGCCATCAATTTGTGACGCTCGGAGGAAAAAGGTGAAAGTTCCTTTTGGCAGGTTGGTGTACGAAACACTTCTTTGGTCAAAATTTTGAGTTCGCCATTCGCTATCAAATCCATCAAGTTTAAAAGAATAGGTTGTCTTGGTTGGAGAAATATATTCAAGAGCGGCGAAATCAATAACTAATGAATTGTTCTTGTAGTTGAGTGAAATAGTTCTCGCGTCATGGGCTGGCTCAGAGAGTTTCAATGTCCCCGTAATGGTATTTATACCGGTAATAACAAGTTCGGGAGCTTTGTTTTGAACCTCCAACATGGCCGGATCAAACCAGTTTAAACCATTGATTCCTCCAAATAATAACCATCCATTATTATCCTTATAGAAAGCACCCTCACTGAATTCATTGCTCTGCAAACCGTCAGAAACATCATAATGTCGTATATTCTGGCCACGAGGATCCATTCGATAAAGTCCATTATTACCACTAAACCAAAGAGCCCCTGAGTTATCTTCAAGAATTCCATACACGACGCCAAACTGGCTCTCTCGGTATCCGATGTAACGAATGAAAGTACCGGCATCCGTGTCAAACTTATCGATCCCATTATGGGTTGCAATCCATATTTCGCCTGATTTAGATTTGAAGATATGCCTTATTATGTTTGAACTCAAACTTGATGTGTTACTTTCGGAGGAAATGTAATGATGTGAAATACCTTTGTTCAGGGAGAATTCAAATATGCCCGATCCAGTGCCAATCAGTAAGTATCCGTTTTTCTCGATAATTGTATATATGGTAGTCGATGGGATTCCAATGGTTTGCCCAAATCTTTCAATTGTCTCAGTGCTCGGGTCAAATCTGTCTAAACCACTATTAGTCCCAATCCATAAATTGTTGGCGCCATCGAAATATAATGACCATATGACATCATCGCTGAGACTATTAGGGTTGTCTTTTTCACGAACCCAAACCCGAAAGTCTCCCGATTGAGGATCCAATTTGGCCAATCCTCCAGTTGTCCCAATCCACAACGACCCCTTCTTATCTTCAATAATCGTTTTAATGGAATCATTCGGTAAACCAAGAGGTTTCTTGGGATCGTAGGCATATTTGATGATCTGACTGGTTTTAGGATTATAGGAATTGATTCCCCCTAAAGTTCCGAACCAAAAAACACCTTTACTGTCTTGGAAAATCGCTTTGACAACGTTATTGCTCAGACTATTCTGGTTCCCGGGATTGTTCCTCAGGCACAAGAATGCCTGTTTGCTAGGGATATACTTTTCGACGCCTCCGTTTAAAGTGCCAATCCAAACAATTCCCGATCGATCCACCAACAGTGACCAAATCACATCGTTACTTAGGCTATCTATATTCCCGGGATCATTGAAAAATCGGATGAATGAATTTGTCTTTTTATCATATTTGTTCAAGCCATAGGTTGTGCCGACCCAGATGTTACCCTCAAGGTCTTCGGTTATCGCCCGAATTCGGTTATTCGATACGCTTGCGGCATTTTCAGGTTCATTAGTGAAATGTTTCCAACTTTCTTCAACCGTGTTCAACACATCCAATCCATTACTTGTCGAAATCCAAATTTGGCCAGAACTGTCTTCAAAGAGTGCCCGGATTGTGGTTCCTGAAAGCCCATTATCACTGCCTGGCGACCACAAGTAATGGGTAAACGCATTTGTTGCGATGTTATATCTGTCCAAACCAGCTTCCGTACCGATCCACAGATTGCCTTTGGAATCAAGAAGAAGCGCCCATATGTAATTGTCGATTAGGGAATTATCCTCCATCGGATTGGAAACAAAATGGGTGAATTTCTGCGTTTTTGGATCGAACCGATCAAGCCCTACTGGCGTCCCGATCCACAAGAAACCTTCAGCATCTGCTTTAACCACCCTTACTAGATTGCTGATGATCGTATTAGGATCAGAATCCAAATGTTTGTAACTTACAAAAGTTGAATCAATTTTGTTAAAAAGGTTTAAACCACCATTTAGCGTTCCAGCCCAGATTGTTCCATATGAATCTTCGACAATAGAATTGATATAATTGTCAGAAATGGATTTAGGATCCAGAGGATCGTTTCTGAAAACCCTAAAAGATACTCCATCAAATCGGTTTAAACCATCTTTAGTTCCAAACCAGATAAATCCCTGCTCATCCTGTAATAGCGAAAGTCCTGAGCTCTGTGACAATCCTTGTTCTATTGACAGATGTTCGAAATATGCGTAATCCTGTGCAATGACTTTGTCGATAGGTATGATTCCTATCATCAACAATCCAATTGCGAGAGCGGTCAGAATAGGAAATCTGATCTTCGTCATAAGTTCGGATATTGTCTCATCATGCATTTCAATCTAACAGTCCATTTTTAGATTTAACTGAGAACTGATGTTGGCCTGTTAGACAGCCATATATAATACTACGGGGTCGTAAAAAAGAATCGTCCTAAAGTATTAATCACCATTGGACTTTATACTGATATTGGGAAACTCAAGCCTCGTATCGGTTAAGTGGAAGTAGATTTAGGTTTGTCTGATCATTGATCTTCGATAAAGTGGCACACGGGGAAGAATTTTAAGGATCTTCCCCGTGTGCTTGAAAGAACCGCTTGGTCTAACAGATTCTAGAAAGCTTAATTGAAGCCACCATCGGTTACCCCTACAGATGTGTCGAACGCGTAAGCTGGTAACGACATATCCCACCACTTACCCCAATCCTCTTCGGGTGTTAATCCGAGACCGAACGTCGGATGCATGTTCGACATGAAGCCGTTAAACAACCCAGTTGTGGCAACAGTGGCTCTAACAAATTGGTGGATACTTGCTGCGTTATCCGTGTTAAAGGTACAAACGCCGTGACAACTGCCGCAACTATCTAAAAAGCCGAACTCCCGGCAGGCGACTACATCTGTCCAGAACGATTTTCTTCCCGGACATGAATAGGCTGGTGACAAGGTAGGGGCTTTTTTACTTGGAGTAATTTCCCAAGTAGGCTGATTATCTTGGGAAATTGCCTGACTGGGGCACGCATCGGCACAGACCTTACATGTTTGGCAAAAACGCCACATTCCAGCGTCGATCGGTGGTGTGGGAGTTAAGGGTAAATCGGTTAAGAAGCTAAAATATCCAGCCGTCGGTCCGTAGTCTGGATTAACGGCGACATTATTGTTTCTGGCCATTTCAGCCATTCCATCCAGAATCGCTCCTGCCATCGAGGGGATAGGGCCATATGCTCTTGTCGGGTACCCAAGTCCTTCGTATCCAATTCCTCGGAGGAATCCTTGAATTTTAGTTTGCCAAACCGATTGAAGACTGTACCTAGCACCGTTGGCTGCGACTCTCAGCACGCCCCGGCCTTGGCGGAACATCTGGCGGCTTTGAGGCTGAACGACGGTCACGACCCAGTATTGTTTTTTATCCGGAATAACGAGCTTTTCCTTTGTCTCATAAGCCCAATCGACATCTTCGAACACGTAGGGTCTGGAATCAATTGCCTTAATTGGGACAGCAGGATCGATGTATGCCATGTTCATTGAAGCTGCGCCACCGTCATACAGCTGTGTTAATTTTGACTTTATGTTGCCGCTATATTCACAAACACCAAAAGCCGGAGCTCCATAGAAACGTAACGCAGCACGTATTATGCGCATGTTTTGTTCAGGGGTACCTTCCCACTTTGGTAAGCCTTGATCGCTGGGTCTTTTTATGGTTGTTTGACCTACGAAGCTTTTACCGCCTCCCCAACCTTGGCTCGTCCCTGCCGCCTGATAATAGTTTTGGGAGTTATTGTAAAGTCCCGAACTACCACTTAATGATGTAGAAATCAAATCACAGCCAGGCGCGTTTTCGGCTAATCTTTTAGCCTTCAATTGATTCCCCTGGCCAACAACTTCTTTAACTTTGGACGCACCACCAATATATCGTGCAAATGACGAGTAATACCACATAGTTTCACGGACACTGTGACGCTGCATCATTGACCAGTCAATCTCGACCGTGGGATCATCAAATGCTCGTTCTTTTACCCACCAGGCACGCTTCACCGACGGGTTGGACGATGCTGCCTCATCAAGATCATGAAATATCGGTGCGGACAGTGTCATCGCCCCGCCAATTCCCGCGCCAGTCAATCCAATTCCTTTCATGAAATCACGGCGACTTACTGTGTTGTGAAAAATAGACATGGATGCTTTCCTCCTTCAATTCTTTATAAGGATTATGGCATCCAGATGTTTCAATTAGCCTAACAATATGTGTTTGTCCGTTACAGTGTTTTTATTAACGATTAAGGATAATTAATCTGGCTTTCAATATACTCACCCGATGCCAGCCTCAAATGTTTTCCGCACCCATTCAACTCTCTAGCAATAAAGTATCAGCTTCGGTCCGAGATCGATGCTCGCGAGCCCTGTCTGAGTTAAGCCAGTCTAACAAATGCCTCATTTTTCCGTCGCAGTCCGGCGCTATGAGGAGAACAATGCTTATTAGAAACATGGAGGCTTCAAAAACCTCTCTGTTTCACCAGTTGTAAGCCAGTACAAAAGCTCCCGCGGTTCAGAGAGAGTTTTCCTCTCCCCCGTCTCCCCATCCGAGTCATAATCTCTGCTTTTGTTACTTGTGACGCCTGGCGAGGAAAAACTTCACCGATGAATTCGAATACGAAATATAGAAGAGGCAGATGAGAATCTCATCTGCCTCTTCTATTAACAGTCTAACTCAAGAAATACTTCACATTTTAAGTGTGGAGTAGTCTTTAATGGTGGGCCATCTTGGTCTCGAACCAAGGACCTCGGTCTTATCAGGACCGCGCTCTAACCAGCTGAGCTAATGGCCCGGGGGTGAAACAAGCGAAGGTAATTCTAACCCACGATGCGCGTTAAAATCAAGCGCCGGGGTTAAATCGTCTTAAAACAATTTCACCTTAACCTCTGGATAGCGGAAGGAAAAATAGGCCAATCAAACCCCGGCTTGCGCCGGAGACCGACCTAGGAGTGTTCCCGATAAATCGGGAAAGGCTCCCTAGAAAGGAGGTGATCCAGCCGCAGCTTCCGCTACGGCTACCTTGTTACGACTTCGTCCCAATCACCAGTCCCACCTTGGGCGACTGCCCCCCTTGCGGGTTAGCCTATCGACTTCAGGTGTTACCAGCTTTCATGACGTGACGGGCGGTGTGTACAAGGCCCGAGAACGTATTCAACGCGCTATGCTGACACGCGTTTACTAGCAACTCCGACTTCACGCAGGCGGGTTTCAGCCTGCGATCCGAACTGAGGACGGTTTTGGAGATTAGCTCCCGGTCGCCCGGTGGCAACCCATTGTACCGTCCATTGTAGCGTGTGTGTAGCCCAGGGCATAAAGGCCATGCTGACTTGACGTCATCCCCACCTTCCTCCCCGTTTTGCGAGGCAGTATCGCCAGAGAATATAACTGGCAATAAGGGTTGCGCTCGTTGCAGGACTTAACCATACATCTCACGACACGAGCTGACGACAGCCATGCAGCACCTGTGATAGCTCCTGATTTAACAGGTCATTCCCTTTTCAGTTCATTACTTCTAACATGTCAAGCCCTGGTGAGGTTCTTCGTGTAGCATCGAATTAAACCACACGCTCCGCTGCTTGTGCGGGCCCCCGTCAATTCCTTTGAGTTTTAGTCTTGCGACCGTACTCCCCAGGCGGGGTACTTAAAGCGTTAGCTTCGGCACAGAAAGGGTCGATACTCCCTATACCTAGTACCCATAGTTTAAGGCGTGGACTACCAGGGTATCTAATCCTGTTCGCTCCCCACGCTTTCGGGCCTCAGTGTCAGTTTCAGCCTGGAAAATCGCCTTCGCCTCTGGTGTTCCTCCCGATATCTACGCATTTCACCACTACACCGGGAATTCCATTTTCCCCTGCTGTACTCAAGTCCAACAGTATCGGATGACCCCTCCCAGTTAAGCCAGGAGATTTCACATCCGACTTGAAAGACCACCTACGCCCACTTTACGCCCAATAAATCCGGATAACGCTCGCCTCCTACGTATTACCGCGGCTGCTGGCACGTAGTTAGCCGAGACTTATTCCTCAGGTACCGTCATTATTCTTCCCTGAGAAAAGAGGTTTACAACCCGAAGGCCTTCATCCCTCACGCGGCGTCGCTGGGTCAGGCTTTCGCCCATTGCCCAAGATTCCTTGCTGCTGCCTCCCGTAGGAGTCTGGGCCGTGTCTCAGTCCCAGTGTGGCTGACCATCCTCTCAGACCAGCTACCGATCCCAGCCTTGGTGGGCCGTTACCTCACCAACTAGCTAATCGGAATCAGGCCCCTCTTCAAGCACCTTGCGGTTTTAGTGATCCTTCTTATGAAAGAGCACCACATGCGGTATTAGCACTTCTTTCGAAGTGTTATCCCCCACTTAAAGGCAGGTTACCTAACTATTACTCACCCGTTTGCCACTGTCTATCTTGCGATAAACCGTACGACTTGCATGCATAAGGCGCGCCGCTAGCGTTCATCCTGAGCCAGGATCAAACTCTCCAGGCTATTTAAACGAATTTACGCTGCAATAAAATTGGCTTTTCCTTCCGCTATCCAGTTGTTAAGGTGCTACGTCAATTGCTGACAAAGAGAGATAATATCATAGCTGGCAAGTCCGTGTCAAGGGTCCGGAGCCTGTCACGGCTCACGTTCAGCCAATCGTAATACCGATTTTTCAAACAAAGGTAAACTCAAAAAATGTTGTGGACGTCCGAATCAAGGCAAGTCTGTAGGGTTTGTAGGGTGGGTGCAGCATAGTGGAACCCACCACGATCCCATTAGTCGCATTGTCGGTAGGTCGCAGACCCGCCCAACTTAGCCGTCTTTGCGAGGAGCCTTCAGGGTGGAGAAGTCGTCGCTGATGATGTCATTCATAGTGGCCTAAGGATACTCTATCTCTGTAGAGCATATGCAGGTTGCGGGCTGAATTTGGCATTGTTGATAGTTTGCTCAACCTTACACGTTGGACTATTATGTAATCATTCGTAATATTACTCTACGTTATCTGGTCCGTATTCAGTTAAAGGAGACGTGATGGTTAAGCCCACAAAGTCTTCCTCGAGCCCAGAATCTTCAAAGGAAATCCAGTCTGCCGCCGCCTACGCCCGAAGTCTAATCGAAGCCAGCCTCGACCCTCTTGTTACCATCTCCGCCACCGGCAAGATTACCGATGTCAACGAAGCCACGATCAAAGTCACCGGAATGGAAAGGGACAAACTAATTGGCACGGATTTTTCAAACTATTTTACCGCGCCTGAAAAAGCTCGCGAGGGCTATCGGCAGGTATTCGCCAAAGGTTCAGTGACTGACTATCCCCTAACTATCCGCCACCAGAACGGTCAACTCACCGATGTCCTTTACAACGCCAGCGTTTACAAAGACGTGCGGGGAACCGTAATAGGTGTGTTCGCCGCCGCTCGCGACGTTACCGCCCAGAAACAAGCCTCCCAGTATGCCCGCAGCTTAATTGAAGCTTCCCTTGACCCTCTCGTTACCATTTCTCCCAGCGGCAAGATCACCGATGTGAATGAAGCAACCATAAAAGCCACCGGCGTAGCCAGGGAAAAACTCATCGGCACGGATTTCTCCAACTACTTCACCGAACCGGAGAAAGCGCGTGAAGGCTACAAGCAGGTATTCGCCAAGGGGTCGGTGACCGACTATCCGCTGACCATCCGCAATAAGGACGGCAGGTTGATCGATGTTCTCTACAACGCTTCTGTTTACAAGGACGTGGGTGGCAATGTCCTGGGCGTCTTTGCTGCCGCCCGTGATGTCACCGACTCTAAAGCTGTTACCAGGGATTTTGTTGAGACTAAGAATTTTCTTGACAACATCCTGCAAAGCTCGACTAAGTATTCCATTATCGGTAAGGACCTTAACCATCGGATTCTGTCCTGGAATGAAGGCGCCACGCGCAATTACGGCTACACGGCGGAAGAGATCATCGGCAGAGACTCAAGCATTCTTCATACACCGGAAGATATCGCTTCAGGCGCCGTCGATCGTCTATTGTTAGATGCTTACGACAAAGGCCTGGCCGAAGGCGAATTCCAGCGCGTCAGAAAAGACGGTACCCGTTTCATGGCCAGCGTTGTGGTCACCCGGCGTAACGATGCCTTTGGTCATCCAATCGGCTACCTTCTAATGAGTAATGATATCTCGGAAAAGAAGCGTGCTGAAGAACAACTGCGACAGGCTTCTCACTACGCCAGGAGCCTGATTGAATCATCGCTCGATCCGCTGGTGACCATTTCTCCTGACGGTAAGATCACTGATGTGAATGAAGCGACCATAAAAGTCACCGGCATCCCCAGGGAGAAACTCATCGGCACCGATTTCTCCAACTACTTTACAGAGCCTGAAAAAGCCCGTGAAGGTTATCTCCAGGTATTTGCCAAAGGTTTCGTCACTGACTATCCGCTCACCATTCGTCATCGTGATGGACAATTGACCGACGTGTTGTACAACGCTTCCGTCTACAAGGATAGCGCTGGTAAAGTCATCGGCATTTTCGCCGCCGCCCGGGACGTCACCGCCCAGAAACAGGCTTCTCAGTATGCGCGAAGCCTGATTGAAGCGTCGCTCGATCCCCTGGTGACTATCTCACCGGAAGGTAAGATCACCGACGTGAATGAGGCGACAATCAAGGTCACCGGCGTCAACCGCGATCGGTTGATTGGCACAGATTTCTCCAACTATTTCACCGAGCCGCAAAAAGCCCGGGAAGGTTACCAGCAGGTATTTGCCCTCGGATCGGTAACGGACTATCCTCTTACCATTCGCAATTCCAACGGGACGCTTACCGATGTTCTTTATAATGCCTCAGTCTACAAGGACATTTCAGGAAAGGTATTGGGTGTCTTTGCTGCAGCTCGCGATATCACCGCTCAGCGCCAGGCCGAAGCCCAGGTTGCGGAGCAGCGCACCAAGGAACTGGAAAGGCTCGCCGAGCTTGAACGGTTCCAGCGTCTCACCGTTGGCCGTGAACTCAAGATGATCGAGCTTAAAAAAGAGATTGAGGAACTCAAACGACAACGATAGTGTCTCACCAATCGGAAGTTTTCCCCGACCCTAGGAATAGACTGACCGCCGATTCGGACAACGTCCGTCTCGAGGACACCCAGCGGGCAGTGTTGAACATCTTGGAGGATTTCGACGCTGAGAAGGAGCAGATGCATGATACTTCAAAGGCGCTGCTCAACATCCTGGAAGACCTGAACGTATCGAACGAAGAACTTCAACAATCCCGTGATGTCCTCGAAGAACGGGTAATCGAGCGCACCGCTGAGCTGACACGCGAAAAAAACATTTCCGACACCACCATTGAAAGCCTCCCGGGAGTTTTCTATCTCTTCGACACCCAGGGCAAATTCCTCAAGTGGAATAAAAACTGGGAACTGGTCACTGGGGTCACCGCTGAGGAAATGCCATCAAAAACCGTCCTTGAATTTTTTGAGGGTGAAGACAGGACGCTCATTGAACAAAGGATCGGTGAAGTCTTTGAAAAAGGACAATCTACGGCTGAAGCTAATTTTGTTTCCCGGGATGGCCGCAGGACCCCTTATTATTTTACTGGCAGACTGGTCGTGCTCGATGGCAAAGAGTGCCTGATCGGTGTCGGCATGGATATCTCCGAACGGAAATTGGCGGAAGAGGCCATCAAGAGCCGGACCGAAGAGCTGGCCCGCTCCAACGCTGAGCTGGAGCAGTTCGCCTATATCGCCTCCCACGACCTCCAGGAACCGCTCCGCATGGTTTCAAGTTACGTGCAACTCTTGGGTAAACGATACCAGGGCAAACTTGATGCTGACGCCGACGAGTTCATCCACTATGCCGCCGACGGGGCTAACCGGATGCAACGCCTGATCAATGACCTCCTGGCTTATTCCCGGGTTGGTACCAGGGGTGGCACTTTTGAACCAACCCCTCTCGAAAGCATTCTGAATCAGGCCCTGGACAACCTCAAGATGCTGGTCTCCGATAGCGGCGTCATCATCACCCATGACGCTCTGCCGATGGTATACGGCGATGCCGGCCAACTGTCGCAAGTTTTCCAAAACCTGATCGACAACGCCATCAAGTTCCGTGGTGATGATGTTCCAAGGGTCCACATTTCGGCAGAAATCCGCGGCAACGAATGTGTCTGTTCGGTCCAGGATAACGGTATCGGCATCGCTCCCGAGTACCGAGAGAGGATCTTCTTAATATTCCAACGGCTGCACACCAGGTCCAAGTATCCCGGCACTGGGATCGGTTTGGCTATCTGCAAACGCATTGTTGAGCGGCACGGCGGACGAATTTGGGTGGGATCCGTTCCCGAAGGGGGCTCGGTCTTTCGTTTTATTTTGCCCATTGCGCCAAAGAAAGGATAGAAACAAATGGATACCAACACACCAAAGCCCGTAGACATCTTGCTAGTGGAGGACAATCCGGGTGACGCCCGCCTGACCCGGGAGGCGTTAAAGGACAGCAAGATCCGGAACAACCTCTGGGTTGTCGAAGACGGTGTTGAGGCTATTGATTTTGTGCGGCGCTCCGGGAAGTACGCGCAAGCACCTCGTCCGGACCTCATCCTGTTGGACCTTAATCTTCCACGCAAAAGCGGGCGCGAAGTTTTGGCTGAAATTAAGGCTGATGATGATCTTAAGTCGATTCCTGTAGTTGTTTTGACTATCTCTAAGGCCGATGAGGATATTTGCCGGGCGTACCAGTTACACGCTAACTGCTACGTCACCAAACCCCTGGACTTCAACCAGTTTCTCACTATCACCAAATCGATCGAAGACTTTTGGCTGACCATTGTCAGGTTACCGCCAAAAACAGCGTGCTGAAGCCACTGTCAATTATTAGTTGACCAAGAAAAGAGTTCGCACATGAAAGTATTTCTTCTTGAAGACAATCCGGGTGACGTCCGCCTTATCAAGGAATATTTCAAAGATGTTCCTGGGATAACCTTGGAGGGCGCGGCAGAACTTCTGGAAAAAGCGATCGGCTTTCTCAAGAATCATGAAGTGGATGTTGCACTGATAGATCTGAATGTGCCGGATAGTACCGGCTTAGAAACGCTCAAAGCATTGCGTGCGAAATTCCCGGCTCTGCCCATTGTGGTACTTACGTCTATCTCGGATGAAGACCTAGGATCCCGTGCGATTCATTTTGGTGCCCAAGATTATCTTGTGAAAGGTCAAGCCGATTCTGGGCTGTTACGTCGCGTCTTATTTTATGCGGTCGAGCGGAAGAAATCGGAAGAAGCCATCAACGCCGCCGCCAGGGAATGGCAATCCACGTTCGATTCGATCACTGATATCATTATCCTCCTTGATCGGAACCATCGTATCATTCGAGCCAACAAAGCTTTCACAAATACGTTTAAACTGAAACATGAAGCTGCTGTCGGCCGACATTGTTATGAAATTGTCCATAACTCTCTCACAGCGCCGGTTTTTTGTCCCCATTCAAGGACGGTAAATACCTGCCAGGCAGCTCACGAGGAATTTTTCGAACCCAACCTTGGCATTTATATCGAAGCGACTACTCTTCCAACCTTGGATCAATCTGGTAATTGCACAGGCAGTGTCCATATCGTCAAAGACATCAATGAGCGTAAGCAGGCTGAGCAAGCGCTTCAGCATTTGAATGTTGAATTAGAAAATCGAGTTAAAGCCCGGACCAGTGAGTTAGAGACAGCTTACAATGAACTCAAGGAGCAGTTGGAACTTAGGTCGAAGGCAGAAGAATCGCTGCGCTCGCTATCAAATCGTTTGTTAAAAGTTCAAGAAGAGGAACGGCGTGCCATTGCTAAGGAACTCCATGATGAAGTTGGTCAGAACTTGACAGTTTTGAAGTTGTTATTAGATCGCATAGCAAGAATAACTTCCGATGAAGCAAGGCCATTTGTTAGGGAAGCAATCGAAGGCATTTCAAAATTAATAGGTCAGGTCAGAAATATGTCCCTCTCCCTGCGACCTGGATCCTTGGACGAACTTGGGCTGGTGAATTCACTTGAGGCACTTTTCAAACAACTTCACAGCCAGGCCGGTCTCGAGGTCCATTTCGATCACAGCGAGATTGGAGTATTGACTCCAAATAGCCGAATCACAGCTTATCGGATTATTCAAGAGGCTCTCACCAATATAATGCGCCATTCCGGAACCAAGGAAGCCTGGGTAAACGTCCAAAGACCTGGCAAATCTATTGAATTTAGCGTAGAGGACAAGGGATGTGGGGTTGATGTGGCCAAGCTTGTAGCCGTTAACTCGACCGGCCTTTCAGCAATGAAAGAAAGAACAGGACTAGTGGGCGGAACGTTCAACTTCGAATCAGCCCCTGGCAACGGGACGCGCGTGTCAGTATCCATTCCTTTATGATCAATAATCAACAAGATGACGTCAACCATCCCAAAATTCCTAAAGATGAATTATAAATATCGTGAGCATCCAACGGTTCCCCTCTATTCTCAGTTCCAGTTATGGGATTGAAAAGGATGTCACTTTCCTAATTTTTGTTGGCTGAAGAGAAACCTATATACCACGTGAGCTGAATTACCTGTTCAAAACGGGCGACTCGTTTCCCTCAAGATGTATTTTTTAAAAAGGTACCAAAAAACGACACGAATGGCTTAGTCAACGTGGCAATACTTCCGTTTACTTTCAGCATAGCAAGGTGAATCAAGAAAAGAAGTCATCTAGCTTTGATCACACATTTGCAGAGATTAGTATATTGGCTAACAGTAAGAGATAGCTCCGGCTAAAATAGAAACGGTGGTCTCCCAAACACCGAATCTAAATAGGAGGAGCTATCAAAATGCAGAATACCGCTGCCAGGAAAGTTCGGCAAGTCCCTGAGGGTTACCTCGTGATCGGAATCGACCCCCATAAAAGCAAACATGCTGCAGTCGCCATTACACAAGACTTCACCATTCGTGACAAGTTCAAGTTTGAAAATGCAATGGAAGGGTTTGAATTGTTACTACGCCGTGTCAGGACTGAAATGGTTCGGGCAGATTGCCGCGGCGTAATGTTCGCGATCGAAACAGGTGGCCATTACTGGCGGAATATCGCCTATTACCTCGATGCGAAAGGTATTCCATTTCGTTTCATCAATCAATACACATTGAAGCGAAGGCGCGAAGGGAAGGATTTGAACCACAGGAAGAATGATTACCGGGACAGCGAGGTTGCAGCTCAACTCCTGTGCACCGGTGAGTTCGTCGAAAGCGGTCTCCCCCAAGGCGTATATGCAGACCTACGTTCCTCTCATAACGCTTATCGGCGGTTGGTCAAGGAGCGGACCAGGATAACAAACCTCATAAAGGGTCTTCTGGACGGAGTGTTTCCGGAATTCGTTCATGTCTTCAAAGATCCATGTGCGGTTACGGCGCAAGGCGTTTTGTCGTGTTGTCTTACACCATGGGACGTTGCTGGCATGGACATTGAGAATTTCATTGCCAAAGTAGAAGCCAATTACCATGGACACCGGTTAATGCGTAGAAAGCTGGCGGACCTTCATGAAGCAGCGAAGATGACCATAGGCATTTCATCCGGGGCTCGATCAGTGGTCTCCGAGATGGGCTTTCTAGTGGAAAAGCTCGAATTAATTAAAAAACACATCAAAGAAATAGACCAAACACTAACCAGACTCGTTGACCAAACCGAAGAGGGTAAATATCTGCTGTCGATCACCGGCCTCAGTTACATCGCCGTTGCTGGCCTAATCGCGGAACTGGGCTGCTTCAAGGCATATCGGACCGCAAAACAGATGATAAAGATGGCGGGTAGCAATCCAACTGAGTCAGAATCAGCTGGAAAGAAGAGCGCCCATACTCCGATGAGCAAGCAGGGGCGCCCGGTCTTACGATACTGCGCTTGGACTTCTGTTATCCCGATGCTACGTTTCAATGCCGATTTTCGTGAGTGGGCGAAAAAGAGAAGGGAACGACCGATCCACGAAAATCCGCTGTGCGGTAGGGAAATCGTCGGTGCTGCTTTAAACAAGCTCTTACGTTTAGCTTTTTCGATGGTGAAAAACCAGACGTTTTACGGGTCACCTCAATTGGTGTCGGTGGCCAGCTAGGAGGATTATTCCTTAACATCAGGTGGGCAGGGAGACACCGGTGTCAGATTTTGGGAGCTTATATCAAGCTAACCCGTGTACACAACATGGTGCCCCTGCCCTCCTGGCCAACCCCGCATGAGGTATGATGGGCCTTCGCTTTTGCGGACGAGCCCGTATCTAAAAGCTAAGTTGGGAGCCAGGAAACCAGAGGCTGGGATCTGCCCACCGGTGTGGAAATAACAAAAAACCTAAAAGGAGCTATTGACCTTATCGAATATAGTATGTTGTGCAAATAAGGGAATGACCAAACGACGAAGTGACTCCCTACGTCCAAAAGAAAAATTGCCCATATGACAATGTGAGTTGTTAACTAGCCCCTAATCTCCAACATCCTCATGAAAGCCAGACTCTTTTGATGTATCATCGGTTATTGTTTTTGTTATAATTAGTCACCTCTCTCTGAGAGATGCCAATGACGCATACACCAACATCTAATTGCCTAAACGAATGGTACAGGTTCATCTTTAATGAGGTCCGGGATGGCATTGTTCTTATCGACGCAGGAAGTGGCAAGATTATCGATGCTAATCCCGAATACCAACGCCAGACTGGGTACCGGTTAAATGAGTTGCAGAATATGTTCGTGTGGCAACTTCGTCCGAAAGAAAAACAGGACGAAGCTGAGAGGTATTTCCGCCAATTGACATCGCAAGGCATGGGTTCGAGCGTCGAAGTTGAATTTCAGAGGCCGGACGGTAGCATTTGCCCTGTTGAATTTTTTGCTGGTATTACTAATATTGAAGGGCGAGCCTATTGGCTGAGCATAAGTCGTGATGTCACTGAAAGGCGGAGGGTCGAAGAAAAGATTCGTTATTCTGAGAATTTATATCGCACAATATTCGAAACTACAGGCACAGCAATGGCGATCGACGATGTCAACCGCCGGCTTATGTTGGTCAATACCAAGTTTGCAAACCTTGCAGGTTATGAAAAAGAACAACTCGAGGGTAAGCGCAGTTGGACTGAGTTTGTCGCACCGGAAGACTTAGAGCGGATGAAAGAAAGTTCGGACGAACGCAAAGCACACCCTGAACGTCACAATCCATCGACCTATGAGTTTGTTTGGATCGACCGGTTCAACAACCGACACAATATTCTAATAAACTCGGATACACTAATCGGTACACCGATGACGATTGCATCCCTTCTCGATATCACTGAGTACAAACAAGCACTTGTTGAAGCTGAAAAAGCCCAAAGCGAAGCTAGGTCATTTCGTGAGTCCGAGCGACTGAAAACCGAGCTTCTATCGATGGTCTCGCACGAATTGCGAACACCACTGACTGCCATCAAGGGGTTGGTCACCTCACTTTTGCGGAAAGATGTGTGTTGGGATCCTACAGATGAACGAGACTTCCTTGAAAGCATAAACCGCGAAGCCGACCGATTGGCCCGTCTCATTGGTGATCTGCTAGATATGACTAGGCTAGAGTCAGGCAGCCTGACTATGTCTCCGGATTGGTTCCGGCCTGAAGAAATTGTGAGTTCAATTCAAAGTGAAATAGACAACCTCTGCTGCGCACACCACTTCTCAGTTTCAATCGAACCCAGGCTACCACAACTTTTTGTTGATATCACCCGCATCGGCCAAGTTCTCGTGAACTTGATTGAGAACTCCGTTCGTTTCTCACTGAATCGGACTGAGATCAATCTCAAAGTTACCCATGGCGACGGCTCTGTGGTTTTCACGGTCAGCGACTCTGGCTGTGGCATCCCAGCTGAAGTAGGAGAACGAGTATTCGATCGATTTTACCAATTGCATCGGGGCACGAGGGGTGTCAATGGTACGGGCCTTGGTCTTGCGATCTGCCGCGCTATTGTTGAAGCCCATCAAGGTTCAATTGGTTATTGTTCGGAACTGGGTCATGGCTCCACCTTTTGGTTTAGGATCCCTTCAGGTGCTTCGATTGATGGGCACTAAAGTTTTAATCGTTGATGATGACCCAGTGATCATTAAGTTCCTGCGCGCCAACCTTAAGATGGAAGGTTGGGACGTCTTGACTGCTTCAAACGGCTCCCAAGCGCTAATTGTTATGGAGGAGGAACTACCTGAACTGGTTATTCTGGACATAATGATGCCAGGCATCGATGGATATGATGTTATTCGTAACCTGCGTAAATGGACCCAAGTTCCGATTCTCGTCCTCTCAGCCCGGGGGGAATTGAGCGATAAAGTCACTTGCCTCAACATCGGCGCTGATGACTACCTCACAAAACCATTCGGTATCGAAGAACTCATCGCCAGGGTCCATGCAGTACTACGACGGTTCAAGGCATTAGATGCTGCCCCATCATTACCGGTGCAGGCTGGGCCGGTTAGACTTGACCCAGCAAAGAGGCGCATTTACGTCGAAAGTAATGAAATTCGACTCACTCCCACTGAGTATATGCTGTTAAAAGAACTGGTGTTCAATGCAGATAAGGTAATCACTCAAGATAACCTACTGGCTAAGGTCTGGGGTAACGAGTATATCAACGAACGACAGTACCTTCACGTCTTTATCGGCAAGCTCCGTGCGAAGATTGAGAAGGATCCTGCTAATCCGAGAATTATTGAGACCGTCCCCGGCATCGGCTACATGTATAGGGTTTTTATATCCAACTCCTCCGATCACCAAAATCCATAACTGATCCTCAAGGTTCGAAGGATTTTGGCCAAAAGTGATGCTCTTTGGATTCCTGATTAAATCTTGTTTAGATATTATTTAGAGGCCATGCCGGTTTTTTAGTATCTTTTTAGAACTTTCATGTTACTATTTATCACTAGGGATCTGGTTTCGGCATAAAACCCGCATGAAAGGAGTACAAAGGTGGTAAGAGCACATTCGACATTGTCTCGGCGTGATTTCATGAAAGCCATTGGGATCGCGACCGCCGGTATTGGGGCGGCAGCAGCGATCCAACCCAAATTTCATGACCTTGATGAATTATTGTCATCCGGCAACATATACAAAAATCCATGGTTTGTTACCGAAGTCGATGAACCAACCGTTGAAATCGATTGGCAGAAAATGCAGCGCTTCCAGAAAGGTAAATATAACAACTTCGCTTCTCATCTCAGTAAAGAAGAGGCCGCTGCCATCCAAGCTAAGACAAAAGCCGACTACCAAAAGAACATGACCCAAAACGACGTCCCTGGTTTTACTCTTCGCGACAATGCCATGAAGCTGGCAGGTTGGGGTGGTGTCCGCTGGCGCATGTCTCAAGCCACCCTCGTAAAAGAGATGGTGGAAGGATGGCCGTTAATCCCGACTCCGACAGTACTTGGTGTCCCAAAATGGACTGGTACCCCGGAAGAAGCGTCTATCATGTTAACCCAGTTACTACGTTATTGCGGGGGCTCGTCTGTTGGCTTTGCTGAAATTAATGAAACTACAAAAAAAATGATTTGGGGACAAATGCCGCAAGCTCCGAATCCGGATATCGTTTTTGAAGAAGCTCCGAAACCGACTTATGATGCCACAGCAAAGAAGGTAATAGTTCCCAGTTCTTCACGCTATGCAGTAGTACACACAATTCGGCAATCGCTTGATGCTTCCGCCCGAGTAGGCTACCTTTCCGATGGTGGCGCCGGAACGGCTTATGACAACTGCGATATTACCCAATGGCGTTTGATGTGTTTCCTTCAGGTACTTGGTTACACAACGATAAGGCAGAATATCCAGGGCAACGGACCCATTGTAGGATGGGGCGTGATGTCCGGTCTAGGTGAACAAGGCCGCATGCAGCACTTGATTACTCCCGAGTGGGGTCCGATGATACGTCAATCGACTATGAACATTGTTGATATTCCGATTGCTCCGATGAAACCGGTTGATTTCGGATCTAGAAAATTCTGCTATACCTGCAAAAAATGTTCAGATGTATGCCCTTCGAAGGCGCTTCAGGGTGAAACTGAGCCATCGTGGGAGATCACTCAGGCTTATGATCTTGTCAAACCGGAATTGTTCAATAACCCAGGTCTTAAAACCTGGTACTTTAACCATCACAAGTGCAACAGGTATTGGCAGGAAAGCGACACCTATTGTGGCATGTGCCAAGCGACATGTGTCTTCAGCAAAGATGCTCTTTCGACTGTCCACGAGATGGTCAAAGTTACCCTCGCCAAAACCAGTTTGCTAAACTCTTTCTTTATAGCTGCAGATAAGTCGTTTGGTTATGGTCTGAGGCCAGAAGATAAAACGGAAGAATGGTGGACTACTCCGTTGCCTGTTAATGGTATTCATTACGAAAATGATGTGTTCTACAGGTAATTAGTTACCTAATTGGAACATCGATCGCCCTTTAACAATTAATTACGCCTGAAACACCCGCATATCAAATCGGGTAAAGGAACAGAAAGCCGGTGAGAATCCGGCGCAGTACCGCCTACTGTGTGTGGGAAACCACGAGCCAGCAAAGCGCCGGTTTCAGGAATTACACCTTCTGGTGGTTACTGAAGGTTGGAACGGTGTTAATATTGTTAGCCCCCTCCTGCTTTCGGAGGGGGCTCTCTTTTTGGGAGGAATTTTGGAAACTATGGTAGCTATAAAAACAAAGGTCTACCATGTGGCTTATGCTCCAGCGATATCAAAGGCTTATCTTTTTCACTGGGGTTGTAACCTCAAATGTCAGGGTTGTCTTTGCAATAAAGAGATTAACTGCATGGCTTTGGAGGAGAATCTCGATGTCGTCTTGCGGGATCCTAAACTGCCGAAACCAAAATCCCCGGAACAATTCCTGTTGCTTGACGAACTCGCCACGATTCTGAAAAAAGTCCCAATTAAAGAAGTGCTTTTCGAAGGACAGGAAGCTTCGATAGATCCTTCCTATTCTGATATCACAAAGGCATTGAAAGATGAGTTCGGTTGTTACATCACACTAAATACCAATGGGGTTAAACTGCCGGATCTAACAAACACTGATGAAATTGTTATGAGCTTGAAGGCGGTGACCCCTGATGTGTACCGAGCTTATACCGAGCATTCAAACAGAAATGTGCTAGGTAATTTCTGTAAAGTATATCAACAAGGCAAGAAACTTAGAGCGGAAAGCGTCTTTATTCCCGGGATGATCGATTTGGATGAAACCGAGAAGATTGCAGCATTTGTCGCTATGATCGATCCGAACATTCCGTATCGCATTGATGCATATTTTGAATCGGGTGCTGAGAATCCTTGGCGCCGAGCTACGCCGGACGAAATGATCGAAGCGGTCACTGTCGCGAAAAAACATCTGGTAAATGTGACCTGTACGCAACAAACCGAATCGAAACTTGAGAAAAAAGATCTCATGTATGAAGTCATTAGACTTTACTAAGGAGAAGAAGATTGGCTGAGCCGAAAACCACTAGAAAACCGATTGGTACTTTTCATGGTGTAACCGCAGATGTTGTCTACCATCAGGCCTTAGGAACACCGACTGATACACTCGCCATTACCCTCCCCCGGAAGCAACCGGTTCTCTCCACAAGGCATGGATATATAGAAACCGATGTAATTTGTAATTGCCACGTTCCAAGAGGTCTTTGGGACTTTATGCATGATGAATCACACAGCTGGCAGGACACATATGGTCAGATAATGAAAGATGTGCTTTCTGAACTTGGTAGGACAATCGAAGACATCGCTTTTATGTCTACAGGCGTCAACCAGGAAAAGGTAGCCTGGCACGAAGAAATTTACGACGAATTTTGGGTCATATGCTTCACGACCGCCGGTGTTAAAACTAATGCAATGAGGGTTGGCGTAGATAAAGCTTCTGGGATTGAGAGGAACGGAAAGTTCGAGAAGATCGGCACTATCAACAATATCGTACTAACCAATGCTATCCTCGAGCCTCCGGCATTAGCATCATCGTTTATCACTATCACCGAAGCCAAGAATGTCGCCCTACAGGAACTCGATATCCGGAGCGCTTACGCTCCCAATCTCATGGCCACAGGCACCGGCACCGACCAGATAACAATCGTCTCGGGGACCGAATACAAATACACCTACGTCGGCGGCCACACCAAGTTAGGTGAGATGATGGCAAGAACAGTCACTTCTTCAACCATTCAGGCAATCAGGAATTCAAGAGGATTCTAAAGTTGGAACTGATCTTAATTTTGGTCGGAGCTGTTCTTCTTGACCTATTGATAGGAGAATATCCCACTTCCCTACACCCTACTGTATGGGCTGGTCGTTTAATTGATGCTTTGATCAAACCCGGGTTCCAGCTAAAACCGATCGGGCAACTAGTATACGGCGCTCTGGTAAGCCTTTTGACAATAACTATTAGTCTAGCGGTGTTCTGGTTGATGACCTGGTGCAAAGATACGAATAGATGGCTTTTTGTGCTAGTCGGTATTCTCATATTCAAATCGACCTTTTGTATTAGGGAACAATGGAAGGTTGCGAGACGTACCAAGGAGATCATTCAAAATGGACGACCAGTTCCTCAAAACATGAGAGGACTATTTGATACTGTAAAGGGAAACGGCTCAATATCTAATAAAGACATCATCTCTTCAAGTGTCCGTTCTATTGCTGAAAATGCCTCCGACTTTGTGGTCGCACCATTCTTTTATTTCCTAATTTTTGGGGTTCCCGGAGCAGTCGCTCACAGGGTGATCAATACTCTGGACAATATGATCGGATATCGGGGGAAGTTCGAATACCTCGGCAAGTTTGCCGCAAGACTTGATGACCTAGTGAACTTCGTTCCGGCAAGGCTGACAGGGCTAGCAATTGTGCTAGGAGCTAAATTCCGCAACCTCGATTTTCGAAAATCATGGACCACCATGCTCACCCAACACTCCCTGACACCCGGCCCAAACGGTGGCTGGCCTATGACCGCGGCAGCAGGCGCTCTCGGGGTAACACTTGCCAAACGTGGCCACTATTCAATCGGCATAGACCCACCGATTGACCCAGACTTTTCGGCGATCGACCGAGCCATTGGGCTGTTCATCTGGAGTGTTAGTCTCTGGATAATTGCGAGTATTTGTGTACTTACGGCAGTTCTTTTTATTAGAGGATGAAATGGAATTAGAAGGCAAAGTACAGGTCTTCACCGGCGATGGAAGGGGTAAAACATCAGCCGCCCTTGGAACAGCCCTTCGAGCTTCTGGTTATGGTCTAAAATGCTTTATCGTCTTTTTCATGAAAGGACCACACAAATATGGAGAATACGCTTCATTGAAGAAGTTGGGGATAGATTTTCAAGCGTTTGGGCGCCCAAATTTCCTCAGCCCCGAAGATATTTCCCCGGAGGACCTGAACCTGAGCGAACAGGCTCTCAAAGCCGCAAGAAATGCTATGGAAAGCGGCAAATATGATGTCATTATCCTGGACGAATTGAACACCGCCACGTCCTGGGAAATCGTGGACATTGGTGAGGTTTTAAAGCTCATTGATAACAAACCAAAGGGCGTTGAACTGGTCCTGACAGGCAGATACGCCCCTGATAGAATAATTGAAAAAGCGGATTATGTCGCTGAACTTAAGAACATTCGTCACCCGTTTGATCTGGGACTTTCTGCCAGAAAAGGGATCGATTTCTAGATGAAAGTCGCCATGCTTCATATGGATCCTGAGCCAGGCGCAATCGAAGCCAATAGGATATTGGTAGAAGAACTCATACGGTCGGTGGCAAGACTCGGAGCAACGATAATTCTCACACCTGAGCTATGCATCCCCGGTTATTTCTTCCAGGATATTGTTGGTTCCGATTGGATAATGCCTCAGCCGGATGAATGGATGACAAAAATCGTGGCTCTAAGCTGGGAGTTTGATATTTTAATCTTCTTGTCATATCCCGAGCGCGATGCTTCTTCAGGCAAATGTTATAACACGGTTTTTGCTATCGACAAAGGACGTATAGCTGGTAAACACCGTAAGATCGAGGTCCATCCCGGCGCCGAAGAGAAATGGTCTTCTCCGGGTCGGGAGACTGAGCCCGTCAGAGTGTCAGGCAAAAAAATTGGTATCTTGATTTGCGCCGATACACTGAATACTCAACATGGGGTCTCACTCGCCAAAAAAGACGCTGAACTTCTGATTGTCAATGCTGCCTGGGGCCATAGGTTCCCACCGATGGAATATTGGAAAAAACTTTCAATCGAGACAGACTTGCCGTTATGGGCATGCAACCGAACCGGTATTGAACGAAACGTCGATTGGACCAAGGGCGAGAGCACAGTAATTATAGGTGGGCAACCTGTTTTCTCTTATGCGGGCGATCCAGCGGTTTTACTTTTTGATTGGGATCTAGCATCGATGCGACCGACCTCAGAACAGTTCGAAGTAATACATTTATTTGGATCGAAAGGCATCAATAATGGCAATTAATACTACCGTACCCATTGTCTTCGAGCCCAGACTTACTTCGAACTCAAAACTTGTGTTAGAGAAACGCTATTTGAGAAGAAACGAGATTGGCGAAATTTCTGAAAATCCAGATGACATGTTTCGGAGGGTCGCCAAAGCCGTTGCCTCCATCGAATGTAAATATGATCGTCAGGCTGATGTCGAGGCAGTTATCGATGATTTTTATCGCCTAATGGCTAGTCTTGAATTTTTGCCTAATTCGCCTACGCTTCTTAATGCCGGAACCGGGCACGGCCAACTGGCCGGAACGATGGTCCTGCCGATCCAGGACACGCTGGAATCAGTGTTCGATACCGTGAAGTACGCCGCTCTGGTCCATAAAGGCGGCAGCGGTATCGGCTTCAACTTTTCGAGTATCCGCCCAAGAAGTGATAGTGTTGGTGACCGACAGGGTGTGGCTTTTGGCCCATTAGGACTTTTGGACATATTGTCGCGAGCAACTCTGAATATTCGTCAGGGCGGCATCCGTCGCGGCTGCAACTCGGCAATGTTGCGCGTGGATCATCCCGATATCATGGAATTTATCCAGGCTAAACAGGATCCATCCACCTTTGCCAACTTCTTCACCTGCATCGGTCTAACTGACGACTTCATGGAACGAGTCAAGACAGAAGAGAACTATCCACTGGTTCATCCAGTCTCGGGGAGAACAGTGGGCTTGTTAAATGCTGGTTTCGTCTTAAAAAAAATAGCTGATCTTTCCTGGAAAACTGGCGATCCAGGGGTTATCTTTTTGGATCGAGTGAACCGCGACAATCCGACGCCTCAACACGGTGATTTAGATCATGTCAGCGGTTGTGGGGAGCAACCGCTACTGCCGAACGAATTTTGCCACCTGGGCTCGATAAACTTAAGCCGTATGCTTTTTATCGATGGCGACCGTGCTGAGATCGATTTTGATAAACTTGGAAAAGTTGTCAGATCGGCAATTCGCTTCCTGGATAATTGTATCGATTTGACCCGATATCCTAGTCCAGTGATGGAACGTGCAACGCTTCGCACGCGGAAAGTCGGCTTGGGAATAATGGGTTTTGCCGACTTGCTGCTGCAGATGAGGATTCCATATGACTCAACTAAAGCCTTAGATGTAGCAAGACGAGTGATGAAATACATTAATCGAGAAGCCCATGAAACTTCGAGAGAACTAGCCTTAGAAAGAGGACTTTACCCGGGATACAACGACACTGGTGAGCCAATGCGGAATGCGACCTGCACCACGATAGCGCCAACGGGGACCATTTCACTGATCGCAGGTTGCACTTCAGGTATTGAGCCTGCTTTCGCCATGGCGTTCATTAGGAACGCTTTTCATGGTGAACACCATCTTCTCGATATCAACCCTCATTTTAAAGACGCTTTTGAACAGGCTGGCATATTTTCCTGCCAGCTGGTTCAACGGCTGGTTCACAACAATGACCTGCCTTTAATGCCAGAAGTCAGTGAGGATCTCAAAGGTGTATTTATTAACGCCCATACCGTGTCTCCCGAGTGGCATGTCAGAATGCAGGCGGCATTTCAAGAACATACGGATTCTGCCGTCTCCAAAACGGTCAACCTTCCTCAGCATGCAAGCCAGCAAGATGTGCTTGATATTTTGCATCTAGCTTATCGACTGGGTTTGAAGGGGATTACTGTATATCGTGATTGCAGTAGGTCAAATCAGCCGTTTTGTAACGGCAGCGTAGGAGATGAACTGGTAAGTGGTTACTTCAACTCCTTGAGAAGAATTGACCATGCCTGAGGCGAACTCAAAGAGCTTCTGGAAGGTAAATCGTTCAAAGCTGGTGTTGGCGGGTGTCATCATCTCCCTCATAACTGCAGCTCTATTCGGGCAACTGATGAGGAACCACCCGGGCTACGAAAAGTACCTCTCTCAAGCTAATCCTAAAGCACAGAAACTCGCGTCGCACGATCAAAACAAAAGCTTTCCGCATGGAAGGCCAGTGAACTCGCCTTGCTTTACTATAATGAAGTCATGAATGGTGGGCACAAGCAATATTTTAAAAACGCAAATGATGTTGATCAGCAAGAAGTTCTAACTGCGCTTAAATTGGTGCAAGTTGATGCCTTTGTCGATATTTTCCCTCGTGCTATCGAGATACAAAAAAAGGAGTCTCTGACGACAAAGACTATGAGTCCAAAATGGACGAGTTGGACTCGTTGTTCTACGAAATCCAACCTGAACTTATTGACTTAATCGAAGAGTATGCGGACTCGATCTAAACCACGTCCAGATAGACCACAAACCGGCACAACGCCTCTATTTCCCTCAAAATATATTTTCTGAAAAAGGCGCCAAAAACGACACGAAACACTTGACATCCCCAAGGAACGTCCGTGCTATAATACCTGCTATGTCATATAGCACTTATGTACCAACCAACCGCCCCAACTCCCCGCCCCAGGCCAGCCGAAACATTGTTTTCCGCAAGAACCTCGGCGAAACAATTCGCCCAACTCCGTTTTTCACGATTGAAGACGGCCATTGTTTCAACAACTGGAGAGTCGTTTTGACCGAAAATGAACCTGAAATCCGAGTCGTTTTCGTAAAAATACGTCAAAAGTGGAAATTCAATAAAACAATCCGGCTGAGCCGGATTGCCTTACACGCGGTGAAAGCTGACCTCTGATAGCTCAATTTAATTGAAATGAACGGATTGAATGAATTGTCCGCGCCAAACAAGTCAATCGTGATGATCAACGATTTCAATCGTGTCGTTTCGGGAAATATCAAAAAATAGTGCCCGTACAATTGCAGATAAGAGTTTTGGATTTGGTGCTTTGATATTTGGATTTGTTTAGAGTTTAGATATTAGGATTTAGGATTTGGCGGGCAAAAAGTTGCCCGCTTGATTGACACTCCGCCATACCCTAGTTACACTTTAAGTATCCCCATTAAGGAATGAATATGCCTAACATTGACGCCATAGCCGAACACCTTTCCGGCAAGCTGAAAGCCTACCGCGCCGACCATATCGAGGTCCATCTCGAAGAAGCCGAGGCCTCCGCTATCAGTTATCGAGGCCGTGAACTCGAGACCGCCACCCGCAGCCGGGACGCCGGCGGCAACGTGCGCGCCCTGGTCAACGGCGGCTGGGGTTTCGTCACCTTCAATTCTCTCGAGAATATCGAAAAACGCATCGAACAAGCGGTGACGCAGGCCCGGCTGGCCGGCAAGGGAAAGAGCGAGTTTTTGCCTGTTCCCCAAGCCAATGCCGATGTCAAAATCGACGCCAAACACGACCCCCGGCGAGTCAGCCTTTCGGATAAAAAAGCCCTCCTCGATGAGTACAACCAGGCTCTTTGGGCCGTTTCCGGTCTTCAGACGACGACCATCGGTTACGGCGACTCCGTCCGACGCTACATCCTGGTCAATTCCGACGGGTCGCTGATCCGCCAGGAACGCGCCGACGTCACCCTTCGCGTCAACGCCGTGGCCGCCGGCAATGGCGAAGTGCAGCAGTCCGGCATCTCGATGGGTTCCCGCGGCGATTTCAATGAGATCAAAAGCCTGCATTCCAAGGTCACCGAGACCGCCGAGCGCGCTGTCGGTTTGCTCAAGGCGCCTCAAGCCAAAGGCGGCGAGTACACCGTCGTCCTCGATCCCGTGCTGGCCGGCGTTTTCGTCCACGAGGCCTTCGGTCATCTGTCCGAGGCTGACCACATCTACGAGAACCCCCAGCTTAAAGAGGTCATGGTCCTCGGCCGCGAGTTCGGCGGCAAGCATTTGAACATTATCGATGATGCCACCCTTGACAACCTGCGCGGCTCCTACGCCTACGACGACGAAGGCACGCCGGGACAGCGGGTGCATCTCATCACCGAGGGCAAACTCACCGGGCGGCTGCATTCCCGCGAGACCGCCGCCAAAATGGGCGAAAAACCATCCGGCAACGCCCGTGCCATCTCCTTCCGCCACCCGCCTATCGTGCGCATGGGCAACACCTTCATCGAACCCCGCGACGTTTCCTTCAATGCCATGATCGCCGATATCAAAGAAGGCATCTATGCCCGCAATTGGTACGGCGGCACCACCTCGATGGAGATGTTCACATTTTCCGCCGGCGAGGCGTTCATGATCCGGAACGGTATGGTCGAGGAACTGCTGAGGCCAGTGGTATTGTCCGGTAACGTATTCGAGACGTTGAAGCGCATCGACGCGATCGGCAATGACCTCGACATGAACCAGGGCGGCGGCTGCGGCAAAGGCGGCCAGTCTCCCTTGCCCGTCTCCAACGGCTCGCCACACATCCGCATTCAAAAATGCCTGATCGGAGGCCGCTAACATCATCCAACCTCCCTCGCCCCTTGCGGGAGAGGATAAGATGGTGAGGGTAAAATTGTTTTCCTCGCCCCTTGTGGGAGAGGAATTAAAGGAGAGGGGTAATCTCCTCCTAACGATAAAAGTGACTAACGGAAGAGTATTGATATGAACTACACCTTCGAACAACTTCTCGATAAAGCGGCCAGGGTCGCCCAGCAGGCCGACCTGTTCATCGTCGACAGTGAAGAAACGCCGGTCCACTTCGAGGCCAACCGCCTCAAGTCTTTGCAGACCCGCCAGAGTTCCAGCGTCGCCCTCCGCATCATCAAGGACGGCAGGCTGGGCTTTGCCGTTTCGACCCGACCCGACGACAACGAAAAACTCCTTGAAATGGCTGTCGAGACAGCGAAATTCGGCCAGGTCGTGGATTTCGAACTCCCTTCGTCTACCGCCTATACCGAGGTCAACACCTTCGACGAAGCCGTCCTCAAGGTACCGACCTCCAAAATGGTGGAACTCGGCGAGAAGATGATCGCTGCCGTCACCTCCCGGTACCCCGATGTGCTGTGCGACGGCGGCGTGGAAACGGCTCAGGTGTCCGCCAGGGTGATGAACTCGCGAGGTGTAGATACCCGCTACCGCAAGACGGTCATGGGTTTCGGCGTCCAGGGCACGTGGGTCCGCGGCACCGACATGCTCTTCGTGGGCGATGATCTCGACGATTGCCACGTCATCGACAATCCGGACGAAGTGATTCAAAACACCCTCACCCAACTCGAGCGGGCGAACAAGAACGTGACAGTCCGATCCGGCGATCTGCCGGTTATCTTCACACCATCCGGCGTCGCCAGCGCTTTCATCCCGGCCCTGGCTTCAGCTTTCAACGGCAAACTGGTGCTCGAAGGGGCATCGCCGCTGGCCAAGCGGCTCGGTGAGGTCGCCTTCGACAAGAAGTTATCGATCTACGACGACGCCACCATCCCCATGCGCCCCACATCTCACCCCTGCGACGATGAGGGGGTGCCGAGCCGTCGCACGCCTCTTATCGAGGACGGCCGGGTTGCCAATTTCTACTACGACCTGAAGACCGCCGCCAAAGCCGGCAAGCAAAGCACCGGCAACGGCAGCCGTGGCCGCGGCGGGGCGCCATCGCCATCCATTAACGCACTGGTGGTAAACCCGGGCACGGTTTCTTTCGATTCACTGCTAGCCGATATTAAAGAAGGCCTTGTCGTGGAATACCTGATGGGCGCCGAGCAAGGCAACGTCCTCGGCGGCGATTTCTCAGGTAACGTTCTTTTGGGTTATAAAGTTGAAAACGGCAAAATCGTCGGCCGGATAAAGGACACTGTGGTGGCGGGCAACGTTTACAAGCTATTATCGAATATCACCCTCGCCTCCGATGCCCGCTGGCAGGGCGGCGTCTTCACCCCGTCGATCTTCTGCCCCGCTGTCCCGGTTGCGGCAAAATGACGAACGGAGTCGTTTCAGTCGTTTTTACATCAGAATTTGTTGGTAGTATTTTTATAAAGAGGACTACTTAATTTGAGAAGCCTGGTAAAAATCCACGCTCGACCCAAGCTCCACGAGCCCAACATGATCGCCGCCTGGCCGGGCATCGCCAACGTCGCCATGATTGCGGGGAGCTACCTCGCCCACAAGCTCAATCCCAAGCCCCTGGCCGAGGTCGTTGCCCCCTACTTCTTCGATCCCATCGGCGTCCTGGTGCGGGACAACGTCGTCGAGTCGCCACAGTTTCCGGAGAGCCGCTTCTTCTACTGGAAGAACAGCCCCGGCAAGAAAGATTTGATAATCTTCATCGGCGACGACCAGCCCGCCTCCAAGACCTATGAGATGGCTCACACCGTCATCGACGTGGCCGAACGGTTCGGCGTTAAACGGCTCTATACCTGCGCCGCTGCCCTCACCCGCATCCACCACTCTGAGCAGCCCAAAGTCTGGGGCGCCGCCACCCGCGAACCACTCCTGACGGATCTCAAAGCCCGCGGCCTGGTTATGGGCGGCGATCTCCAGATTTCAGGCCTGAACGGTTTGCTCCTGGGCGTCGCTAAGGAGCGGCAGATCGACGCTATTTGCCTCCTCGGTGAAGTCCCGCAGTATGCCTCGCGCTTTCCCAACCCCATCGCCGCGCTTTCGATCGCCGAAACAATGCTCAAGATCCTGGATGTCGATGTCGACCTCGCCGAACTCCGGGAACAGGCTACCGAAGCCGCCGGCCGTCTCAAGGAAATGGCCGCCGAGGCTATGGGCGACTACATCGATTATTTTACCGAACCCATTTGGGAGCGCGGCGGACCTGAGGAAGAGGAGGACGAAGAAGATGACAACCCCAACTCGCCGAACTAGCCCCGAAGAACCCTCTTTCGAGAGCGTGATCAAAAAGCTCGTCGAGAAAGATGAAAAATTAACCAGTTCGGATATCGCCGCGCTCTCATTGGCCGAACCTGAGGAAAGGGTGACGTTCAGGCGTTATTGGCCTGAGGTTCCGGCCGAACGCAAGGCGCACCTGTTGGGGCGAATGGTCGAGTTGGCGGAAGATGATGCCAATCTGGATTTTTCCTCACTGTATCGAATGATGCTCGACGACGATACTCCCGTCGTAAGGACTGCCGCGATCCAGGGACTCTGGGAAAACGAGGATCCGTCTCTTATCCGCAAGCTGATGCCCATGATGCAGTCCGACCCTGATGCCGGTGTTCGCGCTGCCGCCGCTGAAGCACTCGGACGGTTCTCCATGCTTGCGGAGTACGGTAAACTCAGCCCCGAGGCCGCCGAGACTCTATCTAAATCTCTGCTCTCGGTTTTTGAAGATTCCGGCGAAGATATCGACGTGCGCCGCCGGGCGTTGGAGGCTGCGTCATACCTTTCTCGTCCTGAGGTCCGTGAAGCCATCACCGATGCCTATGATTCCGACGACCCTGGATTGCGGGCATCAGCTCTCTTTGCCGCCAGTCGCAACCTTGCCCCATCCTGGTTGGAGACCCTGCTTGATGAAACGGTCAGTGAACTCCCTGAACTCCGTTATGAAGCTGCAGTAGCCCTCGGGGAATATGAGGACGAGCGGGGAGTGCCTCAGCTTATCCGCCTCACCGAAGATGATGACGCTGAAGTCAGGATGGCCGCCATCACCGCCCTCGGCAAGGTTGGCGGTCGTGACGCTAAGAGACAACTCGAAGAACTCACCCACAGCGAAAACGAGGCTGTCCGCGAAATGGCCACCGAGTCGCTGGAAGACATTTCCAATACTTCACGCCTGCTGTCCGGCGAGATCGAAGCTCCTCTTATCCAGCCTGAGTCTGAAGAACCCGAGGAAGGCGCCGAGTGGGACGAAGAGACCTATGCCGGCTGAGCTGCCGCGGGTCAACCTCCGGCCTAAACGGCTCGATGATGCCAGGCAAGACTACGAATGGCAAACTGACCCCGAATTCGCCCGGCTCCACGCCAAGGAACCTTTGGACGTCACTTTCATCGAATTCAAGGAGGAATACGCCCACGTCCTCAAGAATGTCTGGCCGGGACGGCTTCATTTCGCCATTGAGACGGAGGAAGGTGTTTCCATTGGTGATTGCGCCTGCCATAACATCAATCACGGCGGCGCCGCGGCTGAAGTCGGCATCAATATCGCCCGCAAGGACTATTGGGGCAAAGGTTACGGCACCGCGGCGATGAAACACTTTGTGGAATATGTTTTCAGCTGCACTGGACTTAAGAAGCTAACCTTGCGGACGCTCGAAGATAACGTTCGGGCACAAAAATCCTTTTTCAGAGCAGGTTTTCAGCCAATCGAGACCTTTGAAGAGGACGGACATCGTTTCCTACGTATGGAAATCAACCGCGAAGATTGGTTGAAGGGGCAAAAAGCCTAGGCTATCCGGGGCAGTTGCACCGTGGCTGTTCCCGTGACTGTCTTTTCCCCCCTCGGGTTCTCAGCCCAGATCGAGAGAGTGACCAGCCCATCGCCGGTTTCCGATTTCTTCGAGATTGTTCCTTTGAGTAACAGCTTTTCGCCGGGGAAAGTCATCGCTTTGTAGCTCACGGAATATTTTCTAAGCACACCCGCCGAACCCAGCCAGTCCGTCAGCATCTGCATCAGGCAGGCCGATACCAGTTGACCGTGGACAACTATGCCCGGTAACCCCTTGGCAGCGGCGGCGGCGCGATCATAGTGGATGGGGTTATAATCTCCTGAAGCCCCGGCATACATCACCAGTTGCCTCGGAGTGGGTAATTTCTCCAGAGTCGGGATTTCCGCTCCTATCGGGACATATTCAAAAAATGGGGTATTGATCATTTTGAGGTCACTATCGCCGTCTGGCGGCAGACTGCCACCGGTTCGTTGAGTTGATTTGAATAAGAAGCATCGACGTTGACGAAAACGGTGGTCTTGCCGCCGGAGACCCGTTCACGGGCCGAGGCGATCCTGGCCTTCATGGTCACGGTATCGCCGAGGGCGACTGACTGGAAAAACTCCACCTCGGTGGCGCCGTGGAGCACCGCGACCTCGTCTGACGAAGCAAGGAGTTCGTAGACCCTGTCGAATCCCAGCGCTGGGATGAGCGATGGCGGCGCTTCGGTCTGCCATCGCGGTGAACCATCGCCAACGGCAGCGGTGAAACGAGATATGAGAGTCCGATCGATCTCAAATGTGAGGATTGGCAGTTCGTAGCCGGTTTTATTCTTAAGTTCCAGAATGGGTATGCGTTCCATGACGCCCATAGATTATCTGAACCTCTGAATTGCTGTCAAAGCAGTATGTTTATTTTGAACTCTCATTATTGTGAAAAACGACTGAAACGACTGGGATTTTACGTTCAGATTTGAGGAAATGCCGGTGCTGCTTCCGAAACAATTCCGAGGTCGGTTCGACAGATAGTGATATCGGGATAGTGCGACGTTGAGATTCTTCGCTTCGCTAAGAGAGACAGAAGGTGTTTTATGAAGCATTGGCGGTATTTATAGCACACCTGTACGATGTAGTTGTCAAGCGTTTCGTGTCGTTTTTGGTGCCGTTTTCAAGAAATATTTTTACGACAACCCAAACCCATAATCCACGCGTTAGGATACCCATAACTTCTATTTCCGAATGATCTTTTATTATGTTCAAGAAAAGATATGTTATCATAAGATATCACATTGGGCGTCTGCTTTAGCCCTGGAATAAACGTCTGAGGTTAAGACGCGTGATCAACCTATCCAATGTCACAGGCAAGATAATGTCACCTGAAAACCCCACCCCGGCAAATGTCTATTTACCTCCATTCAGTCCTAAGACACCACTCATATGAAAATCAGGACCCAGTTCTTACTCAGTCTAGTGTTATTCAGCATTGTATTGTTGATCGTCGCCGGCTCTTTCTTTGTCGCTGATTCGGAGCAAAACCGGTTTGAGCGACAGAACGAAATCGCATCCCGTATCGAAACCAGCGTTGCCAGTCTGAGTACGTTGACAAGTAACTACCTATTTAATCCCACTAAGCAGCAGCGCAACGACTGGGAATCAAAATACACCGATATCTCAGATGACATCAATGCCATGGCCGTTACGGACCCCCAATGCACTGGCACTTGTTGCAAATACACGAGCGGCGGCTGATTCTATTTACGTCACATTTGAGGATATCGCCGGAATCATAGAAACCTCAGTCGCATCCGATCCGGCTTATCTGATCCTAATCGCAAATTCGTGGCAGCAACTCCAGGGACCAATCCAGGACATGACCTCTAACTCCTCAACTCTTGCGGCTTTGCTCGAACGGAATGGGGATTCAGTTCAGCAGAGAGAAATCTTTCTAACGGTCACCATTTTGATCCTTGCGATAGGATATTTTATCGCCAATTATTTTCTGGTTTATCGGCGCACCCTGAGCTCGATGGCTGACCTCCAGGCTGGGGTCAGATTCGTAGGCAGCGGTAACCTCGGTTACAGCATCCCGACTAAGTACGACGATGAAATTAGTGACCTAGCCCGCTCATTCAATAAAATGGCGGCCAACCTCAAAACGATCACTGCATCTAAATCGGACCTCGAGAGAGAAATCACCAGACGAACCGAGGCAGAAGAAGAACTCCGCGCCACCAACCAGGATCTCCAAGAGAACGCATTGAAACTCGAACAGGAAATTAACGAGCGCAAGAAGGTTGAACAAGCCCTGAGAGAATCCGAGGCCAAAGCCCTCGCGCTGGTCAAATATGCACCGACGGGGATTTACGAAATTGATCTTAATGGTCCGAAATTTATCAGCGTCAATGAAGCCATGTGCGCACTAACAGGATACTCACGTGAAGAGCTTTTCAGCATGAATCCCATGAGCCTGTTAGACGAGGAAAGCCAAAAAAAGTTCGCGGAGAGGATCAAGCGCCGCGTTGCCGGCCAACAACTCGAAACAGAAGTGTCATATCGATTTAATAAGAAAGACGGCAAATTAATTGATATTGTTCTAAATGTAGCCTTTTCCAAGGAAAAACCCTGCACCGCCCTGGTTATCGGGCACGACATCTCCGAACGCAAACAAGCTGAGGCTTTGCTCCAATCAACCCTGGAGCGCTTCTATACGATGTTAGGCAGCATGTACGCCGGCGTTCTCCTGATGACGATGGACGGCAAGGTGGAATTTGTTAACCAGGCGTTTTGCGACGCTTACGGACTCACGATGTCACCTGACGCACTTAAGGGGATAACAACGGCAGAACTTTTGGCTATGGCTAGGCCTGCGTTCAAAAATCCAGACCAGGCCGAAGCGCGGATTATCGAGATCCTGGCTAACAAACAATCCGTGACCGGTGAGCAATTCGAACTGAGCAACGGCCAAACAGCCATTCGGGATTTCACTCCCATCACCGTAGACGGAAAATTTGTCGGCATGATCGGGACCCAAACCGATATAACCAAATTGAAAAGAGTGGAACAAGCCCTGGCTGCCAGTAATCAGAAAAACGCCGAGATTCTCGACAGCATCACCGATGATTTTTACGTCCTTGACCGTGACTGGAATTTTACCTACGCCAATAAGCAGTTCACAGACAAGATCGGAAAAGAACCATCGGATTTTGTCGGCAATAACATCTGGACGATGTTTCCAAAGCACATCGGCACCATCTTCGAGGACAATTTCCGCGCGACCATGGAGAAACAGGAGATCAGGCGCTTCGATATTCAGGGGAAGTATACCCAGGCTTGGTACCGCATGACCGCTTTCCCGTCAGTCGAAGGCATCACCGTCATCGGAGAGGACATCACCGAGTTTAAACAAGCTGAGGATTCACTCCGTGAAAGCTACGCTGAACTGGAGCGCATCAACCGCGCCGCAGTCGGGCGTGAACTCCGCATGATCGAGCTGAAGAAAGAGATCAACCGGTATTATGTCGCCACCGGCCAACCGCCCCGTTATATGCTCAACCCCGAGGAGGACAAATAATGAGCTCCGGCTTCGACCTCCTAAAACTGTTCGATGTTGCACCCGGCCGTTTCCTGGTTCTGGCTGCTGATCCACCAAAATTCACCATCCTGGCGGTCACCGATAAATACCTCTCGGCAACGCAGACCAAACGTGATGACATCGTCGGCAAAGGATTTCTTGAAGTTTTCCCCGGTAACATCGCCGACCCGGCGAGTAAAGCCGGCGACAAAGTGCGCTCATCTTTTGAAAGAGTGATCGGTCTCCGTGCTCCGGATTCAATTGGAATTACCGAGCATGAAATACCAGACGCAAAGGGGCAGTTTGAAACCCGCTGGTGGGATACCACCAATTCCCCGATTTTCGGTGCCGAGGGGGAAGTTACAGCCATTATGCACCGAATCGAGGACGTCACCCGCTGGGAACTCCAGCGGCGCAAATTAGCAGAACAGGATTCTGCCGTTGTCGCTCTACGAGACGCCCGGCGGGCGGCAATCAACCTGATGGAAGACGCCATCGACGCGCGGCGGCAGGCAGACGAAATCAACGATAAATTGAAAAAGGAAATTCAGGAACATCGCGAAGCTGAATCGGAAATATTGGCCCTATCCCGTTTCCCGATGGAGAATCCCAATCCTGTATTGCGGGTCACCGCGGAGGGGGTGCTCGAGTACGCCAATTCAGCGAGTTCATATATCTTGAGTTGTTGGGGAGTATCGAGGGGAGATCCCCTATCTGGTGAAATCAGGGCAATTATTGCGGAAACTCTGGCAGCTGGAAAGCATAAGCAAATTGAACTTGAGTTCGGCGGCCACTTCTATGACTTCGTTCTCGCCCCGGTGTCGGAGGAAGGCTATGTCAACCTCTACGCGCGCGACATTACGGAACGCAAACAAGCAGAGATCAGGATCAGACGGCTGACCGAGATTCACTCCGTCTTGAGCAAGGTCAATGAAACGATCGTGCGGACCTCCGACAAGCAAGATTTGTTCGATGAAGTCTGCCGCATCATAACCGAGGACGGCCATTACCCGCTTGCGTGGATCGGTGAAGTCGCAGATGAAAAGGTTATCCCGAAATCTTCCTCGGGGTCGGCAACAAACTACCTACACGACATACGAATTGAGGTTCACGGCGCACTTAGTAAAGGCCCCACAGGAACGGCCATCCGGGATAACCAGTCGGTGGTCAATGTCAATTTCGAGTCCAACCCAACAATGTCGTTGTGGCGTTCTAAAGCCCAAGAATACGGCTTGGGCTCCTCAGCTGCGTTCCCGTTGCGGGTGAATAGTAATGCGATAGCAGTACTAACGGTTTACGGTTCGGAATCCGACGCATTCGACCCAGAGGCTACCGCCCTCTTCGAATCGTTGTCAGCCGACGTATCATATGCTCTGGAAACGATTATCGCCAAGGAATCGAAGGGACGAGCCGAGGCGGCACTCAGGGAAAGCGAGGACAGCTATCGCAGCGTTGTCGAGAATACCACCTCCATCATCCTCCGCCTCGACCTGACCGGTAATATTACCTTCGCCAACGCGAGGGCACTGGAATTCTTCGGCTACTCCAAGGAGGAATTGCTAGGCAAGCCGGCTGTGGGGACAATCGTTCCGGCAATGGAAACAACGGGCCGCGACCTGGCCAGGATGGTCGGCCAAATCGCCACAAATCCCGATGCTTTCCACATAAATGCCAACGAAAACATTTGCAAAGATGGACGCCGGGTATGGTTGGAATGGACAAACTCGGGTATTTACGGCTTGGACTGCAAATTGAAAGGATTTCTATCCGTCGGTATAGACGCCACCGAACGCAATAACGCCGAGGAGGCGCTGAGAAGCAGCGAAGAACGTTACCGCAGTCTCATCGAAACCGCCCAGGAGGGCATAGCAACACACGCCCCCGACGGAACAATCACATACGTAAACAACCGCATGGCGGAACTATTGGGATATGACAAGGAAGAACTAATCGGCAAACGCGTTACCGATTTCATGTTTGACGATGATAAAAAAGCTGCTGAAAATGCCCGAGATAACACAAAGCAGCCGAACAATTTCGTATCTGAACTCAGGCTCCGCAAGAAAGACGGAGCGGAGCTTTGGACCCTTACCAGCATCGCATCACTTAAAGCTGATACCGGCAATCTCACCGGATTTCTTGGAATGCACACCGATATCACAAAACGAAAAAAAGCCGAAATTGCCCTTAAAGAAAGCGAGGAGCGTTTCCGGGCGGTACAGGATAACTCACTGGATCGCTTCACCATTCTCAAACCCTTCAAGGACGAACATGGTGAAATTGTCGATTTCGTTTACGTTTATCAAAATGCTCAATCGGCAAAACTCACCGGGCGAAAGCCCGAGGAACTCATAGGCCGATGCATGACCGAAATCTTTCCAACTTTCCCGCAAACCAATTTTTTCAAAATTTATGAAAGGGTTGCTGAGACCGGTAAGCCCGAGCAATTTGAAGACCGCTACAACGCCGACGGGGTTGACCAATGGTTCCACGCTACGGTTACGGCCATACCGGATGGCATCGCCGTGGCGACCCAAATCATCACCGATCGCAAGAAAACAGAAGCACAAGTGAGCGAGTTAATGAAATCCATCCAGCGGGAAAAAGATAGGCTGGCATCTGTGGTAAACAGCATTCCAGACGAGGTTTGGTTTGCCGATATGAACAAGAATTTCACACTGGCGAATCCATCGGCTGTCCGCGAGTTCGGCCCCATTTCTGGAAAAAACCAGATAGATGTAGAGTCTCTAGCCAAAAGCCTGGAAGTGTATCGGCCTGACGGTAGTCCCCGCCCTGTGGACGAGGCTCCGCCCCTGCGCGCCCTAAAAGGCGAAACAGTCAGAGGGCAGGAAGAGATTATACGTACTCCAGCCTCGGGAGACCTTCGATACCGCCAGGTAAACGCAGCTCCTGTGAAAGATGTTCACGGCAACATTATTGGGTCGGTAGCTATTGTACGCGATATTACCGAGAGCAAGAAAGCCGAAGAAGCATTGCAACAAAGCGAAACACGTTATCGCAACCTGGTCGAACAGATGATAGACGGCATCTTCGTCGCCGACACACATGGGCACTATGTCGACGTAAATGCCGCCGGAGCCGCGATGTTCGGCTACACCCCGGAGGAACTTTGCAGTTTGACGCTCATCGATCTTCTGGCACCTGAGGAATTGCCGCGTCTCCCCTACCAAATTTCTTCACTTGCCAACGGCGCCATACTTAGAAACGAGTGGAAATTCCGACGCAAAGACGGGACGACTTTCATAGGCGAACTGGTGGGCCGCCAGTTGCCCGACGGCAGACTGCAGGGAATTTTACGCGACACCACCGAGCGCAAGCTTATCGAGAATGCACTCCGGGAAAGCGAAGAAAAATATCGCGGCATCGTCGAAACCTCAAATGAAGGTATCTGGATGGTGGACCACCAACGAAGGACGACCTATGTCAATCACAAGATGGCCGATATGTTAGGCTATACCATCGCCGAGATGATGGCTAAAAAATGGCAAGAACTGGTCCCCGAAAAAGAACGGTCAAAGTCCGATGCAAGAATTGAGCGTAGGAAGCATGGAGCCGACGAGTCTTACGAATACCAACTGTTACATAAAAACGGATCGATATTATGGGTGACCATCAATGCTAGTCCCATATTTGATTCAGGCGGAAAATTCGCCGGCACCATGAGCATGATCACTGACATTACCGACCGTAAGCAGAGCGAGGACTCCCTTTTAAAGAGCCGGGAACGCGCCCAAATACTGGCGGATGCCAACGCCATGCTGCTTAAAACCGACGACCCGGTAACGATCATCCAACCGGTGGCCGAACGGGTGATGAAGCACCTGGATTGTGATGTCTTCTTCAATTTCATCGTTGATGCTGAATCCGGCAGGCTCCGGCTCAACGCCTATTCCGGCATTCCGGAAGGTGTGGCAAAAGATATCACCTGGCTGGAAATCGGGTCTGCCATTTGCGGTTGCGTCGCCAGAGACGGCTGTAGAATTATTTCGGAGGATATCCAACACAATACCGACATCCGCGCGGATTTAGTCCGTTCATTCGGTGTCCAGGTTTATGCCTGCCATCCTCTCCAGCAGGGTGATGAAACCGTGGGTACCCTGTCCTTTGGCACCCGGACCCGGCCGAAATTCACCGATACCGAACTTGAGATGATGCGCATGGTGGCCGACCAGGTGTCGGTAGCAATTCAACGCAAACGCGCTGAGGAAGCTCTCTTGAAAAGTGAGGAGCGTTTCTTTAAATCTTTTTACGCCAGCCCGGCCGGCATGACCATAGCCCGTTTACCCGAGGGGCAATGGACGCAGGTAAACGAAGCTTTCTTGCGAATTACCGGGTATTCACGCGATGAATTAATCGGCCACACTTCGCTCGAACTGAACATGTTCACCAATCCTGTCGAGCGCATATCAGTGATCAAGGCCCTAGACGAATCCGGCAAGGCCCTGAATGAACATACCGTGCGAAGAAAAGATGGCCGGCTGATTACGGTGCTGGCGGCGGTGGAAAAGGTAACCATCGGCGATAGCGCCTATAATATCGCTTCAATTATGGACATCACGGAGCGCAAGAACGCGGAACGGATGAAGGATGAGTTCGTTGGCATGATCTCTCACGAACTCAAAACTCCGATCACCGTGGTTATCGGCGCATTGTCTACTGCCGCCATGCCGGGCATACCCGAAAAAGTTAAGACCGATCTGTTCCTGGACGCCGTCAACCACGCCGATATACTAGCCAGCATCGTGGACAACCTGTTGGAGCTTTCACGCCACCAAAGCCGCCGCCTTGAACTCCGGAAAAAGCTGCTGGACGCTGGTGACATCGCCTGCAAAGTTGCCGAGTCCATGAAAAGAAAGTCCGATCTACATGTCCTGAAGTGCGATTTTCCCAAGAGTCTGCCCAAAATCCAGGCGGACCCGCTCCGGCTTGAGCGCATTTTCTACAACCTGGTGGAAAACGCCATTAAATACTCCCCTGCCGGAGGGGAGGTCAGGGTCTTTGCCGATATCCAGGGCAATTTCCTCCGCATTGGCATATCCGATCAAGGCATCGGCATCTCAGAGGAGAACCTGAACCGGTTGTTCCAGCCTTTCGAGAGGCTCGGTTTCGAGGTCAAAGGAGCCATCCAGGGTACCGGCCTGGGACTTCGGGTGTGCCGTATCCTTACGGAGGCTCACGGCGGCAAAATCTGGGTTGACTCCAAATTGGGCAAAGGGTCTACATTCTATTTCACATTGCCCTTACAAACACCGTAAAATAGCGCGTCGTTCCTAGTGGCGGGGTATTCCCCCCGAAGTTTTCCTCGGAACGGGGTGCAAGTATTTTTCGTAAAAATGGGAAATGTTTGTCTTGTGTACCCTAATGCACCAACCGCAGATTGCTACGTCTCTTCGTTCCTCACAACGACGGATCGGTTAGAGTGTTGAACAACGCCGAACGTTTTACCAACCGGGTCGCATATTATGTCAAATATCGCCCCTCGTACCCTGAAACCTACCTGGATTACCTGGTAAACGAGGCCGGCTTCAATGCCCGTTCGATCGTTGCTGACATCGGCGCGGGCACCGGAATCCTATCCAGACTGCTTGCCCGGAGAGTCAGCCGGGTATACGCCGTGGAACCCAACCATCAAATGCGCCTGGCCGCGCAGGAATACTGCAAGGACGCGCGAAATATCGCCGTGGTCAACGGCACCGCCGAGGCCACCACCCTCCCCGATGCTAGTTTAGATTTCATCACCGCGGCACAGTCATTCCACTGGTTCAAGCTGGAAGAGGCCCGGCGGGAGTTCAACCGCATACTGAAACCGGGTAGCAAGGTGGCGCTGGTGTGGAACGTCAGGGACATCAACACTCCTTTCGGAAAAGAGTACGAGAAGATCGTCAAGCAATTCTGCCTTGACTATATCGGCTCCGGCGGCGGCTCGACGGAAACGCTGGCCTACCGGATGTTCTTCAAGAACGGGCAATACGAGTATCGTGTTTTCCCCAACGACCGTCTGATCGACCTGGAAACACTGCTCGGTTATTCCCTCTCAACTTCGTACGCTCCAACCAGGGGTGATAAAAACTACGCCACTTTTATCCAGAGCCTCAAAGATATTTTCGCCAAATATGCCGTTGACGGTACGGTGCTCCTTTCAACCACCACCCAGAGCTACATCGGCGAGATATAGCCCGCATGCTCGAAAGGACGGGCTCCGGACCGGCTGTTCCCGTCTTTTTGATCCGCTAAAAATCTCCACAAATCGGCATTCTGGTCTGCTATAATTGAGCATTATTCATCCCGAGGGCTGATATTGACCGCGATCAAACCTGTCGAATGGCTCGGCGACCGCCTGATGATAATCGATCAGACGCGGCTGCCCCAGCACGAGATCTACCTAGAACTTGCCGACGTCCACCAGGTAGCGGAGGCGATCAGGAGCCTCAAGGTGCGCGGCGCTCCGGCTATCGGCGTAGCTGCTGCCTACGGCATCGCCCTCGGTGCCCAACAGATCGAAACACAGGACCTAGAGGACTTCCGCAAGGAATATAAACTCGTATCTGACGAGATCGCGGCGACCCGTCCTACCGCCCGAAACCTGTTCATGGCTGTTGAGCAGATGGACACCGCAGTCGGTAGGGCCTCAGATGTCATTTCAGCCAGGGAATACCTGGTGGCAGAGGCTGAGAAAATCCATGACGCCGAGATCGACTCAACCCTCCGCATCGCCCAAAACGGGGCGACTCTGATCAAAGACGGCGACACCATCCTGACCCATTGTAATACCGGACCGCTGGCCACCACCGGCAGCGGTACCGCCCTCGGCGTCATCATCGAAGCTTTCCACCAGGGGAAGAAAATCGAAGTGCTGGCGACGGAAACCCGGCCCCTCTGCCAGGGCGCCCGCCTCACCGCCTGGGAACTGAAACGCGAGCATGTCCCTTTCCGGTTGATCACGGATTCAATGGCGGGACACTTTATGAAACAGGCGCGGGTGGATATGGTCGTTGTCGGCGCCGACAGGATCGCCAAAAACGGCGATACGGCCAATAAGATCGGCACCTACTCCATCGCCGTCCTGGCCCACGAAAACGGCGTCCCTTTCTACATCGCCGCGCCTTCTACGACGTTCGACGAAAGAATCGACAAGGGCGACGAGATCGTCATCGAAGAACGCTCGCCCGACGAGGTCACCCATCTCTACGGCAAGAGGACCGCTCCCGAAGGCATCGAGGTGTTCAACCCGGCTTTCGACGTGACCCCGGCGAGGTACATTACCGGGTTCATCACCGAAAAAGGAATCTCAAAGCCTTAAAACTGAATAACGAATTTGGATTTTTTTGTTTTCGGTGAACAATTCGTGGCCGATTGCTACGGTCCCGATTTCGTCGGGACTCGCAAAGACCCAATTAGGAAAGGATTGTTGACATGGCCGACACCGTTAAAGTGGCTGTCATCGGCGGTACCGGGCTTTACAACGTCGAAGGGCTCACCGATATCAAGGAGATGGACGTCGGTACTCCCTACGGCAAACCCAGCGATACCATCGTTACCGGAATCCTCGAAGGGGCCCGCGTCGCCTTCCTGCCGCGGCACGGCCGCGGTCACAGGATCATGCCGACCGAGATCCCGGTGCGCGCCAACATCTGGGCCCTGAAATCTCTCGGAGTGGAGCACATTATCGCGATCAACTCCGTCGGCAGCTTTAAAAAATCGGTCGCCCCAGGCCACCTGCTCATTCCCGACCAGTTGATCGATCGCACCAGCCAGCGGGCCAACACTTTCTTCGGGGACGGCGTCGTCGCCCACATCGGTTTTGCGGAGCCCTTCTGTCCCGAAATGCGAAAACTGCTTTATGACTGCGCCAAAGAGGCGGGAGCAACGGTGCATGACGGGGGCACTTACGTTGTGATGGAAGGTCCGGCTTTTTCCACCCGGGCGGAATCCAGGTTGCACAAGAGCTGGGGCGCCGACGTCATTGGCATGACCGCCCTGCCGGAGGCTAAGCTAGCGCGCGAAGCCGAGATCTGTTACGGCATCATTGCCTGCTCGACGGATTATGACTCCTGGCACGAGGAAGAGACGCCGGTCACCGTGGACATGATCATTTCAACCCTCCGCGCTAACATGGAACTTTCCAAGAAGATAGTGAAGCTGGCTGTCGGCCGACTCCCCGATATGAGAAAGTGCGCCTGCTCGACCGCTTTGCAGAACGCCATTGTGACTGACCCCAAGGCTATACCCGCAGATCGCATGCAACACCTTGAATTGATCATCGGCAAATACATCAAGTAAGCCAGCCCGCGATAAGGTTATCAATAGTAGCCCTTTTATGATTTAATAGGTAGTACATTTCTGGAGCATAGATGCCAAAAACCGAATTCAATTTAATGCCAACCATCATCGGCAGCATGCCCCATCGTGATCCGGTAAAGGCGTGCAAGATCATCTCCCGTTACCTGACGGAGCTTCCGGCCTGGCCGCAATTGCCGATGCGCTCCTTCCGTGAACTCATGACCGCCCAATATGCCGAGGGTTTCCCGGGTGTCGGCATTACCGAGGAAGGCGTTTCGGCGAGCCACCCCGATGGCTGGGAACATGAACTGGAAGCACTCTACGGCGCCTATATCACGGGGGACGCCGCCAAGTACGCCATCAGCGAGGATTCCGCCGCAGGTTTCTATGCCTTTCGGACAAATCATCCAGAACACCCCATGGGCGTTAAGGGGCAGGTAGAAGGTCCGGTCAGCTGGGGACTATCGGTCAAGGACGAACTGGACACCCCAATCGTCTACGACGATGTCCTAGCCGAAGCCGCCGCCAAAATGCTATCCCTCAAGGTGACCTGGCAGGAGGCAATCCTCCGGGAGATTTCGCCCAACACCGTCATATTCATCGATGAACCGGCTTTGACCAGCTATGGCTCAGCTTATCTACCCCTTTCAAAAGAAAAAATCCAGTCACTTTTGACCGAGGTGCTGGGGGCGGTCAAGGGCGTCAAAGGCGTTCACTGCTGCGGCAATACCGACTGGACATTGCTGACCGACACATCCACCGACATCATCAGTTTCGATGCCTACAACTATGCCAACTCATTGGCGCTCTACCCCGATGGCATCCGCCAGTTCGTCCAGCGGGGCGGGGCGGTGGCGTGGGGCATCGTGCCCAATACCAATAAAGGCGTCGAGGAAGAGACGGCATCGAGCCTGAAGGACCGGCTGGAAGAGGCAATCACTCCCTTCACCCGGGACGGACTCGATTTTCGGACCATCCTGCGACAGAGCCTGATCACCCCCAGTTGCGGCATGGCCTATATGAGTGAGGATGCCGCCGAAAAATTGCTGGAAATCATGGTCGAACTGACAGCCAAAATGAGGAGCCGATATCTCTAGGCGTATACCTTAATCGATCTTGAAGGAGGGCTATCCTGTATGAACAAGAAAAGCCGCGTCGCCCAAGCGAAACACAAAAAGCGCAAAGAGATCCTGAAGGAACGTGCCAGAGCAGCCCTGCCCCCAACCCATGTCCGCACGGGCATGGTGCCAGGCCGGACAAAATACGAAATTGTAGAGACGCCTTCACCCCTGGTTAAAGCCCCTCTTCCCAAGGCGACCCCTAAAAAAATAACACCCAAACCGACATTGGCTGAAGCTGCCGTGAAAGCGGAAGAACCTAAAGCCCGGGCGAAACCGGTGGCTAAACCGGCGGCCAAACCCGCCTCCGAACCCAAGGTGAAGGCAGAAGCCAAGGCTCCCGAAGCTGCCGAAACCAAGCCCAGAGCCGGCCATAAGCCCAAGGCTGAAGCGCCGGCGGAAGAAAAACCCAAGGCCGCCAAACCAGCCGCGGCCAAGCCGCCAAAGGCGGAATAGCCTCAGTTCATGGCCCAGCTTCCCGAGGTCATCCAAGCATTGCTGGATCCGGCTCAGTATCCGGACGACGCGCCTTCTGAGGTCAAACTCCTCCAGACGCAGATGTCCTTTGTGCTGCTTACCGGCAGGCACGCCTACAAGATCAGGAAACCGGTCAACCTGGGCTATGTCGACTACACCACACTCGAAAAACGCAAGCTGTATTCCGATAAAGAAGTCTCGCTCAACCGGCGGCTATGCCCCGACACCTATTTAGGTGTTATCCCGGTCACCAGGAAAGACGATAGGATCCGACTCCGGGGCGAAGGCGAGATCATCGATTACGCGGTCAAGATGAAACAATTGCCGGCGGAGGGGATGCTGGACCTCCGCTTGAAGACCGGCGATGTCAAGCCGGAGATGCTTGAATCCGTGGCCAGGACAGTCGCCAATTTCCACGACATGGCCGACACCAACGGCGAGATCGCCCGATTCGGCGAAACAGACGGAATCAGGCGGAACGTAGAGGAAAATTTCGAGCAGAGCCAGCCGTACATCGGGCGGGCTTTAAGCCAGTCCCAATTCGATAAACTTAAGGAGTGTTTCGATACTTTTCTCGATAAGCACGCGGCCCTTTTCGTCAGCCGGGTGGAAAGAAGACGCATAAGGGACTGCCACGGCGACCTCCATTCCGCGCATATCTGTTTCCAGGATCACGGCATTTGCATCTTTGACTGTATCGAGTTCAACGACCGCTTTCGATACGGCGATACCGCCTCGGAGGTTGCTTTCCTGTCAATGGACCTCGATCACTACGGCCGGGCGGATTTGCGGCGGATTTTCATCGATGAATATGTCAAAAAGAGCGGCGATACCGGCTTGTGCGAACTCTTGCGCTTTTATCAAGCTTACCGCGCTCATATCCGCGCCAAGGTGGCTTGTTTCAAACTGGATGATCCATTTGTACCTGAAGCCGAGAAGGCCGAGGAGTTGGCCAAGGCTAGGGGATATTTCGATCTGGAATTAGCGTATACAAGGCAAAAACCAATTCTCGTCATCATGTCTGGCTATACCGGCAGCGGCAAATCGGCTGTCGCAACCGAGTTAGCGAAGCACCTGGGACTCGTTTACATTTCATCCGATGTTACCAGAAAAACGTTGGCGGGACTGCCATTAATTCAACGTTCAGGGGAGGGTATCGACGCCGGGCTTTACTCGCGGGAAATGACTGAGAAGACGTATCAGTCCATTCTGATGATGGCAGAGGGAGCCCTTAAATCGAAGGATTCGGCTATCGTTGACGCCACTTTCCTGTCGAAAGAACAACGCATGAAGGCAGCCGATATTGCCCGGAGGAATGGCGCCGACTTCATCGTCCTCGAATGCCGCCTCGATGAAGATGAACTGAGACATCGGCTTGAAAGACGGATAGCCGGGGTGTCCGACGGCACCTGGCAGGTCTACCTGAGCCAAAAATCGAAGGCAGAACCGGTGACCGAGATTCAAATCGGGCCGAATCATGTTATAATTGACGCATTGCGTCCAATTTCGGATAACGTTCGAAACATCATCGATAACCTGACCTGAAGAAAGGTAAAAAATGGCAGTTACCTCGGATATCAAAGATCCATCGCTGGCGGGGCTAGGCAATGAACGGATTGCCTGGGCCGGCCGGGAAATGCCGGTTCTTGCACTCATCGCCGAGCGATTTAAGAAAGAGAAGCCGTTCCAGGGCTTCCGCATCGCCGCCTGCCTCCATGTCACCTCAGAGACGGCCAACTTGGCTCTCACTCTGAAAGCGGGCGGCGCCGACCTGGTGCTGTGCGGATCGAATCCCCTGTCTACACAGGATGACGTCGCCGCGGCGCTGGCTGCCGGCGGCATCCCCACCCACGCCATCAAAGGCGAGGACGACAAGACTTATTACAAGCACATCATTTCTGCGATTGACCACAAGCCGCAGCTGACCGTCGATGACGGCGCTGACCTGGTGACCACCCTCCACACCAAGCGCACCGAACTGCTCAAGGATGTCATCGGAGGTACGGAGGAAACGACCACAGGCGTCATCCGGCTTCGCGCCATGGCCGCCGCCGGGGAACTGAAATATCCCCTGATCGCCGTCAATGACGCCAAGACCAAGTATCTCTTCGATAACCGCTACGGCACCGGCCAGAGCACCTTCGACGGCATTACCCGCGCCACCAACATCCTATGGGCAGGCAAGAAGGTGGTCGTTGCCGGTTACGGCTGGTGCGGTCACGGCGTTGCCCTGCGCGCCCGGGGGATGGGGGCTTATGTCATCGTCACCGAGGTGGAGCCTGTCAGGGCTCTGGAAGCGGTCATGGACGGCTTCGCCGTCATGCCGATGAACGAGGCCGCCAAAGTGGGCGATGTGTTCATTACCGTCACCGGGGATAAGCACGTTATTGGCGCTGCCGATTTTGCGGTGATGAAAAACGGCGCGATACTAGCCAACTCCGGCCATTTCAACGTCGAGATCGACATCCCCGCACTTGAAACCACTGCCAAATCGAAGCGTACGGTGAAGCCCTTCGTCGAGGAATTCATCATGGCTGACGGCAGGAAGATTTACCTACTGGGCGAAGGCCGCCTGATCAACCTCGCCGCCGCCGAAGGCCATCCGGCCTCGGTCATGGACATGAGCTTCGCCAACCAGGCTCTCGGCCTGGAATATCTGGTCAAAAACCGCGGCAAGTTGTCCCCCGGCGTCTATTCGATGCCGGCTGACATCGACGGCAATGTCGCCGCGCTCAAGCTGAAAAGCCTGGGCGTAACAATCGATGTTTTGACCCCGGAACAGCAAAAATACCTGTCAAGCTGGCAGGAAGGAACTTAGGAGGATATATGCTCAGTTGCCAAGATTCCGATAAGTACATGTTCACTTCGGAGTCAGTCACCGAAGGTCACCCGGATAAGATATGCGACCAGATCTCCGACGCGGTATTGGACGCCATCTTAGCCCACGACCCCTATGGCCGCGTCGCCTGCGAGACCGCCGTAACCAACGGGCTTGTCTTCGTCCTGGGCGAGATCACCACCAAGACCTATGTCGAGATCCCCGAAGTCGTGCGCCGCACCATCAAGGAGATCGGCTATACCAAGCCCCAGTACGGTTTTGACTACCAGTCCTGCGGCGTTCTCGTTTCGATCAACAAGCAGTCTCCGGATATCGCATTCGGCGTCGGCCAGTCGATGGAAGCCAAAGCCGGGTCGACCGATCCGATGGATGCCGTAGGTGCCGGCGACCAGGGCATGATGGTCGGCTTTGCCTGCAACGACACCCCCGAACTGATGCCCCTGCCCATCGCCCTGTCCCACCGGCTGTGCCGGCAACTCGCCACGGTCAGAAAACAGGGCGTACTGCCTTACCTCCGGCCGGATGGCAAGAGCCAGGTCACTGTGGAGTACCACCTGGGCAAACCCAAGAGGATCGAGACGGTGGTCATTGCCGCCCAGCATGACGATGTGCTTCAGTCCAAGATCCACGATGATATCGTCCGGGAAGTCATCAAGCCGATCATCCCGGCCAAGCTTTTGGACGACAACACCAACTATTTCGTCAACACCACCGGCCGCTTCATCATCGGCGGCCCGGCCTCCGATACAGGCTTCACCGGCCGCAAGATTCTCGTCGACACCTACGGCGGCATCGCCCGCCACGGCGGCGGCGCTTTCTCCGGCAAGGATCCCACCAAGGTCGACCGCTCCGCCGCCTACATGGCGCGCTACGTCTCCAAGAACATCGTCGGTGCCGGCATCGCCGACCAGGTCGAGATGCAAATCTCCTACACCATCGGCCGCGCCCAGCCGCTTTCCGTGTCCCTGGAAACGTACGGTACCTGCAAGATCTCACAGGAGCAATTGATGGACTTGGTGTCCAAGAACTTCGACCTTAGGCCGGAAGCCATCATCGAGCACCTCGAACTCCGGCGGCCGATTTACCGCCAGACTGCAGCCTACGGCCACTTTGGCCGGACCGACATCGACCTGCCCTGGGAACGCCTGGATAAAGTTGAAGCGCTCAAAGCCGCCCTGGCGGCCCATGCCAAGAAATAATCGCGCATTTCGGGACGAGGCAGGGACACAGATTCAACTGTGTCCCTGCTTTTCATTAGTTGAGAACGTTTCTTGTTGTTAGAATAGGTCGAACCTACCGAATAGAGGAGCTCACCATGAATTCAAACCCTGCAGCGGCCATCAAGTTCGGTACTGATGGCTGGCGCGGCCTCATCGCCCGCGATTTCACCTTCGACAACGTCGCAGTCTGCGCCGCTGCCTATGCGCGTTACCTGACCGAGACCGGCCTGGGCAAACGTGGCGTAGTCATCGGTTACGACACCAGGTTTTTATCGGAAGAGTTCGCTCGCGAGGCAGCAGCCATACTTAATGCCGCCGGCATCAAGGTCACCCTCTCCGCCTGCGCTTTGCCCACGCCTGTCGTCAGTTGGACCGTCCTCCACCGGAGATACGGCGGCGGCGTGGTAATCACAGCCTCCCACAATCCGGGCATCTGGAACGGCTTCAAGGTTAAATCTGACACTGGTTCTTCCGCCCCGACCGAGACGATATCGCGGATCGAACAACACCTCAAAGACATCGTCGCCTCCGATTTCGTCCCATCGAGGATGGCCGCCGAAGAAGCGGCTAAGAAGGGGTTGTTGGTCATCGCCGAATTGGTCCCTCCATATCTTGAACACCTGGGTACACTGGTCGATATTCCCTTGCTGCGGAAAACCAGTTTCAAAATAGTTGTCGATTCGATGCACGGCGCAGGGGCGGGCATTTTCCGCCAACTGCTCGGTATAAAATACGACCTGGTAGAGATCAAAGCCGAACGAAATCCCGTTTTTCCCGGAATGCGCCAGCCGGAACCCATCGATATAAACCTTAAGGAACTCGAAGCGAAAGTTGTCGCCGATAAAGCGGATGTCGGTCTGGCCACTGACGGCGATTCCGATCGCATCGGCATCGTTGACGAGCACGGCGTTTTTCTGACCCAACTGCAAGTGATGTCTCTCCTGGCCCTCTACCTCCTCGAAACCCGAGGCGAGCCAGGCGCCATCGTCAAAACGATTACCACCTCTTCGATGCTGCCCAAGCTTGGCAAGCTGTACGGAGTCCCTGTTTTCGAGACGCCGGTGGGTTTCAAATACGTCGCTCCGATCATGGAGAGGGAAAACGCCATCCTGGGCGGCGAGGAAAGCGGCGGCTACGGCTTCCGCAACCACGTCCTGGAGCGCGATGCCATCATCGCCGGGCTGTATTTCCTGGACTTTATGGCCAAAACCGGCAAGAAACCCTCGGAACTGCTGAAATGGCTTTACAACAAGGTCGGCGAGCACCATTACCGGCGGATCGACGTCGAATTCGACGCCACAGACCGGGATGCCATCTTGAATCGGCTGAAGCAGGCCAACCCGGCTACTCTGGAAGGTCAGGATGTCAAACGAGACACCCTGGACGGCTGGCGATTCACCCTATCAGACGGCTCATGGCTGCTTTTCCGCGCCTCCGGCACCGAACCGCTGCTCCGCATTTACGCCGAAGCGGATTCGCCCCAAATGGTCGACCGGCTCCTTGAAACCGGGAAAAAAATCGCAGGAGTCTGATCTATGAACGAAGTAATGCTCGATGATGAAGCCACTTACGCTAAGTACGACCCCTCCGGCATGGGCAAACGCATCCGTGAACTGCCCACCATAATCCTTGACGCCTGGCAGGCGGCTATCAACTTCGAGCTGCCGGACGACTACAAAGGCGTAAACAAAGTCCTCATCCTTGGCATGGGCGGATCGGCCATCGGCGGCGACATCGTGCGACGCCTGCTGCTATACGAGGCCAAGGCGCCGATCACCGTCCTCCGGGAATATAATTTACCCGGCTGGGTTGATGAGCGTACGCTAGTTATCGCCTCCAGCTACTCCGGCGGCACCGAGGAAACCCTTTCGGCCTTCAACCAGGCGCTGGCTACACCAGCCAAGAAACTGGTGATCACGACCGGTGGTAAGTTGTTGGACATCGCCCGGGAAAATGGCGTGCCGGCCTTCGTGTTCAAGTATGACGCCCAGCCCCGCGCCGCCATCGCCTGGGGCGTTTTCCCGCTGCTCAATTTCATCACCCGATTGGGACTGGCGCCCGATAAAACGGCCGAGGTCGCCGAGGCCGCCCTGGTCACCGAACAGTTCGCCCGCAAGATCGAGCCCTCTAAAGCCTTGCCGGTTAACCAGGCCAAGGAAATGGCATACACATTCTATGGCCGGATCCCCGTCATTTACGGTTCGGATCTTGCCGTAGAGGTCGCCTACCGCTGGCAAACCCAGTTGAATGAGAACGCCAAGCAGTGGGCGTTCGCCCAGGCAATGCCGGAACTCAATCACAATGCCGTCGTTGGGTACCAGTTTCCGGCCGACCTTGTCCCCAAAATGCAGGTGGTCATGCTGCGCTCCAATCACCTCTACGAGCGCAACATCAAGCGCTACCAGGTAACCGCCGAACTTCTAGCCCGCGCCGGCGCCCGGGTGACCTTCACCGAGGGGCGCGGCATCGCCCCGTTGGCCCAGATGATGACCCTGATTCTCATGGGAGACTATACAAGCTACTACCTGGCGATGCTAAACGAGGTCGATCCCACGCCGGTCGAGGTGATCACCTATCTGAAGGGACGGCTGGCAGAGAGCGCGTAATAAACTCCAAAAAGTATCGGGAGAAGCTATCAAAATAGATGACGGGCATTCGCCAATACAATGGCTTGTCTACTGCTGAAGCCCAGGCACGAATCAGCGAGTATGGGTTAAACCAATTCTCGAAACCTGCCCGTATCAGCTTCCTTGAGATCGCCAGGGAGGAAATTACCGAACCGCTAATTCTCCTACTCCTCGCTGTCGGATTTTTTTATTCCATCTGGGGCAAACTGGAAGACGCCCTGACTATCTTCGCCATCATCCTCATCCTTGTATTGGTTGAGATCTGGAACGAATACCGGGCCAAGAAAGCGATTTCAGCTCTATCGACAGTTGCGGCACCCACCTCAAAGGTGGTCAGGGACGGAGCGGTGGTTGAAGTCGCAACGGAGCTACTGGTTCCCGGTGATCTCCAGGTATTGAGTTCGGGTACCCGAATCGGCGGAGACGGAAAGGTTGTGGCGTCGTACGGGATCCAGATTGACGAGTCATCGCTTACCGGGGAATCGGTACCGATCGAGATAAATCCAGGAGATGAAGCTTGTGCCGGCACCATGGTGATCTACGGCGAAGGCCAGCTCCAGATCCAGTCGACCGGCAGAAACACCAGACTGGGCAAAATTTCGGCGTTTGCTCAGAAAATCAAAGAACCGAAAACCCCTCTTCAGCTTGCCATGAAGACGCTGGCCAAGAATCTGGTCTGGATCGCTCTTTTTTTCAGCCTCATAATCCCCATATTAGGCCTGCTCAGAGGGCAAGATTTGCAGCAGATGATTCTCACCGGCCTGGCGTTGTCATTTGCAACAATTCCAGAGGAAGGTCCCATCATCGTCACCCTCATTCTTGGCCTCGGTGCATATCAGTTATCAAAGAAAAATTTCCTGGTCAAAAGAACGCGTGCCGCCGAGGTGCTCGGGAGTGCCACGATAATCCTGACAGACAAAACCGGCACAATAACCAAGAGCCGGATGCAGGTCGTCGCCGTATTCCCCCAATCCGCAGAACAGCAGATCATCGCCACCGCCTTCCGTGCCCTGACGGTGATGTCCTTATCCCCCACCGACAAAGCGATCCTGGAAAAGGCCAAGGAATTGAACTCCGCCAACCCACCCGGTGAACTGGTCAGGCAGCGGCCATTCGGCGACGGCCGGAAGACGAAATCGGTGATTCGACGGTCCAACGGTCAATATGAACTGATAGTTCTGGGAGCGCCGGAGGAAGTACTCGATACCAGCCGTCAAAGCCCGCAAGAAGCCAGGGCAGTCCTGGCGGGAGAAGCAGGGCGAGGCAGGCGGATCATCGGCCTGGCGAGCAAAACCATATCCGGTTCGGATCTTGATCTCTCCTGGCCTGAACTCGAACGCGACCTGGATTTCCTGGGCCTGATTTCGCTCGAAGATCCGCCCCGGCCCGGGGTTAAAGACACCATCGAACGAGCCGCCAAGGCAGGCATACGCACGATCATGGTCACCGGCGATCACCCGGAAACGGCGGCGTTCATCGCCAAAAAAGTCGGTATCGAATCCGGACGGATTATGACCGGGACTGATCTGGGGACCATCGACGATCCGGAATTACGTCAGGCGGTTAAAAATGTTTCAGTTTTTGCCCGGACTACTCCGGAAGACAAGTACCGCTTGGTAAATGCACTTCAGGCAAACGATGAAATCGTGGCCGTGACCGGTGATGGCATCAACGACACCCTGGCCCTTAAGGCGGCGAATATCGGTATCGCCATGGGGATCCGGGGCACCGATGCCGCCAAAGAGGCAGCAGACGCCGTCCTGGCCGATGACAACTATGTGACGATCACGACCGGTATTTTCGAAGGTCGGAAGTTTTTCGACAACCTGAGAAAAGGCTTCAGATATTATCTTTCAGCTAAAACCGCGCTGGTACTGGTTTTTCTCCTGCCCGTTTTGGTAAATATTCCGTTCCCGTTTGCCCCGATACAGATTATTGTGCTCGAACTATTCATGGACCTTGCGGCGTCATCGGCTTTTGTCGCTGAACCTGGCGAACCGACCATTTACACCAGGCCGCCGCGAGACCCAAAAAAGAAACTGTTCGACAGGCAATTAGTATGGCAGATCGCCGTGTCCGGACTGAGCCTCTTTGCGGCGGTAATGGCGTCTTATTTGTTGGCGCTCAGGATGGATTTACCAGTTGCCGAAACCAGGACATTCGCTTTTTCAGCCTGGATCATGGGTCACATTTTCTTAGCCTTTGTTTCGAGATCCGATGACGTGCCTCTCACCAGGATAGGCTTTCTGACTAACCGCATTATGGTAATCTGGGGAGTGGCGGCAATCGCATTCCTGCTGCTGGCGATCGCAGTTCCCGCGGTAAATTCCCAGTTGAAGCTGGGGCACATTTCTCTGGGCAATCTGGCAATCGTAACCTTGATTTCGTTTGTGGCGATATTTTGGAGAGAAATCATCAAGTATCGGCGTAGAAACTAACTCGAAACTATACTGCCAAAAGTCTGGTGGAGGGCGCTCAATCGAAGATTGAGAACCGATTATAGATCTTTTTGGGAGTGAATGCCCATATGGTCGGTTATATACCGGGCAAACATCCCAATTAACACCTGATGATATTCCTATCGTGCGAAAGATTTGCATATCCCAGACCACTTGATTCCATCGTCAAAAACCATAACCTTCACTACTACCAAGTTTTTCTCCAAAAAGATTAATTTTTATTTATCTTTGAGCGCATCTCAGACATTAACAAAAATAAATCAGCATAAAGTACAATATAGGACTAGTACTTATAGACGATGTACAAAAAGACAATAAGTAATATAAATGTCAGAGATAGATATAAGTTAATAACCTATTCATTATAAAAGCTACCGCCAATCGGGCGGAAGGGAGCTGCCTACCAGAGTACAAGGCACCAAACCCGTGCAAGAGGTTTGATGCCTTTTTGTGTTTTCAATGGCAAAAAATAATACCGGCGGCTAGTGCAAGTAGCCGCCAGAAAGGAAGAACGTAAAGACTGCCGGATGAGGGTCAGAGTTTAGCGGCCTTCCACGTTCCCATTATCTAGTATTTGCATTTGTTGAGTCAAAATCGAAATCTAGGAGGTTTATAGTGTCAAAGTTTCATAGCATGGTGAGTCGAAGAGATTTCATGAAAGGTCTTGGATTGTTGGGTGCCGGCTTGGGTGCCGCGGCTAGTGCCGCCCCTGCGTTCCATGACTTGGACGAGGTTCTGTCAGCACCATCAGCGAACCTGAAGCGTCCTTGGTATGTTAAAGAAAGAGACTTCTACAATCCGACACTGGAAATAGATTGGGATATGCAAAAACGGTACGATGCAAGATTAACGGGCCAAACTGGCTATGTCCAAGCCCAGTATTACGGTAAGGCGAGAACTGTTGCAGCAACATCCGTTGGTAATGAGGCTGTTAAACAGCATATCGCGGCGAATGACTTGGGTTATGGGTTGAAAACCTTGGCGATTGGTCAAAGCTTGACCAAACCAGACGTCGTTCGGACATGGACCGGTCCTGTGCAAGCTCAAACAAACTTATTTATGCCTTCGAAAGCCAAAACACCGGCCGAACGAGGTGTCCCAAAATGGACTGGTACTCCTGAAGAAGCCAACAAAATGTTAAATGTAGCTATGCGGATGTTTGGTGGGGCACTTTTTGCTTATGGTGACCTTGACGACCGAATGCGTAATAAAGTGGTGCACCTTTATCAGCGCGGAGATGCCAACAACAATAAGTTTATAGATAGTTGGCCACCACCTGCCGCGGATTCTCCACCTTTTGTGTATGAGGACGTACCTGAAGGATATGACAGCGGTGGTACGAATCGCAAACTAGTAATCCCCTCAAAGCCAATGTATTGGATTTGTTTTTCATTGCCTGGTGCAAGGCACCAGTATCAAAATGCGCCTTCAATGAACTCGCAGGGAAGATGGTCGCACGACGCATTACGATGCATTTTCTATCCCTCACTGTACAATTTCCTTCGCTCTCTTGGTTATCAAATGCTAGGATTTGTAATGAGTGATGGAGTCGACCCACTCCCGCATGGAGCGACTACGATATTGGGTGGCATTGGGGAGAGAAGCCGCCAGGATGTTTTAAGTTTCAGCCCTGAATATGGTTTGGCTCATTCTATGTGGAGTGTTCTAACCGATTTGCCGGTTGCACCTACAAAACCAATCGACGCAGGCATGTGGCGTTTTTGCAAGACTTGCACCAAATGCGCGGATGTTTGTCCCGTCTCAGCGATTTCAAAGGAAAAAGAGACCTCATGGGAGTTGCCTCTCATAGAAGGTAAACCAAATCTCCTACACAATCCAGGTACTAAATCTCTTTGGACTAATGGGGCAAGTTGTAGGATTTACATTAATGAAGCCGGCCACGGCTGCAAGCAGTGTATCGGTAATTGCACTTTCACTGTCGGGACAGGTGCCATGGCTCATGAAGTAGTGAAGGGTACAATAGCTAATATCAGTGTTTTTAATAGTTTCTTTTTCTCATTAGCGAACAGCTTCGACTATGGGATAAGAAATCCGGAAGATTTCTGGGATATGGATTTACCCGTTCTGGGTTACGACATGAAAGTTGGGTCCCCAGTATGAATGAAAAATACAATAAGAAAGGTGTATCAAATGTCTAAGTTTCATAGCATGGTGAGTCGCAGAGATTTCATGAAGTTCATGGGTTATACCGGCATGGGAGTAGGAGCGGCTGTCGCGGCGTCAGGACCAGTCTTTCACGACCTTGACGAGCTGTTGTCAGCTGATACTGGAAATATTCAGAAACGACCTTGGTATGTGAAAGAACGAGATTTCTATAATCCAACTGTTGAAGTCGATTGGGATGTGCTTAAGCGTCCTAACCCGTTCCACACTGGGCAAAACAAGGCTACATGCGTGATGTATATGGGGCAAGAACGTGCAGACAATCAAAACAAACTTGGCTACCAATATGTTAACCAACAGATACAATCTGGTGCTCCCGGGTATTCTTATCTTAATCGAGCTCTGAGAAAGGTAAACGTAACATACGGGTGGCCTGCGTATATGGGGAAAAGCTGGGCGGGTAATTCGGTGAACATCAACTGGAAGGGTGACACCGACATGGAGAGCACCAATCGTCAAAAAGAAACCACTATATACTACGACACTCCGGAGGAAAGGGGTGAGCCTAAATGGACCGGGACACCGGAAGAGGCCACTAAGGTGATGGCAGCTTTCATGCGGTATCGCGGCTCAGCGATCAATGGCTTCGGTATTCTTGACCAACGTATGCGCACTCAGGTTGTGTCCAAATCCCAAAAACACTCTGACAAACGTGTGATTGTTTTTGAGGATGTCGAGAAAGCTTATGAAGTATCTGGGGGTAAGTACGTAATCCCTAATAAGGAATTATACTACTTTGTCAATTGGGAGCTCATGGCTAGGGAGCTCTTCCGCTGTACTCCTGCGTTCGGCGGATTAGCTAACGCAAGTGATATGGTCGGTGATATAGTCAAAGCAAGTACGTGGGATTTTCTCCGGTATTTGGGCTACCAAATGATTGGTGCCGGCTCTGACAACACAGTTCCATTTGTCGAGGGTGCTGTCGCCAACCTGACCGGTGTCTGTGAGAATAGCCGGAATCAACTCTATTGTCTGAATCCTGAATATGGTGCGATTGGAAGGTTACACAGTTACATCACCGACTTGCCGATGGCACCAACCAAGCCGGTCGATGCAGGAATGTGGCGTTTCTGCCATTCATGCCACAAGTGCGCAAATACTTGCCCTTCAGGTTCTATCTCGCAGGAAAAACAACCTTCTTGGGAAATTACTCCGATAAAGGGAAAGGAGAGCCTGATTCATAATCCCGGTACCAAAGAATTTTGGTCTGACGGTGTGGGTTGCAGACTCTTCCGAAATGAAAATGGAGGCGTTGGTGGGAATGAAATTGCGGGTTGCCAGGTTTGTTGGGGGGAATGCACGTTTACTGTCGACAATGCGGCTATGGTTCATAATCTGATTAAAGGTACCGTTGCTAACGTCAGTATATTCAACGGATTTTTCTTCAAAATGGGAGAGACATTTGGGTATGGCTCTTCGGATGAAAAGAGCGACGAATGGTGGGATTTGTCTTTGCCAGTAATGGGAATAGACACAACAACGGTTGCATATGATAAGGGTTATAGAAAATAGGGAGCCGGACGGGCAAAGTACATAGTCGCCAGAGCCGACTCTTTTGAGTCGGCTCTGGTATTCCTACTGGCGACAGACATAGACTAGAAATGAATTATCAGGTTGAACGCCAAACAGCAATAACCTTAAATTGGTAATCCTACGCACGATAGGAAAGACATCCCGATGAATGTGTATCGGTGATAATCTTATTCTTAAATCGAATACCCATTGAAAACCCCTCCAGCCTGGAGTAATCTAACACCCGAATAATGTTATAAAACCGGAGGTCAGTTTCTATGGAAAGCAGATGTGCAGAGTGCTCCATGCGTAAAAAGGCTGAAGCTAACCCCAAAGCTTTTATGAGCCGGATCTGGAAATGGCACACCGGGTGGTGCCCCGGTTGGAAAGCCTACCAGAAATCCCTGAAAGAACAGTCAAGCTGATCTAAAGAAATACGATACGAGGTTTCACCCAATTCAGTCTTTGTAGTGGGGGGATTGCCTTATCGGCAGTATTTGACATTGGCTTATTGGTATTATTCGGTCTCCCAAACAAAAGAACCCGCTCTCCTTTTGGAAAGCGGGTTCTTCAATTCCAATAATCCGGTGGTTAACGCTTGGTGTACTGAGGCGCCTTGCGAGCCCGTTTGAGGCCAGCCTTTTTGCGCTCTTTAGTCCTGGGATCGCGGGTCAGCAGGCCGTTCTGGCGCAGCACCGCTTTGTTCTTCTCATCGACGGAGATGAGAGCGCGGGACACGCCCATGGCGATGGCGTCGCTCTGGCCGGAGATCCCGCCGCCGGAACACTTGATCATCACGCTGAATTTGCCTGAGGTCTCGGTGACCTCAAACGGCTTCATCACCGCGCGGACATATTCCGGCCGGTGGAAAATCTCTTCGAACGGCTTGCCGTCAACGACAATGGCGCCCTTGCCCGGCGTCAGCCTGACCTGGGCGACTGCAGACTTGCGGCGGCCGGTACCCTGGAAATAGTTCTTTTTCGTATCCATCTCTTATCCCCTCTATTAGGCTTCGGACTTCGCCGGAGCCTGGCTCAGGTGCGGGTGCTCCGCGCCGGCGTAGACGCGCAGTTTCTTGAACATCGCCGAACCAAGGCGGTTGCGCGGCAGCATGCCGCGGATGGCATGCTCCAGCGGGAAGGTCGGCTTCTTCTCCAGGGCTTCGTTCAGGCTTTCCTTGCGGAACCCGCCCGGGTAGCCGGAGTGGCGATAGTAAAATTTATCGGTGCCCTTCTTGCCGGTGGCGGTTATCTTGCCGGCGTTGATGATGATGACGCCGTCGCCTGTGTCCAGATGCCGGCTGAAGGTCGGCTTGTGCTTGCCTTGCAGCCAGACCGCCGCCTGGGCCGCCACCTGCCCCAGGACCTTGCCCTCGGCATCAATGACGTGCCACTCGCGGGTGATATCCCCCGCCTTGACGCTAAATGTTTTCATTGTAATCTCCCAAGTCTCTCAGGTAGTTTATCTTCACCAGGCACAGCCCTTTGCCCGGCGCTGCCGGACCGGCCGATCCCGGTTTTTTAACTTCCAATAATGCCCCGAACTCTTCGGGACTCATCCTGCCCTGCCCCACTTTTATCAGGGCGCCCACGGTGTTCCTGATCTGGTGGGTCAGGAACGAGCTGGCCACCATCCGGAAGGACAATTCCAGCCCCTCGCGGTTAACTCCCGCTTCATAGACGGTGCGCACCGTGCTCTTGCCAGATGCTCCCGCGCTGCCGAAGGCTGCCAGGTCGTGGGTGCCGGCGAGCGTTTTGGCTGCCGCGTCCATCGCCTGTTCGTCCAGCGGTACTGCCACCCGGAAGCGAAAGCGCTCGTTCAAAGGCGATGGCACCGGGCTGTTCCAGATGCGGTAGACGTACTCCCGGCTGACCGCCTCCCGACGAACATCCAGCGAGTCCGGTATCCGGTAGACCGCCTTCACCGCGATGTCATCGGGAAGGAAGCGGTTCAACCCGCCCATGACCCGCTCCGGCGGCAGCTTCAACGCGCCGCGGAAACAGGCCACCTGGCCTTGGGCTGAAACCCCGGTGTCGGTGCGGCTGGCAAGCAGCACCCGGAGCTTTTCCCCGGTCAGCTTTTCGATAGCCGCCTCCAGTTCCGACTGGACCGTGGCGCCCCGGCTCTGGTACTGCGACCCCACCAGCCTGGTGCCGTCATATTCAATTATTAAAGCTACTTTGGTTGCCAACGTACCGATCAAGGGTAAATCTTACTTGACGAGCTCCACCACTGCTTCGGGAGCCTGGTCGCCGAGCCTCGGCCCGATCTTGATGACCCGGGTGTAGCCGCCGGCTCGTTCGGCGTAGCGCTTGGCCAGGTCGCCGAACAGTTTTTCGACGATCTTCTCGTCATAGATATAAGCCATGGCCTGGCGGCGGGCGTTCAGATCGCCGCGCTTGCCCAGGGTGACCATCTTCTCGGCGACGCGCCGGATCTCCTTGGCCCTGGGCTCGGTGGTCGTGATCTTCTCATAACCCAAAAGGTCGGTTACCAGACCGCGGAACAGCGCTTCGCGCTGGCCTTTATCGCGGTCGAACCGCTTGACAAGATTTCCGTGTCTCATTCTATTTCACCTTACTCCGCAGCCGCCTGTGAGCGTTTGCGCTTGGGTTTCTTTTCTTCTTCTTCCTCGGCCAAGATCGGCGCTTCTTCCGGCGGGCAGCCATCGCCCGGGTTCAGCGACAGGCCGAAGACCTGCAGCCGCTCTTCCAGTTCGTTCAGGCTCTTCAGGCCGAAGTTCCGGAGACCCATAAGTTCGTCGATGCCCCGGGTCATGACCTCGCCGACGGTGGTGATGCCGGCATGGCGCAAGCAGTTCAAAGACCGCACCGACAGGTCGAGCTGCTCGATGGGCATGTTGAACTTCTCTTCGGGAATAGCCAGTTTCTCGACCCGCTTCTCGTGGACGATCACCGGCGCTCCGCCGACCGAGGTGAACGGCTGGAACTGCTTCAGCAGTATCGCCGCCGACTCGGACAGAGCCTGGGACGGCGAGATAGTGCCGTCAGTCCAGACGTGGAGGTGCAGGCGCTCGTAGCCCGTCTCCTGCCCCATGTGGACCGGCTCGGTAGTGTAGTTAACCTTCTCCACCGGGCTGAAGATGGCGTCCTGGGGAATGGTGCCGATGGTCGGGTTTTCTTTGGAATCGGCCAGAATGTAACCCCGGCCCAGTTCGACGTCCATTTCCATATACAGGTGGGCGTCCTTATCGTCCAGAGTCAACAGGTACAGGTCGGGATTGGCGACTTCGAAATCGTTCGAGGGTTCGATGTCGGCGGCGGTGATCCGCTTCTTGCCTTTGACATCGAGGATGAGCCGGCCCGGCCTATTGGCCAGGGATTTCAATCGAAGCCCTTTAAGATTCAGCAGGAAATCCATGGTGTCTTCTTTGGCTTTGGGCAGCGGCGAAAACTCGTGCTGCACGCCTTCGATGCGCACCTGGGTGACCGCGGCTCCCGGCAGAGATGACAACAGTATCCGCCTCAGGGCATTGCCCAGGGTGGTGCCGAAGCCTTTATCGAGTGGCTCGGCGACAAAATGGGCGTAGTCGCCGCTGGCCTCTTTTGTTTCAATTATGGGCTGGGCAATATCTGACACAGCCTACCTCCTTTAGACAGACCAAAAACTAACGAGAGTAGTACTCAACTGCTGCCCGCGCGTCCAGCTTCTGGTCCAGGTCGGCGGTGGTGGGCAGCGAGACTACCTTGCAGGTAAGATTTTTGCGGTCCAGGGTCAACCACTGGGGTACCGCCTTGGACTCGATGATCTCTAGGACACGCTTGTAATACCCGGTCTTTAAACTCTGCTCCTTGAAAGCGATGGTTTCCGATTCCTTGACCAGGTATGACGGGATATCGATATTCTTGCCGCCGACCATAATATGACCGTGGCGCACCAGTTGCCGTGCCTGGGCGCGGGAATCGGCCAGTCCCAGGCGGTAGACGACGTTATCCAACCGTCGTTCCAGGAGCAGCATCAGGGTGTCGCCGGTAACGCCGGGCTGACGCTCGGCTTCGGCGAAGAAGCGCCGGAACTCGCGCTCCAGCATACCGAAAGAATAACGGATCTTTTGCTTCTCGCGGAGCTGCGTGCCGCGGTCGGACATGCGGCGCGGCCGGTTGGGCTGCGGTCCGGGCGGCTTGGGGCGCTTGTCAAAGGTACAGTGCGAAAAGCACTTGTTACCCTTGAGCATGAGTTTCTCGCCGCTGCGGCGGCACTGTCGGCAGACTGCCAAATAATATCTAGCCATAGTCCTCTCTTACACCCTCCTTCTCTTGGGAGGGCGGCAACCGTTGTGGGGAATCGGCGTCACGTCGCGGATACCGGTGACGATCAGGCCGGCGGCCTGCAGCGAGCGTATGGCCGCTTCGCGCCCCGAGCCCGGACCTTTCACAAAGACCTCGATCTGGCGCAGGCCGCTTTCCATGGCCTTCTTGGCGCAGTTCGTAGCAGCCATCTGGGCGGCGTAAGGGGTGCCCTTGCGGGAGCCCTTGAAGCCGGCGTTGCCGGAACTGGTGGTGGCCAGGACGTTGCCCTGCGGATCGGCCAGGGTGACGATCGTATTGTTGAACGTCGCCTGGATGTAGGCCTTGCCTACCGGTATATTACGCTTCTCTTTTTTCTTGACGCCAACCCTTTTCTTGGTTGCCATTTTGCCTCCTAATCAGTGTGGTAGGTTACTTCTTAGCCGCGCCGCGCTTCTGGCCGCGACCGGCGACGGTCTTTCTGGGACCGCGGCGGGTGCGCGCGTTAGTGCGAGTGCGTTGCCCGTGTACCGGCAAGCTGCGGCGATGGCGCATGCCGCGGTAGGAGCCGATGTCAATCAGCCGCTTGACATTCAGGTTGATCTCCTTGCGCAGATCGCCCTCGACCCGGAACTCCTTGTCGACGACCTCGCGGAGACGGTTGAGTTCCTCTTCGGTAAGGGCGTTCACCTTGGTCGTCGGCTCGATATCGAGCCGCGCCAGGATTTTCGCCGACAGGGCCGGACCGATGCCGTAAAGGTACGGCAGGGAATACAGCACCTGCTTGTTCTCTGGAATATCTACACCGGCGATACGTGCCATATTTTCTCCTTAACCCTGGCGCTGCTTGTGCTTGACGTTGGTGCAGATGTTCCTGACCACGCCGTTGCGCCGCACGATTTTACATTTTTCGCATCTTGTCTTGACCGATGCCCTGACTTTCACTTCTAACTCCTTGTCCCGTTACGACTTGAACCGGTAGGTGACCCGACCCCGGGTCAGGTCATAGGGCGAAAGCTCGACTAAAACCCTGTCGCCCGGCAGTATTCTGATGTAATGGACCCGCATCTTGCCCGAGATATGGGCCAGCACCTCGTGCCCGTTGGCCAGTTCCACCCTGAAACTGGCGTTGGGCAGCGCCTCCAGCACCGTACCCTCGACCTCGATAGCGTCTTTCTTAGGCATAATTCCGCCGCCTACCTGGCCAGCGTCAGTACCTCCGCCTCGCCGTCGGTGATGGCGATGGTGTGCTCGAAGTGGGCCGACAGCTTATCGTCGGCGGTAGATACCGTCCAAGCATCGGCGCCGACCTTGGTGCGCCAGGTGCCCAGGTTCAACATCGGCTCCAGCGCCAGGGTCATGCCCCGCCGCAGCACCATGCCGTTGCCCGGCCGGCCGTAGTTGGGCACCGACGGGTCTTCGTGCATCGATTGGCCGATGCCGTGACCGGCGTATTCTCTGACCACGCCGTAACCGCGGCTCTCGGCATAATTCTGCACCGCCGAACCGATATCGCCCAGCCGGTTGCCCGGTTTGGCGGCCGCGATACCGGCATTAAGGGCGCCTTCAGTGGCGGCTATAAGATCAGCCGCTTCCTTTGAGATCTGCCCTACCCCGGCGGTCAACGCGGAATCGGCCTGGAAACCCTCGACGATGTCGCCCAGGTCCAGCGAGACGATGTCGCCCTCTTTGAGGATACGCTCGCCGGGGATGCCGTGAACGATCTCTTCGTTTATCGAGACGCACACGCTCGCCGGAAAGCCGCGGTAACCCTTGAAGGAGGGGACCGCGCCCATTTTCCGCAGCATCGTGTCAGCCAGTGTGTCTAGTTCCGCCGTTTTCATGCCAGGTCTGAGTTTTAATTTAAGCTCCTGCAGCACCGTGCCCAGTATTATGCCGGCCCGGCGCATCAGCGCTATTTCCCTTTCCGATTTTAAAATAATACCCATTAAGCCTTTTTCAGCGCCGCCACCACGCGGCCGGTGATCGCCTCGACCTCGCCTGTGCCATTCACTTCCACCAGGCTGCGCGCCTTGCGGTAGTACTCGATAAGCGGCGCCGTCTCTTTAAAGTAGACGGTCAGGCGCTTCTGTACCGTTTCCGGAGTATCGTCCGTCCTCTGGTACAACTCCCCGCCGCATTTCCGGCATTTTTCAGAAGCCGAACGGTCGGCGGCGGTGTAGGGTGCCTGGCAGCCGCGGCAAATCCAGCGGTCGGATAACCTCTTCACCAGTTCGGTCTCCGGTACTGCAAAATAGATCACCCGACCGACTTTCTCGCCGGTTTTCTTCAAAGCCTTGTCGAGGGCTTCGGCCTGTGCCAGCGTCCTCGGAAAGCCGTCAAGAATAACACCTTTAACCGCAGAGAGTTGGCCGATACGGTTGAGCACCATGGCCACGGTCACTTCATCGGGCACCAGTTGCCCCTTGTCAAGGTACGATTTGACCTCTCGGCCCAGTTCATCGCCTGAGGCGATGTGCTTGCGGAACAGATCGCCGGTAGCCACATGGGCCATGCCCATTTTTTCGGCCACCACAGCGGCTTGAGTCCCTTTGCCTGCGCCCGGAGCGCCCAGAAAAACTATATTATACATTAAACTGCACTACTTGATAAAGCCTTCGTAGCGGCGCATCACCAGCTGGGCTTCCAGTTGCTTCATGGTGTCCAGCACCACACCGACGACGATAAGCATGCCGAAGCTGGAGAGCTGGAGCGTCTGCACCCCGGTGATCTGGTTTGCAATGAACGGAAAGACCGCCACCAGCGCCAGGAACAACGCGCCGCCCCAGGTGATATTGCGGATAACCGCGTTCAGGTAATTGGCCGTCTGCTTACCCGGCCGGATGCCCGGGATGAAACCGCCTTGCTTCTGCAGCGTGCCCGGTAGGTCCTGTTGCTCGAAGACGACCATGGTATAGAAGAAGGCAAAAGCGATGGTCAGCAGGAAGAACAGCACCCAGTAGAACAACCCTACCGGCAGACCAGTGTTGGGGTTGAACCAGTTGTATATGGTGTTGGCGAAGTTGGGGTCAGAGCCCGCCGGATTCATGAAGTAGCTGGCGATGGTGCCCGGGAAGATGACCAGCGCCGAGGCGAAGATAAGCGGGATCATGCCGGCGGTATTGACCCGGAGCGGTATATGGGAAGCGCCGCTCTGGCGGTACATCCGGCCGCTCTTGATCACCGTTTTGGCGTACTGCACCGGTATGCGCCGGTGGGCCTCGGTGAAAATGACGATGAGGATGGTGATCAGCAGAGCGATAATAAGGTAAGCCGCCAGACCCAGGAACTGGTCTTTTGCCAGGTAACCCTGCCCGATAAGTGTCGGCAGCCCGGCGACGATGCCGGCGAAGATGATGATGGACACGCCGTTGCCGATGCCGTACTGGGTTATCTGCTCGCCCAGCCACACCAGGAACAGGGTGCCGGCAGTCAGCGAGATGATGATGGCGGCAGTCATCAGAGGCTCGGAAGCAGCCACCACCCCCTCGCGCTGCATGAGGACCAGTTGGCCCCAGCCGCCCAGCGCGGCCAGGGGTACGGTCAGCCAGTGAGTGATCAAATTGATTTTGTTGCGCCCGGACTCGCCTTCCTGTGACAGCCTCTGGAGGGCGGGCACGATGGGCGTCATGAGGGTCATGACGATGCTGGCGGTGATATAGGGGTAAACCCCGAGGGCCAGCAGGCTGAAGTTTTTAAGAGCGCCACCCGAGAAAATATCGAGCATGCCCAGGATGGGATTTGATTCCATCATGTTCGCCAGCGCGGCGGAATCGACACCCGGCATGGGCACGTGGGCGACAACCCGGAAAGCCAGCAAAATGCCAAGGGTGATGAGGATGCGCCGCCGTAGATCCGGCAGGCTGAAGGCATCGAACATCGCCTGGAGCAGCTTGGGTCGGCCCGATTTCTCCGGCATTAGATTTCCTCTACTTTGCCGCCGGCAGCTTCGATCTTGGCCTTGGCCTCGATGCTGAAGGCGTTGGCCCGGACGGTAAGCGCCCGGTCGACTTCACCGTCGGCCAGAACCTTGACCGGCTTGGCGGCTGATTTCAATACCTTGGCCGAGACCAAGAGTTCCGGGGTGACCACGGTGCCGGCCTCGAAATGGTTTAGCTCAGCGACGTTGACCACGTCATATTCCACGCGGAAGGGATTGACGAAACCGCGCTTCTGGGGCAGCTTTTTGATCAGCGGGTTCTGGCCGCCCTCAAATCCGGGACGGACGCGCCCGCCGGCCCGCGCTTTCTGGCCTTTCATACCGCGACCGGAATAGCTGCCGTGGCCCGAGGCGTCGCCCCGGCCAACCCGCTTGCGGCTTTTGGCCGCGCCGGCTGACGGCATTAATTCATGTTCTTTCACTATTTTGCCTCCGCCACGGTCACCAGGTGCCTGACTTTCTGGATCATGCCCCGGATGGCCTGGTTGTCTTCCTGGACGACCGTCTGGTGCAGTCTTTTCAAACCCAGCGACTCCAGGGTATCTTTCTGATCGAACTTGTACTTGATGCCGCTCTTGACCAGGGTGATGGAAATCTTAGCCATTGGCGCCCTCCTCGGCGGTAACGCCGGCGCGCCGTTTGGCCAGCACGTCCTTGGGGTTCTGGACCTGGGCCAGGGCGGCGATCGTCGCCCGGGCGACATTGACCTTGTTCGGGCTGCCGAGCGATTTGGTCAGGATGTCCTTGACCCCGGCGGTCTCCAGAACAGCCCGGACCGAACCGCCGGCGATGATGCCGGTGCCCGGGGCGGCCGGTTTCAGGAAGACCTCGGCGGCGCCGAATTTCACCCGGATCTCGTGATGGATGGTGGTGCCGTTCATGTCGATCTTGATCAGGTGCTTTTTGGCGGTGGCCGAAGCCTTGGCGATAGCCACCGGCACTTCCTTGGCCTTGCCCATGCCCACGCCGACATGCCCGGCGCCGTCGCCGGTGACCACGAGAGCGGAGAAGGCCATGCGCTTGCCGCCTTTGACCACCTTGGTCACCCGGTTGATATAGATCAGCTTATCGTTGAGCGACAGCTCCTGGGGATCGATCTTGGAAATCATTCCTTTTACCATAGAGGCTCCTAAAACGAAAGTCCGGCGGAACGGGCCGCCTCGGCTAGGGCTTTGATCCGGCCGTGATATTTATTGCCGCCGCGGTCAAAGACCACTTCCTTGATCCCGGCGTCCAGGGCTCGCTTGGCGATGGTCTTGCCGACCTGTTCCGCCTGGTCCATTTTCTTCTTGTCCGCCGACTGTGTCTTCAGTTCGGCATCGAGGGTTGAGGCCTGCGTCAGGGTGGCGCCGCGCTTATCATCGATAACCTGGGCATATATATGTTCCAGCGAGCGGAAGACGCACAACCTGGGACGGTTCGCAGTGCCCGACAGGGTTTTGCGCAGCCGTTCGTGGCGCATCAGCCGCGCCGCTCTGGATGTCTGTTTAACCATTATTTAGCCGCCTTTCCGACCGCTTTGCCGGGCTTCAACTTGATTCTCTCGCCGGCATAGCGGATGCCCTTGCCCTTGTAGGCATCGGGCTTTTTGACGCCTCTGATCTCGGCCGCCACCTGGCCTACCCGCTCCTTGTCGATGCCGACGACCTTGAGCTTGGTCGGCGTTTCGACGGTAAAGGTGATGCCCTTTTCGGGGGCCACCTCGACGGTGTGGGAATAGCCGACCCTGAGCACCAGGGTCTCGCCGGATTTCTCAGCCCTGAAGCCGACGCCGACGATCTCGAGGCCTTTCTCGTAACCCTCGCTGACGCCCTTGACCATGTTGGCCAGGAGCGTCCGGGAAAGACCGTGGAGGGCCTTGTGCTGCTGGGCATCCGAAGGCCGCTTGACCACCAGCTTGCCGTCTTCCTGGGTGATGGCCATCTCCGGGGAGAAGGTCCTTTTAAGTTCGCCTTTGGGGCCGGTGACGGTTACAGTGTCGCCATTGATGGCGACCTTGACCCCTTTGGGCACGGCCACCGGCAATTTTCCAATTCGTGACATTTCAGTATCCTCTAGACTCTACCAAACTTTGAGCAGGAGTTCGCCGCCGACACCGGCCCGCCAGGCCTGATACCCGGTCATTACACCCTGAGGGGTGGACAAAACGGCCACGCCCAGCCCGCCGTAAACGCGGGGGATCTCGCCGCGCTGGACGTAGACCCTTAAGCCCGGCTTGCTGACGCGCTCCAGGCCGGACACCGCCGGGGTACCCTTTTCGTCGTAGCGCAGCGTCACCTTGATCTGGCGTTCGGGTTTCGTGCCGGTAACCTCGAAGCCGGAGATGAAACCCTCCGCTTTTAGGAGCTTGGCAATGTTCTGCTTGATGCGCGAGGCCGGGATGGTCGTCGTCTCGTGCCCGGCCATGGCGGCGTTTCTAATCCGGGTCAGCATATCGGCAATAGGATCAGTCATCGGGCTTCCCCCTGTAATTGCTTAAGCATATTTTTCATTTACCAGCTCGACTTCCGGACGCCCGGGATCTGGCCCTGGAGGGCCAGCTCGCGGAAGCAGATGCGGCACAGACCGAACTGGCGGATGTAGCCGCGCGGCCGGCCGCACTTAAGGCAGCGGTTGTGCTGCTGCACCTTGAACTTGGGAGTCCGCTTGGATTTGACGATTTTAGATGTCTTAGCCATTGTTACCTCTATTCTTTGGCGAACGGCATACCGATACCCTCTAAGAGGGTCCGGCTCTCGGCGTCCGTCTTGGCTGTGGTGACGATGCAGACCTCCAGCCCGCGCAGTTTGTCGACCTTGGAAAAATCGATCTCCGGGAAAACCGTCTGTTCCTTGAGACCCAGGGCATAACTGCCCCGACCGTCGAAGGCGTCGGTCGGCACGCCCTGGAAATCGCGGAGGCGCGGCAGCACGACGCTGATGAGTTTCTCCAGGAAGTTGTACATGGCCGCGCCTCTAAGCGTTACCTTGAGACCGATGGGCATGCCCACCCTGAGCTTGAAGTTGGCGATGGACCGCTTGCTGCGGGTGATCACCGGGTGCTGCCCGGCGATGGACGCCAAATCGGCCTGGGCGGTCTCCACTGCCTTGGGGTTGGCGGAGGCTTCCTTGCCGACACCGACGTTGAGCACCACCTTGGTGATGCGCGGCACCTGCATGACGTTCTCGTAGCCGTAGGCCTGTTTCAGCCTCGGCACGGCTTCTTTAATGTATTTTTCTTTAAGTCCGGCCATGTTAGTCGATTACCTCGCCGCAGGATTTGCACACTCTAACCTTTTTGCCATCGGCCAGCCGGCGGTCGCCCAGGCGGGACGGCTTGCCGCATTTACTGCACAGCAGCATGACATTGGAGGCCTCTATCGGCGCCTCGCGCTCGATGATGCCAGCTTGTTTCACCTGGCCGCGGGCCTTGGAATGCTTTTTAGCCATATTGACGCCGTCGACCAGGACGCGATTCTTGGCGGTATAAACCAGCCTGACCTTGCCCGTCTTACCCCGGTCTTTACCGGCGATGACCAGTACGTTATCGTCTTTTTTGATTTTCATAATTCGTTATAAGACCTCCGGCGCCAGGGACAGGATCTTTAAAAATTTCTTGTCGCGCAGCTCTCGGGCTACGGGACCGAAGATGCGGGTGCCCCGGGGTTCGTTTTTATCGGTTAAAATGACAGCGGCGTTGTCGTCGAACTTGATGTAGGAGCCGTCGGATCGGCGCAGCGGCGATACCTGGCGCACGATAACCGCCTTGACCACGGTGCCCTGTTTGACCGCGGAATCCGGAGATGAGCGCTTGACCGAGCAGACGATAACGTCGCCGATCCGGCCGCGGCGCTTGCCGCTGCCGCCCAGGACGTTGACGCACATCAGAGACTTGGCGCCGGTGTTATCGGCTACCTTGAGGCGCGTATAAGCCTGTATCATTTAGGTGATCTCCTTGAGTTCGGCAGACTCAGCTACCTCGCCCTTGGTGAGGACGCGCAGCACCCGGAAGTGCTTGGTGCGTGACAGCGGGCGGCTGGGGACCACTTCCACGACATCGCCGTAATGGGCTTGCCCGGCTTCGTCATGGACCTGGAATTTCTTGACCACCTTGTACGCCTTCTTGTAAATCGGATGCTGGCGGCGGCCCTCGACCTCGATGATAACCGTTTTCATCATCTTGTCGGATACCACCCGCCCGATCATCGTCTTGATTTGGGGTTTGTGTTCCATCTTATCCTACCTTATGCCCAGCGCGCGCTCGCGGAGCACCGTCTGGAATTGGGCTATCCTCTTCTTGACCTCCGGCAGTTGCCGGTGGTTGACCAGTTGTTTCGTCGCCAGTTTGAAGCGCAGTTCCATGAACTCGCGGTGGGCGCCGTCCAGCTCTTTCCTGATCTGCTCGGCTGACAGGTGCCTGATCTCTTCGATTTTCATGTTACGCCACCTCCTCTGTCGTAGCGACCGCCGCCTCGGCGGTCTTGGCGACGAATTTCGACTGAAGCGGCAGCTTATAGGCCGCCAGCCTCATAGCCTCGCGGGCCGTACCTTCGTCCACGCCGCCCATTTCGAACAGCACCCGGCCGCGCTTGACCACGGCGATCCAGTGGTCTGGGGCTCCCTTGCCGGAACCCATTCTGGTTTCAGCCGGTTTGGAGGTGACCGGGTGATCGGGGAAGATGCGGATCCACACCTTACCGCCGCGCTTAATATAGCGGGTCATGGCGCGCCGGGCGGCTTCGATCTGCCGGGCGGTAACCCAGGCGGTCGAGGTGGCCTGTAATCCGAAATCACCGAAATCGATCTTGTTGCCGGCCTGGGCCTCGCCGTGGCGATGGCCCTTATGGCTCTTGCGGTATTTGACTCGTTTTGGTTGCTGCATGGTATCCCTCTAATAAAGGCCGGAGTTAGGCCTCTTCAGTTTTCTCTTCCGCCTTGCGGCTGCGCCGTTTGGGCGCCGGAGCGGCGTCTGCGGCCGGGGCGGCGGTCTCAACCGCGGTTTCGGCTTTCTTGCGGCTGCGCGGTTTGGCTTCGGCTGCCGGGGCGGCCGCAGGGGCGGCCGGACTCTCCGCCGCCGTGGCTTCGCTCTTAGCCGCGGGCTGAACCACGGGCGCCGCCGGCGTCATCTCGGTCATTTCGGCTTCCTCGGCCTCAGCCTTATTTTCAGGCAAAATATCGCCGCGGTAGATCCATACCTTGACTCCGATGCGGCCCAAGGCGGTCTTAGCCTCGGCAAAACCGTAATCGATGTCAGCCCGAATGGTGTGCAGCGGCACGCGGCCATCATGCATCATTTCGCGCCGCGCGATTTCAACGCCGCCCAGGCGCCCGGCGCAGGCGATCTTGATGCCCTTGGCCCCGGACTGCCGGGTGCGGAACATCGCCTGTTTCATGGCGCGGCGGTAGGCGATGCGGCGCTCCATCTGGTCGGCAACCGACCGGGCCACCAGGAAGGCGTCCAGTTCCGGCTGGCCGATCTCGTGGATGTTGAGCTGGATCCTCTTGCCGGCCAGCTCTTCCAGAAACTTGCGCATCTCGTCGACGCGCTGGCCGCCGCGGCCGATGACGATGCCCGGCCGGGAAGTGGACACGGTCACCGAGACCTTGTTGGCCTGGCGTTCGACCTCGATGTTGGAGATGCCGGCATCGACATATTTCTGCTTGATGCCCTGCCGCAGCTTCAGGTCTTCCAGGAGATTGTCCGAGAAGTGCTTATCGGCGTACCACTTGGCATTCCAGCCCTTGATAGCCCCGATGCGGAAAGCGTACGGATGAACCTTGCGTCCCATTAAACCTCCTGGTCAGCCACGACGACGGTGATATTGCTCGACCTTTTCAGAATCGGCGACGCCCGGCCGCGGGAACGCGGCTTGTGACGTTTCATCATCGGTGCGCCGTCGGCGAAAATCTTGACGACTTTAAGAGCGGACGGTTCCAGCTGGTAGTTGTTCTCGGCATTGGCGGCGGCAGATTTGACCGTCTTGGCCACGCTTACCGCCGACGGCGATGGGGCGAATTTCAGGATGGCCAGGGCCTCGGCGACCGTCTTGCCCCGCACCAAGTCGATATACAGCCTGACCTTGCTGGCCGGAACCCCGGTGTTCATTGATACTGCTTTAACCTGCATAATTTATGCCCCTTGTTTCTTTGCCGGCGCGGCTTCGGCAGCCTTGCCCGAACCGTGGCCGCGGAAGGTTCGGGTGGCGGCGAACTCGCCCAGCCGGTGGCCTACCATGTTCTCGGTGATGAACACCGGCATATGCCGCCGGCCGTCATGGACGCCGATATTGAGGCCTACCATCTCAGGCAGTATCGTTGACCAGCGCGCCCAAGTCTTGATGAGTACCTTTTTGCCGGAGCGGTTTGCTTCCTCGACCCGTTTCATCAGTTTGGCCTCGACTGCAGGGCCTTTTTTAACAGAACGTGACATTTATTATCTACCTCCGCCGCTTGACGATAAGTTTATTCGAAGGCTTGGATTTGTCGCGGGTCTTGTAACCCAGCGCCGGCTTGCCCCAGGGCGTCTTCGGTCCAGCCATACCGATGGGCGTGCGGCCTTCGCCGCCGCCGTGCGGATGGTCACGGGGCGTCATCGCCGAGCCTCTGACCGTGGGCCGGAAGCCCATGTGGCGCTTGCGCCCGGCCTTACCCAGCGACACCGTCTGGTGTTCCTCATTGCCGACGACGCCGACGGTGGCGTAGCACTCGATGCGCACCCGCCGCACTTCGCCAGAGGGCAGGCGGACCAGGGCGTACTCACCCTCCTTGGCCATGAGCTGGGCAGCCGCGCCGGCTGAACGAACCAGCTTGCCGCCACGTCCCGGCTCGAGTTCGATGTTATGGATTAGCGTGCCCGAAGGCATGTTCTGCAGCGGCAGCGAATTGCCGGGCTTTAGTTCAGCGTCGGGGGCGGTCATGATCGTCTCGCCGACCTTCAAGCCCTGGGGCGCCAGGATGTAGCGCTTAGCACCGTCTACATAGAAGATCAGGGCGATGCGCGCCGAGCGGTGCGGGTCGTACTCGATGGCCGCCACCTTGCCGGGAATGCCGATCTTCTCGCGTTTGAAATCGATGATCCGGACGATCTTCCGGGCACCGCCGCCGCGATGCCTCACCGTCAATTTGCCCTGGCTGTTGCGCCCGGCGTCCTGCTTGACGGTCATGATGAGCGACTTTTCCGGCCTGGCCTTGGTAATCTCCTCGAAGGAGTACCCGGTCTGGTGCCGGCGGCCCGCCGAAGTCGGGTTGTATTCTTTAAGTGCCATAGTTATACCCCTTCAAAGAACTGGATCTTGTCGCCCGCTTTCAGGGTCACCAGGGCTTTCTTCCAGTTCGGAGCCCGGTACAAACCGCGCCCCATGCGCTTTTCCTTGCCTTTGACGGTGAGGACATTGACCCCGGTCACCGTCACCTTGTACGCGGATTCCACCGCCGCCTTGATCTGGGGCTTGGTGGCTTCGCTCGACACCTCGAAGGCATACTGGTTGGCTTCCTGCAGCCGGGCATTCTTCTCGGTGATCAGCGGCTTCTTTAATACGTCTAAAATATGCATTGCCTCTCCTTAAACGGCCTCGCCGCCCCAGACCTTCTCGACCACGGCAAGCGCTTCCTCGGTGAGAAGCAACTTGTCGTACTTCAGGAGGTCGGCCACGTTGAGCAGGTTGGCCGGGGTGGTTTTGACCTTGGGCAGGTTGCGGGCCGACAGCACGACCTTCTCGTCCACGCCGGAGGTGGCTACGATGGCTGAGGGCACACACTCGAGTGCGGTCAAAAGAGCCGCCATGTCTTTGGTCTTGGGCGCTTCGAAATTGAAGCCTTCAATGACCTTAAGGCCGCCGCTGGAAAATTTGTCGGATAAAAGGCAGCGGATGGCCAGTTGCCTGACCTTCTTGGGCAAGGCTTTGCCGAAATCCCGCGGCTTGGGTCCGAATATGATGCCGCCGCCGGGCCGCAGGCCGCTCTTGACCGAGCCGGCACGGGCTTCGCCGGTGCCTTTCTGGCGGAACAGCTTCTTGGATGATCCGGCCACTTCGCTGCGGCCTTTGGTGCTCTGGGTGCCCTGCCTGGCATTCGCGGCTTGAGCGACCACCGCCTGGTGCACCACCGCCTCGTTCATCGAGACGCCGAACACTGCTTCGCTGATATTCCGGTTCTTGACTACCTGGCCCTGGGTGTTATAAACGGCAATTTCCATTTACTTGCTCTTCTTCGATTTTTTAATCAGGATGAGACCGTTCTTGGCGCCGGGGACGGCCCCGCGCACCAGGAGCAGGTTCTTCTCTTTGTCGGCCTTGACCACCTTGAGGCTGCGGACGGTGACCTGCTCATGGCCCATGTGCCCGGCCATCCGGGTGCCCGGATAGACGCGCCCGGGTGTGGTCGTGGAACCGATAGAGCCGGGAGCACGATGGCGGTCACTCTGGCCGTGGGTCTTGGCGCCGCCGTGGAAGCCGTGGCGTTTGACGCCGCCGGCAAAACCCTTGCCCTTGGAGGTGCCGGTGACATCGATCAGTTCGCCGTCGGCAAACAGCCCGGCGTCGATCTTGGCGCCGACTTCGATGCCGGCAGTGTCTTCCAGGCGGAACTCTCTAAGGTGGCGGAATTCACCCAGGTCCTTGGTGTGACCCTTCTCCGCTTTAGCCAGTTTCTTGGCCGTGCCGAAGCCCAATTGAGCGGCGGCGTAGCCGTCCTTCTCAACTGTTTTCAGCATGGTGACCGTGCACGGCCCGACCGCAAGCACCGTTACCGGTTCTGCTTTGCCGCCTTCGCCGTAGACCTGGGTCATGCCCAGTTTCTTACCGATAATACCGTTCATCATCTCTAGTTTCCTAAAGGTTAATCTAATAGCGCCTATAGCTTGATATCGATGCTGACGCCAGCCGGCATATTGAGACTGGTCAGCGCGTCGATGGTCTTAGAGGTCGTTTCCACGATGTCGATAAGCCTCTTGTGGGTGCGGACCTCGAACTGCTCCTGGGAGTCCTTGTCGATGAAGGAAGCCCTGATAACCGAGTACTTTTTAATTTGGGTCGGTAGCGGCACCGGTCCGGAGATGACCGCGCCGGTGCGCTCCAGCGCTTCGACGATCTGCAGCGCTGACTGGTCGAGCACCTTGTGGTCGAACCCCTTGAGCTTGATGCGGATCTTTTGTTTACCCATCGTTTCTATATCCCCTATTTCGCGACTGCCGCGGCTTCCATTACCGTCTTGGCGATGTTTGCCGGCAGTTCCTGGTACTTATAAAATTCCATGGACGAGGTGGCGCGGCCCTTGCTGATGCCACGGATAGTGGTGGTATAACCGAAGGTCTCGGCTAGAGGCACGTAGGCATGGATGACCGTGGTGTCGCCCCGCGGCTCGATGGAGACGATATGGCCGCGGCGGGAGTTTAAGTCGCCGATAATATCGCCCATGTATTCCTCGGGAGTCATCACTTCCATTTTCATGATCGGCTCAAGTAGCACTGGATTGGCCTTATTCACCGCAGCCTTGAGCGCCATCGAGCCGGCCGTTTTGAAGGCCATTTCGTTGGAGTCGACTTCGTGGAAGCTGCCGTCGTAGATCGACACCTTGACGCCCACCATGGGGTACCCGGCGTAGACGCCGGTGGCGGCGGCTTCCTTGATGCCTTCGGCGGCGGCCTTGACGAAGTTTTTCGGCACCGTGCCGCCGCGAATGTCGTCGGCGACTTCGATATCGGTCGATTCAGTGTTCGGTACGACCTCGATCTTGACGTGGCCGTACTGGCCGCGACCGCCGGACTGGCGGACAAACCGGCCTTCGGCCTTGGCGTCGGTGGTGATGGTCTCGCGGTAAGCTACCCGCGGCTGGCCGACCTTGGCCGCCACTTTATGTTCAGTGAACATGCGGCTGACCAAAACGTCCAGGTGCAGCTCGCCCATACCGGCGATGATGTTCTGGCCGGTCTCTTCGTTATAGGTGACCTTGAAGGTCGGGTCTTCCTCGGCCAGCTTCTGTAGCGCGTCCACCATTTTGTCCTGGTCGGCGCGGGTCTTGGGCTCGATGGAAATGGACACTACCGGTTCGGGGAACTTGATGTTCTCCAGGAGCACCGGGTGGGCCGGGTCGCACAGGGTGTCGCCGGTGAAGGTATTCTTAAGTCCCAGCGAAGCGACGATGGAGCCGGTGTCGGCTTTGGTTATCTCTTCACGGGCGTTGGCGTGCATAACGAGCAGGCGTCCGATGCGCTCTTTCTGGTCCCGGGTGGTGTTGATCACCCCGGCGCCGGCGTCGACAGTCCCGGAATAAACCCGGAGGTAGACCAGGCGGCCGACGAACGGGTCGGAGACGACCTTGAAGGCCAGGGCGGAGAACGGCGCTTCGTCGGAGACGGCGCGGTTGACCTCGGACTGACCCTTGGGTTCGATGCCGACCACCGGCGGCGTATCGAGGGGAGAGGGCAAATAGTTGACCACGGCATCCAGCAGTAGCTTGACACCCCTCTGTCGGAAAGAACTGCCACACAGAACCGGGATGCCCTTGTTAGAGAGAGTGACGCGGCGAAGGCCGGCGCGGATGTCCGCTTCCGGGATGTCCTTGCCATCCAGATAGGCGCACATGATCTCGTCATCCAGCTCGGCCAGCTTTTCGATCATCTGGTGCCGGGCAGCCTCGAAGCGCTCTTTTTCGGCGGCCGGGAATGGAATCTCCACCATCTCGTTGACGTTCTGTTCGCCGTCGTGGGAATAAACCTTGCCGGTGATGACATCTATAATGCCGGCAAAGCCCTCAGGCCCACTGCCGATGGGGATAACCACCGGGATATGGCGGGCCTTCAACCTGTCTTCGATCATCTTTAAACAGCGGTAGAAATCGGCGCCGGTGCGGTCCATCTTGTTGATAAAGCAGATGCGCGGCACGCCGTAGCGGTTAGCCTGGCGCCAAACCGTCTCGGACTGGGCCTCAACTCCGGCTACGCCGTCGAAAACGACCACGCCGCCGTCGAGGACGCGCAGTGACCGCTCCACCTCGGCGGTGAAGTCGACGTGTCCGGGGGTGTCGATAATGTTGATCCGGTAGTCGTGCCAGTGGCAGGCGGTGGCGGCGGAGGTGATGGTGATGCCGCGCTCGCGCTCCTGCTGCATCCAGTCCATGACCGTGTTGCCTTCATCGACGTTGCCTATCTTGTAGGTCCGGCCGGTGAAGTACAGGATGCGCTCGGTGGTCGTCGTCTTGCCGGCATCGATGTGGGCGATGATGCCGATATTGCGTATCTTATCTAATTCGAAAGTTCTAGTTTCTTGTGCCATAAAAAGTGTTTCGGGTTTCCTTTATGTTTACCAGCGGTAGTGGGCGAAGGCGCGGTTGGCCTCGGCCATCTTGTGGGTCTCTTCGCGCTTTTTGACGGCGGAGCCCAGGCCCTTGGAGGCGTCGGACAGTTCGGCCGAAAGCTTCTCGGCCATAGACTTGCCGGAGCGACTCCTCGCAGCTTTGGTCAGCCAGCGGAGCGCCAGGGAAAAGGCCCGATCCGGCCGGACTTCGATCGGCACTTGGTAGTTGGCGCCGCCGACGCGCCGTGCCTTGACTTCGATCATCGGCGTCACGTTCTTGACCGCCGCCTCTAACAGGGTCACTGCGTCTTTGCCTTCCTGAGCGGCCATCAGCTCCATGGCGCCGTAGATCACGGCCTCGGCGGTGTTCTGCTTGCCGTCGACCATGATTCGGTTGATGAACTTGGAGACGATAACGCTGTTATATTTGGCGTCTGGCATCGCGGGGTGTTTGATTCCGGAACTGCGTCTTCCCATTTTCTCTTCTAATTGCCTCCCTGAAACTCTAGGGGTTTATTTCTTGGCTGCGGCCTTGGCGACCTTGGCGCCGTATTTGGAACGGCCCTGCTTGCGGTTGGCTACGCCGGCGGTATCCAACGTGCCGCGGACGATGTGGTAGCGGACGCCCGGTAAATCAGGCACCCTGCCGCCGCGGATAAGTACTACCGAGTGCTCCTGCAGGTTGTGCCCTTCGCCGCCGATGTAGGCCGTGACTTCCATGTGGTTGGAAAGCCTGACGCGGGCGATCTTGCGCAGAGCCGAGTTCGGTTTCTTGGGGGTGGTCGTCTTGACCTGTAAGCACACGCCGCGCTTCTGGGGCGAACCGGCGCCGTAGGAGGTGCGGTTCTTGAGCGCGTTGAAATTGTAATGCAGCGCCGGCGTCTTGGCCTTCTTGGTCAGCTTATGGCGCCCTTTTCGGATCAACTGGTTCACTGTCGGCATCGTGTGCTCCTTATAATTCCGGACAAAAATAAAGGACGAGACGAGCTCATCCTTCGTTAAGCCCGCTGGCAGACTGCCTTGTATGCATCATCTGCCTTTGCGGCAAAAAGCCACAACAATCGGTTAGTGTATCACTTGGGAGATGGGCTGTCAACAGCCCAATCCTGCGCCCGACGAATGGGCGACACGAGCAAAAATAATAAGGCTTTCCTCTCCCGCGGCTGGGAGAGGAATTAAAGGAGAGGACGTCTCCCCGCGTAGGGGCGGGTTTTTAACCCGCCCCCTCTCCATCGTTGCGATCCGCCAGCATCGGGACAAAGAATCTCGGTCATAAGCAATTCGAGCCGAACTGCTTACCGAAACCGTCAAATAATCACCTTTCCTTTTTACTGCCTCTCCGCCAACGGAGAGGGTTGGGGTGAGGTTGCCACCCCGAGGACCGTAAGCGATATGGAAGTCTAATTGTAAACTGTCGACTGATTGCTGATAGCTGACAGCCACTCTGTTTGTAACCGCATTTTTCGGTGGTAGTATTGAGTTACAACAGAATAACAAGGAGGAAAAAATGAAAGGCGATACCCAGCTCATTGCAACCCTTAATTCCCTACTGGCCGACGAACTCACCGCCACCAACCAGTACATGGTCCACGCCGAGATGTGTGAAAACTGGGGCTTCGACAAGCTCCACAAGGCCATCCAGAAGCGCGCTATCACCGAGATGAAGCACGCCGAGAAACTGATCAGCCGTATCCTCTTCCTCGAGGGTATCCCGATCGTCTCTGAATATCGCAAAATGTCCATCGGCGCCGACGTTCCCAAGATGTTCGCCAACGACCTCGTTTTGGAGAACGGTGCGGTCAAATCTTACAATGCCGCCGTAAAGCTCGCCCGCGATGTCGCCGACAACGCCACCCGCGACATCCTCCAGTCCATCCTCGACGACGAGGATGGCCACGTCGACGAGATCGAGACCACCCAGGACCAGATCGGTCAGATGGGCATCCAGGTCTTCCTGTCCACCCGGGTCGAGTAATTCCGGATTTTCTCTCCCCTGGTGGGAGAGGAGCTAAAGCCTGCACTGAGCCTGTCGAATGTAGAGAGGGCAGCATCCGAAGGCGAGGGGAATGACCATTCCCCTCGGTAGTGTATCAGTTTGAATTAACCTAATTGCTTGTCCAGTAGTTGGCTGACTAGTTCGTCAACCGTGACCATTTCAATTTTCAAACCATCTTCCCGCTCAATTCGGCGGATTTCTTTTTCAGCATCACGGCTAAAACTAAACCCGATAAAGATTCCCCTGTTTCGGCCATCTCGTTTCATGGCTGTCTGAAAAGTGTCTATTTCGGGTCGTCCCACCTGGTCAGTACGCTTAACTTGAATCGGGATGTAATTGTCAATATCGCCAAATAGGTTTTTGCCGCCTAGATATGGCTGGTCTGTTTTTTTCTCTTTACTAATGTTTTCGATTGGATAGAGTTTGCCATCTATCCCCATATCCCTCACCTTCGACTTGTTGGGTGTCCCGCCCAGTGCGATAATTGCCCAGTTTTGGAACTCGTGCGGGGGATATTTGCGGAGTTCTTCAACGGTCATCGGCATGCTTCGTAGTTTAAAGTCTATGCCGTCACGTAACCCGCATTCCTCCCTCAATCGCTTTGCCATTTCGCGGCATGCTGTAGGGGAAATATCAATACCTACCCACTTTCGCTTGGCAATCTGTGCAGCCTTCAGGGTAGTCCCGCATCCGCAAAAAGCATCTAAGACTATTGAGTTTTCGGCAGAACAACAACGGATTAACCTATCCATTAGTGGGACTGGTTTTTGAGTTGGATAACCACGCCTTGCCAATGCTGAAGGGGCTTCGGGCTGAATATCGGTTATCACATCGTAAGGATGTTTGCCCTTCGGATTCAATGTCTGTAATCCATAATCATGCCCTTCCCTAACATTCCCTATATGATGCTTAAATCGTTCTACAGTAGCTTCAGCGTACGGCTGTCGGGCAGGGTCGGGGTCAAAAAACCATTCCTTAGATTTAGAGTAATAGAATATTACGTCATGCCTTCGGGCAAACCGTTTTTTTGAGATACCAGCCCCACGGTAATACCAAATAATTTCGTTCTGGAAGTTTTCATATCCAAATAAGTCGCCACGGTCTAGCATCCCTTTAACGTAATGTGAAGCATGCCAGTCACAATGATACAAAAACCCACCAGTAGGTTTTAAAACGCGATACATTTCCTTAACACGGGGGTACATGTAATCAAGATACGCTTGAACATCCTCAAATCTATCCTCAAAATGCCTAACTTCCTGTTCTTCCCAAAAGGCAACGTAACTTCGGTTTGAACTGAATGGCGGGTCAATGTAAATCAGGTCAACACTGTCGCTTGGGAGTTCCTTCAACTTGTCTAAACAATCGCCGCAGTAAATAACATTCGTATCCATCTGAAGTCCCTCACTTGCCCCGCATTATAACTACGGGTTGCTATCCTAGCAACCCGATAACGTCCTCAAAAGACCAAATCCGGTTAGTGACACCCGCCGCCATCGCCGGTGTTCTCGGATAAGGATTAGCAAGGCTCTTATGAGTCCTGACGAAGTTGTAGTGAAAGAAGTAAAGAGCCAGGGCGTACATGTGATTCTCTAGCTTCTTTGAAAAGGCGTTAGTCAACCTGGTGAACCGTCTCATGCTCATTCTCATTGTAAGGTTCTGACGCTCGATGTAGCTGGTGGACACTTTGCTTTCGTCGGGATTGCCCTGAATAACCGTCTTAATCGTTCCGGTACACTGAGCGGGGCTATATCGTCTCTGCCCCTCAACCGTCTCCCCATAGAGTTTAACTAGTTGAGCAAAGTCGATTTCAGAACCGAAAGCATTTTCAACCGCATTGAGATACATCTTATGACCGTCGGTGGTTAACTGGACTCGGTTAGCCAGCCTACCCTTGAGATCATTGATAAAATCACAGGCATTTTCGGCATCCCTAGCACCTACATGCCAGCAAGGGGTTAGCTTAGTGTCAGCGTCGATAGCTACGAAAGTCCAAACATCGCCATAACCGAATTGCCCTTCGTGTTCGGCGGGGACATTCTTGGCCTTAGAATAAACGAAGCTCCAAATCTCATCGCATTGTAGCTTCTGGCAAGTCAGATTTCGCATAACCTTATCCTGATAATCCAAGCAAGCAGAGCCAAGCTCGGTTAGCAGTTTGACCACGGTGTTGACCGCTACGCCTGTCATTCGGGCGGTGCTTCTGAGCGAGTTCCCCTCACAAAGGGCTTTCACTATCTGGACTCGGCGGTTAAGGTCTAGCTTGTTCATCTTCGTGTCCTAAATTCTAATTGACTATATTATACTTGAGCGTATATGCTTTGTCAAGCATTATTTAGTCAATTTGGCTAAAATACAAAAAAATAATAGCAGAAACAGTCTCAGGCCATTGTTACCTGAAAGAGCTTCTGCTATTATTTTGTCAGGTCGAAACTAAATAGTGTTTTGTAGGCCGTAAGTGACACAAAGCTGCGCTAACAACTTTGTGCCTCCCTTTGCGGATAGTATATCACGCTATCAAAAGGGAGGGCAATAATTTTATGAGCGAAAATTCCTTACTTAGATTCAAATTTGAAGGCGACTCAATTCACGATGGCCGAATTTTGTACGATGATTTGTCCACCTTTGTCTCGAATATAAGCCTTACAATCGATAGAATAATCAACCGGTTACAGACTGGGGAATCAATTAAAAGTGGTAGGCCTTCAAAGACAGCCCAAAGCCTTTCCGCATTAGAAATCGTGTCCGTTAGAAAAGGTAGCTTTGCCATTGAACTCGACCTACGGCGAAACGGGCATCAATTCCCTGGTTGGGATATGGGAGAGCAAGCTGTAGACATTCTTTTGAAGGGGATAGGAGCCATTGAGGAAAGTAAGCCCTTACCGGTTGAATTTGATCATGGCGTTCTTATTACGTTGCGTGATGCCGGGAAAATAATTGACCGGGGAATTCAGAACGTCAATCTGAATTCTCACAGTCCTTTCGGCGTGCGTAAAGCCCAATATAGTAAACCTGTTAGGGAACAGGTTATCACTAAAATCAATAGATTCGAGCAGTCTTTTGCAACTATAGAGGGGCGAATAACCTCTGTTGATGCCAAAGAAGACAGGTTAAGATGTCGGATTGAGCCTTCTTTTGGAGAACCTACGCTATGCCAATTTGATGAGCAAATGGCTGAAAAGATATTGAGCTTGGTTCGGAAATTCGTTCAGGCACGTGGCGAAGCAAATTACGACGTCGTCACTGGTAAAATCACGATGCTGTATATCAAGGACTTGGAACTGGTCGAAGAATCACTCGGAGGCGGAACTAGCTCGCCGGTTTCATCTTTCTGGAAAAATGTTAAGTTCGATGAACTAGCTTCTCAACAAGGGATTTATCCGGTCAGTGATCTTAAAGTGATTATGGGGGGGTGGCCTGAGGATGAGGATATCGACGCGTTTTTAGCCTCTATTCGGAGCTAGAAGTTGATAATAACGACGCCTTCAGAATTAACAAAGCCAAGAATCTTAGTTGATACGGACGTTGTTTCCTATTTGCTTAAAGCAGATACAAGAGCTGAGTTTTATAAGCCATTTTTATTGAATAAAACTGTGGCAATATCGTTTGTAACAATAGCTGAGTTATATTATTGGGCATATTTAAGGGCTTGGGGACAAGCAAAGGTAGCTCAAATGGAAGCTACGATTAAAAATTATGTTGTCCTCCCGTATGATTACTCTTTGTGCCAGCAATGGGCAACGATTAAACATGATGGTGCCAGAAATGGACACCCAATGGACAATCACGATAATGATTGTTGGATAGCTTCTACGGCACTGCTCCACGATTGTGCTTTAGCCACCAACAATAGACGCCACTATGAATATATCAATGGCTTAGATATTATTTGCCCGTCTCTTTTTGAGACCATCTAGCCTGAGCCGCTTTTCTTCCGATTTCCTTTCGTTGTTCAGGAGTCAGCTTTTCAGCCCTAGCCTTCCCGCCCTTTTTACCGCCTAAGCGTCCTAGCGCGACAGCGGCGGCGTTTTTGCCATCAGGGGTGAGTGCTTGCTCCGGTTCTTTAGCAGGCTCAGGCTCGCCTTCTGTGGCTTGCTGGACTACCCTAAAAGCGGTAATGGCGAAATCGGTTTCCTTTTTCTTGCTTGAGCGTTTAACCATGCTTAAAGAGTATCACTTAGACTGTTAGCCCGTCAACGATTTCGGATTTCAAACTGATACACTACCTTCCCCTCGCCTTCCTTGACAACTCCATTGGGCCGTGTTATCTTCTACGAAATGTCTGTTCGCAAATATTACGCCTATTACTACTTTACCTGGTGCCCGCAGGGCACGTCGGGGAGGTACGCCGTAGTCGCGTAACAGCATCAGCAATAAAACAAAGGCACAAATCCTCCCAAGTGGAGGATTTTTCAGTTTATAGGGAATCCAAACGGAAATCAGGAAAGGAAACAAAAACAAATGATCATCATGAAAAAGGATGCCACCGCGGAGCAGGTGCAGCACGTCATCGACGAGGTCGCCAAGATCGGCCTGCGCACCGATGTCTCCCGCGGGGCTTATCTCACCATCATCGGCCTCATCGGCGACGAGAGCAAGGCGGACTTTACCCACCTGGCAGCCCTTCCCGGAGTAAAGGAGGCCAGGATGATAGAAGCGCCCTATAAACTGATCAACCGCGAATATTCCAGCGCCTACGGCGAGACGGGCACTCGCTTTGTCAGGGTCGGCCAGATCGAGTTTGGCGGAGATGAGCCGGTATTTATCGCCGGGCCATGCGCCGTCGAGAACCGGGACGACCTGTTCCGTATCGCAGAGAAGTGCCAGGCCGCCGGGGCTCAGGTACTCCGGGGCGGTGTCTTCAAACCCCGCTCCTCAGTCCACTCCTTCCAGGGGCTCGGTTCCGCCGGTACCGAGGAAGCGATCGAGGCTCTCACCTGGCTTAGGGATGCCGGACGGGAGTTCGGCATGCCGGTGGTCACCGAGGTTCGCGGCGAGGCCCAGGTGGATCTGGTGAGCCAATACGTGGACATGATTCAGATCGGCGCCCGCAACATGTACGACCAGGATCTGCTTCAGACCGCTGCCCGTAAGAACTTACCGGTGATGTTCAAGCGCCACTTCGGCGCTTCTATCGAAGAGTTTCTATGCTTTTCCGAATATATCGCAGCTGAGGGCAACAAAGATATCATCCTGTGCGAGCGCGGCATAGTGCCCATGGGCAAAGGAAAGAATTTCACCCGCTACATGCTCGATCTGGCCGCCGTGCCGGTGATCCAAAAAGAAACTTACCTGCCGATCATCGTCGATCCCAGCCACGCCACCGGCCGCCGCGATCTCATCCGCTCAATGAGCCTGGCCTCGATAGCCGCCGGCGCCGCGGGCCTTATGATTGAAGTGCATGATCATCCGGAAGATGCCCGCTGCGATGCCGCCCAGATGATCCATCCATCCGAACTCAAGGAAATCATCGCTTCGGCGCGACAGCTGAGAAGGATTGCCGTAAAATAGCGCCATGTCAGATCCCCAGATTACCATTGACCTTGGCGACCGCAGCTACCCTATCCACATAGGCGCGGGCATGCTTGGGCATTTGCCGGAACTCTTGACCAGGGCCGGTTTCACTGGCAGGTTAATGCTGGTCACCAATCCTGTCATCGCCGAACTCTACGGCAATCGTCTTCTTGGGATGCTACGGACGGCCGGATTCGATCCTGAACTCATTCTTGTCCCCGAGGGTGAAGCCTACAAATCGCTCGTAACCGCCGGGCACCTTTATGAAGGCCTTTCAAAAAAGCATGCCGAACGCGGCACCCCAATCATAGCTCTTGGCGGCGGTGTCATCGGCGACCTCGCCGGGTTTGTCGCCTCCACCTACCAGCGCGGAGTGCCGTTTATTCAGGTGCCGACGACTTTGCTTGCCCAGGTAGATTCCAGCATCGGCGGCAAGGTGGCCGTTAATGTCGGCAGGCTCAAGAACATGGCGGGAGCTTTCTACCAGCCGAAAATGGTGGTTACCGACATCTCCACCCTGACGACTCTCCCTCTGGAGGAGTTACACAACGGCCTCGCCGAGGTCATCAAGTCTGCTATCATCGCCGACCCTGAACTTTTCGCCTTCCTTGAAACTGATGTGTCCCGAATTCTCAACCGGGAACCTGAGGCGCTTTCATTTATCGTTGAGCATTCGGCCGTGGTCAAGGCTCGCATAGTTGAACAAGATGAACGCGATGAAGGAGTCCGCAATCTGTTGAACCTGGGCCATACCTTCGGACACGCCATAGAGACCATCACCAAATTCGAAATGAAACACGGCGCCGCCGTTGCCGTTGGGATTGCCGCCGCTGCTCGATTGTCACGCCGACTCGGTTTGCTGCCCGTCGAAGACTATGACCGCGTTACCAAGGTCATAGCTGACGCTGGATTGCCGATTACTTTTAATGTAAACCGGCCCGGAGCTTTCGTTGAAGCGATGGGTCATGACAAGAAAAAAATTGCCGGCAAGTTAAAATTCATTCTCCCCGCAGGTATTGGCAGTGTCATACTACGAGATGACATTGACCCTAACCTGGCTGTTGAGGCACTTACTTAATGAGACTGAAGATTTGCGGTGTCATCACCGAACCCGACGAGGCGGCGATTCGAACCGCCGCGCCACTGGTCAATCTTTTTGAGGTCCGTATCGATCTCATTGGTCAAGATTGGCCGGCCATCGCCGAAAATCTGAACAAGCCCTGGATCGCCACCAACCGCCTGGCTTCCCAGGGCGGCAAATGGCAGGGTTCAGAAAATTCGCGTCTGGAAGCGCTTATAAAAGCTCTTGACCTTGGAGCATCCATAGTCGATCTGGAGCTGGTCACTTCCAGCGTGGTGGATATGATTGCCGCGGTCAAGAAGAAGGCTCGTTGTCTGATATCACACCATGATTTCAATGGTACTCCGTCACCTGAAGTATTGCCGCAACTTGTAAAACGGCTGACGGCAGCTGGCGCCGATATCTGTAAGCTGGTGACCACCGCAAACTCCATCGATGACAGTCTCAGCTTACTGGGACTATACGACCTGTTCCCAGACAAAAGTCTGGTCGCCTTCGCCATGGGCGAGGCAGGTGTAATAAGCCGGGTTATGGCGCCCCTTTGCGGAGCTGAATTTACCTACGCGGCCCTCGACTCCGGCCAATCATCGGCACCCGGGCAGTTGACAGTATCTCAATTGGCAGAGATTTATAGGCATTTGAAGGTATGATCGACGAAAATACCAGGATGATTGCTCTTCTCGGCAACCCGGTAGCCCAATCAGTGTCTCCTGCGATGCAGAACGCCGCCTTCCGGGCGTTGGAGCAAAAATACATTTATCTCGCCTTCCAAGTCCCGCCGGCAGCCCTGGGCGAAGCCATAAATGTCGTTCGTGGGCTCGGCTTTAGAGGCGCAAATATCACTATTCCGCATAAGACGACGGTAATCCCGCTTTTGGACAACACCGATCCCCACGCCAAACGAATCGGCGCTGTGAACACCGTCTTAAACGAGAACGGAAAACTCACCGGCTACAATACCGACGCCCCGGGTTTTCTTGTCGCTCTCAGGCGAGGTGGCTTCGAGCCTAAGGGAGAAAAGGCCGTGGTTCTCGGTGCTGGAGGGGCGGCCCGGGCTGTGGTATTTGCATTGCGGGATGCGGGTACCACCATCGCCATCATCAACAGGTCACATGAATCTGCTGTGAATCTTGCCAGGGAAACCGAGTCATCAAGCTTCGAGCTGTCTGAATCGGGACTGAGGTCAGCTATGGCCGGGTCCTCGCTGGTGGTGAACACTACCAGTCTGGGTATGAGCCCCAATGCAGGCTCTACACCCTTGCCAGTTCAATTTCTGCGGCAGGGTCTATTCGTATTCGACACGGTGTATCGTCCCCGGCAAACCCGGTTGCTCAGAGAAGCCGAGGCCGCGGGATGCAAAATCCTGGGCGGCCTCGAGATGCTCGTCGAACAGGGTGCCCTCGCCTTCGAACTTTGGACCGGTAAAACGGCGCCCCGGGACGTCATGCGTCAGGCCGCCGCCGAGGCGCTGAGTTGAAAGGCAATGTCGCCTTAATCGGCTTCATGGGTTCGGGCAAGTCCACTGTCGGAAAACGCCTGGCGCGCCGTCTCAACAGAGAGTTCATCGAGACCGACAGGCTCATCGAGGATCGTGCCAGAATGCCTATTTCAGCCCTATTCCAGGAGCAGGGCGAGTCTGGTTTCCGCGATGTCGAGGAGGAGGTACTCAAAGATGTCTCTTCCTCCGCCCAAAATGCCATCATCGCCTGCGGAGGAGGTATCATCCTGAGGCAGGCTAATATCGATCGATTGAAACTGTCTTCGGTTATCGTATACCTTGAAACAGATACCGCAGCCTTGAAGGAACGGCTGAGCTTTTCACGCAAGCGTCCGCTACTTAATCGCCCCGACCGGGACAAGATTATTGAAGAACTCCATGAAGCTCGCTGCCCCCTTTACCAAGCGGCAGCCGACCTCATCGTCAAAACTGGAAACCGCCCTTTCGCCGCCGTCATTAGCGAAATTATCGAGAGGCTGGGAATAGATGAAAGCGACCATCGCTAAAGGCGCTTCGGGTGGCATCGTGGCAGCCCCGCCTTCCAAAAGTTACACCATCCGGGCTTTGTTCGCCGCGGCACTGGCTGAAGGTGAAAGCCGTATCAGCAATCCGTTGATCTCCGATGACACCGAAGCCGCTGCCGAGGTCCTTACTCAACTTGGTACAAAGATCGAACGAAATCCGGGGCACTGGAGCATTTCTGGGGGTTTGCTCAAGCCACTGCACGAGAAGTTGAACTGCCGCCAGTCGGCCGCCACCTTACGTTTTCTGGCTCCTGTATGTGCCATGCTTGAGGGCACCAGCCGCATCTCTTTCGCTCCTGGCCTTGCGCTTCGCCCGATGAGTCCATTGTTGGATGTCTTCAGCCAAATGGGTGTTCCTTCGGAGTTAACTGATAACCATCTCAATATCTCCGGTACCGGCGGCAGATTAAAAACGAATACGGTCACTCTACCCGGCAACATCAGTTCCCAATTCATCTCCGGGCTATTGTTTGCCGCGCCCTTGGTGAAACGCGGATTAAGCATCAACCTCATCACCCCTGCCGAATCTAAAGACTACCTCAAAATGACTCTCTCCTGCCTTTCACATTTCGGTATTGGTGTTGAAGCCAATCAAGAACTCTCCGAATTTCGAGTTGCGCAGCAATCGTATAAACCGACGGATTACAATATCGAAGGCGACTGGTCGAGCGCATCTTATTTCCTCGGTTTGGGCGCGATCGCCGGCAAGGTGACGGTTACAGGGTTGAACGAAAACAGTTTCCAGGCCGACAAATTCGTGTTAAACTGCTTAGGCCGTATGGACGCCCGGGTGAACGTCGAGAAGGATGCGATAATTGTCTCGCCATCGCCTCTCCAACCCCTTCAAGCCGGTCTCAATGAGGCAATCGATTTGTTGCCGACGGTTGCATGCCTGGCGGCAGTGGCGGGAGGCCGGAGTTCTCTCATTGGCATCGAACGAGCGCGCCTCAAAGAGTCCGATCGGGTAGCGGTTGTGGCTAAGAATTTGAAGCGCATGGGTGTTGAGATCATCGAGGAACCTGATCGGTTGACGATCGGTGGCGGTTATCCTCGCGGCGCGATAATTGACAGCTTTGGTGACCACCGCATTGCCATGGCTTTCGCTACGTTGGCCACAGTCTGTGGCGATACGGTGATAACCGGCGCTGATTGCGTTAACAAGACCTATCCCGGCTTCTGGGAAGATTTCAAACGAGCCGGAGGAAAGGTGACTTTGAGTGAATAATTCACTGGGCGAAATCTTTCGGATCACCAGCTTCGGCGAAAGCCACGGCGATTGTGTCGGGATCGTTATCGACGGCTGCCCGGCTGGCCTTCCGGTCCACGTCGACGAAATTCAACGTGAAGCGGATAAGCGTAAAAGCTCGCGCAACCGCCCGCTCGCAACTGGGCGGCGTGAAGCGGATAAAGTCGAGGTTTTTTCAGGTCTTTTCAACGGCTTCACCACCGGCGCGCCCATCTGTCTGGCGATCTGGAACCGGGACATCGATTCTTCAGAATATGAGAAGATCAAGAATGTCTTCCGCCCCGGGCACGCTGATTTTACGGCATACGAAAAATATGGCGGTTTCAACGATTGGCGTGGTTCCGGGCGATTTTCGGGGCGGATTACTGCTGGATTCGTAATGGCTGGCGCAGTAGCCAGGAAATTGCTTTCAACGATCGGCATCGAAGTTGTGGCTCACACCATCGAAATCGGCGGCGTCAAGAGTAGTCCGCCACAAGATATCGCCTCGATCCGGGCGGCAATGGTCGCGAACGAAGTCTCCTGCGCCGATCCGATCGCCGCTGAAAAGATGATCGACCTCATCAAGGTCACCGCAAAGGACCATGATTCCCTTGGGGGAGTCATCGAAGTAAGGGCTGAGGGTCTGCCGGTCGGTCTCGGCGAGCCGGTTTTCGACACTCTCGAGGGGTGCCTGTCCAAAGCCTACTTCGCCATTCCGGCGGTAAAGGGAGTCGAATTTGGTGCCGGTTTCAGCGTCGCCCGCCTCAAAGGTTCGGAAGACAATGACGCTTTCACTGTCAAAAACGGCAAAGTTATAACGACAACCAACAACCACGGCGGCATTTTGGGTGGCATTTCAAGCGGCATGCCTTTGGTGGCTCGACTTGCTGTGAAACCGACACCATCGATCGGCAAATTACAGCGCACAGTCGACCTTGAGACAAGAGAGCCGACATCCATCGCCGTCGGCGGCCGTCATGATACCTGCATCGTGCCTCGGGCGGCATCGGTTGCTGAATCCATGACTGCCATCGTCCTGGCAGATTTTGCTCTCCGCGCCGGAAGCATTCCGAGGATTCTGAAATGAGCCTTGATGAACTGCGTCGCCGTATCGACCAGCTCGATGAGAACATCGTCAAAATGCTGGCTGAACGTTTGTCTATCGCGGAATCCATCGGTCATGAAAAAGCTGCCGGTTCAACCCCCCCTATAGATCCCGGACGCGAACGCAAAGTCCTCGATCACGCCATTTCAATCGCCTCTGCGGGCGGCATGACATCAGACGAGATAACGGAGATTTATCGCAGCGTGATCAAGTTAGCGCGTCAGCGTCAAGAAGTGAGCGTCGCCTTCCAGGGTGAGGCCGGCGCCTACTCCGAAGCCGCCGCCCTGGATTACTTTGGATCAAGGTCGGTCGCTACGGCGTGCGAGTCGCTCGAAGACGTTTTCAAGAAAGTCGAAAACGGCAACGTCCAGTTCGGCATGATTCCCATCGAAAACTCCGTCGAAGGCAGCATTTCACGTTCGTACGATTTGATGCTGGAATCAGACCTTATGGTTGCCGGTGAGATCAACCTTAGGGTCAATCATTGCCTCATTGGCAATCCCGGGTCGACCCTGGATGGCATCAAGCGCGTCTATTCGCATCCGCAAGCGCTGGGACAGACCGGTCATTTCCTACGACAGCTCCATTTTGAGCTAATCCCGACTAGCGATACCGCCGGCAGCGTTAAGCTACTTAAAGAAAAAGGCATTATGAATGGTGCTGCCGTCGCCTCGGAACGGGCAGCGGCTATCTACGGCATGAAAATCCTGGCCCGGGATATTATGGATAACCCCAACAATTTCACCCGGTTTTTCGCTCTTGGCGGTCATGATGCCCCGCCTTCAGGCGATGATAAAACCTCCGTGGTCTTTGCCGTGAAGCACAAACCCGGTGCGCTCTACGATTTCCTGCGGATTTTGGCCGAACGCAAGATCAACCTTACCAAGATTGAGAGCCGCCCCACTCGCAAGAAAGCCTGGGAATATAACTTCTACCTCGACTTCGAGGGACATCGCCAGGACGAAAAAATCCTTTTTGCCCTTCCTTCTCTTGAGGAGCACACCCTTTTCTTCAAAATCCTCGGTTCTTACCCCAAAGCTAAATCAGAGGGCAATTGATGAACCCCGGAGACAATCAAAAACGGGTTGCGATCGTCGGCGGTTACGGCAAGATGGGCGCCTGGTTCGCCCACCTGGTTAAGTCAGAAGGATTCTCGGTTACCATCATCGGACGCGATAAAGATAAACTTACTATGGCCGCCGTCGAACTCGGGGTGGCTGCGACCGACCGATTCGACAGAGTCACGGCAGCAGACATAGTAATCCTGTCGGTACCGATAGACGCCTTCGAGGACGTGTGCCGCAGCCTTGCGCCGTTTGTTGGACCGGGTCATAAAATCGTCGATCTCACTTCGATAAAAACCAAACCCGTTGAAATAATGCATCGGTATTTCCCCCGTTCCATGGTCCTTGGCGCTCACCCGGTGTTCGGTCCCGGCGCCTCGAGTCTCAAGAGTCAAAATTTCATCCTCACACCGACCGACAACCTTGAAAAGGATTTCGCCGAAAAGATATCCGCATGGCTTGGTAAGCGAGGCGCGCATGTTAGGATAATGCCCCCTGAAGAACACGACTGCCTCATGTCCATCTCCCTCGGTTTGGCTCATTTCATCGCGATCGTCACCGCAGATGCATTGGTAAACTTGGACAAATTGACTGAAATGAACGGAGCCAGCGGCATTACTTATAAAGCACTGCTTACCCTGGTTGAGAGCGTTTTATCTGAGGATCCCAGCCTTTATGCTTCTATTCAATTGAACCTGCCCCAGCTTCCGGAGATTGAGAAGTTGTTTTCACAAAAAGCCGAAGATTGGGCTCAGATGGTCAAAGGGGGTCGACGTCAAGAGTTCATTGACCGGATGAGCCGGCTCAAATCGCGGCTTGAAGCAGCCAATCCCGAATTCGGGAAATCCTATCAGAATCTTTACCGGTTAACTGAGAATCGTCAGTGATTTATCTCAATTTCATCCCCGGGGTTGTATGGGTTTTCTAAAAGGTCTTGGTCTGGCCTTCCTCAGCATCCTGCTCTTTTTGTCAGTTCTTTTGCTTGGAGTTGGAATAACCGTCAACACTACCGCGCTCAACCCGGGATTTATCAATGACCAGATCGAAAGACTGGACATAGCCGGCATTATTAATGAAGAGATTTCCACCGACCCTTCAGCAAATGACCTGCCCCAGACGGTGCGGGCTTTCTTGAACACTGAATTACCCGCTTACTCTGAGCAAATTAAATCAGCCGTTAAGCAAGCCAATGACCGACTTTACGATTACGTGCTTGGCCGTGTGGATACCCTCGATCTTAATAGTGCTATAGGGGATACGGTTCTCGATCCAGAGCTCATTTACCCCCTCGCTGACAAGGTTGATTGGCCTGCAGTGGCGGATGAACTGGTGAGGAAAGAGATCGCCAAGAACGGGGGCGTCGACCCCACTTTCGCCTATCTCCTGGACTACATCGACGATGCCGCCGTGAAACTTGATCCCTGGATTAAATCAACGCTACGGGAAATCGTGCCCCCTATTCATGATTATTTGCTCGGACAGACCCAAACGCTTAACGTTTCAATTTCGTTGGAACAACCGGCAGTTGTTTTGTATTCAACCTTTTTGGATGCCTTCAACCGGTCCCCGCCACCCCAATTATCCGGATCGAGTGCAGCCCAGAAACAGGCAGCGTTCAACAATTTCTTTTTCGTCGAGGTAATTCCCAGTTTGCCGGCGGTGATAGATATCGATCCAAGCTTCTTCGGCGGAGCGCCGCAAGAAATAAACCAGGGATTGGCCGATCTCAGAACAGGGCTTGGCGACGTCAGGACGTTTGTCGCCAGCTATTGGTTAGCCTTTTATGGGCTGATCGTTTTAATTGTTCTGTTGTTCGGACTGTCGTGGTTGATTTTGCGGCGGGTCGAGAAATTACTGCTTTTTAGTGGGATAATACTGTTCATCCTGGGCTCGATTGGATTTGTATCTGTAATTGTTGCTGATTCGATAATTTCCGGGATCGATTTCGGTTCTGTACCTGTGGCAATTCAGACATGGTTGCCCGGTACGGTCCAAAGCGTATTAAGACCGTTCTTGTTTTTCAACATCGCGGGGGGAATCATCGGCGTCGTCGCTATCGTGAGTTCGATCTTAATACGCCGTGATGTCCCGCCACCCAAGCAGACACCAATCCTACAATAACCGGAACCACAATTCGGAATAAAACTGCAAGGAGCCCACGGATTTGTCTAAGACCAGGAAGATCTAAGGGAACTGAGCGATCTTAGATAAACCGGTGTCCTCCGGGAAGCCCAGCATAAGGTTCATGTTTTGGACTGCCTGGCCAGCCGCTCCCTTGATAAGATTGTCGATCGCAGCCACGGCGATCAACATATTGCTCCGCTGGTCGACATTGACGTGAATCAGGCACATATTGGTTCCCGCGGTATGTTTTGTGTGTGGCGGTTCCGCAGTCACGCGGACAAACGGTTCGTCCCGATAGAAATCTTTATAGATCTGCATGGCATCGGCGGCAGTCATGCTCAGATTAACCGAAGCATAACATGTGGCAAGGATTCCACGGGTCATCGGTACTAGGTGCGGAGTGAAAGTTAGCCCCGCCAACGCACGATCGAGACAGGATAATTCCTGCAAAATCTCGGGTTGATGCCGGTGCGACGTGATCGCATACGCGGTGACATCCTCATCAGCCTCGCAAAAGTGCCCGGTGAGTTTGAGGCTCCGACCGGCGCCCGATAGTCCGCTCTTTGCATCAACGATGACGTTTCCGCTCACGATGCCAGCATTTAAGGCCGGAGCAAGAGCCAGAATAGAAGCAGTTGGATAACAACCCGGATTGGCTACCAGATTTGATTGCTGGATTTCCGTCCTGTGGAGCTCCGGCAAGCCATAGATGGCTTTCTTCAAAAGCTCTGGGGCGGGGTGTTTGAAGCCATACCATTCTTCATAAAGAGTGGGATCACTGAGCCTGAAATCAGCGCTGACATCGATGACCTTTGTGCCACGGTTGACAAATGGGATCAATTGGTCGGCGCTTTCATGGTGCGGCAACGCTGAGAACACGAAATCGATGTCACTGAGCTCAGATTGAATGATGAGGTCGAGCGCCGCCATGTGTGGAAATACCTGGCCGATCTTTTGTCCGGCGGCGCTTCTTCCAGTAACCGAGACGAGTTCGATATTCGGATGGCCGGTGAGCAGACGCGCCAACTCTATTCCAGCATAGCCGGTTACATTTAAGATGCCGACCCGAGTTTTTGCCATGGTGTTTCAGTATAGCAGTTTCCTCTTCGGTGTTTCGAGTTGCTTGAGAAAATCGTTCATTTAACGTGTTATCATATAAAAACATGGAAAGTTTCGACACGGCTATAATCGGAGGTGGGGCTGCCGGGATCGTGGCTGCAATCAGCGCCGCTAGTCATGGAAAATCGGCCATTATCCTCGAAAAAACTCCCTTATTGGGGAAGAAGATACTTGCCACAGGCAACGGCCGGTGCAATCTCTTGAATGAGAATCTTGACGCTAGCCGTTACAACTCACCCTCAAGACCCTTGGTAGATTCCATTTTCCAACAATTCGGTAAAGTTGAGATCTTAGGTTTCTTCGAAAGGTTAGGTCTTTCACTATATTCTCAAGAAGGTCGGATTTTCCCCCGGACTAACCAGGCAGCTTCGGTGCTCAGGGTTCTTGAATTGGAGCTGAAACGCCTTTCTGTGCCAATAAAGTTCAATTTCGATTGCCACGCCATTGTTACGTTGCCCGATGGCTTCAATGTAGTTTCGAAATCTGGTGAAACATTAAAGACCAGAAAATTGGTCGTTACCGGGGGCGGGAGGACTTACCCTTCATTCGGTTCCGACGGTAGCATTTATGAACTTGCCCGCCAACTAGGTCACTCCATCGAAGAACCCGTTCCGGTGGTAGTGCCTTTAGTAATCAAGGATCCACTTTGTCATCAGTTGCAGGGACAAAAGATCTTCGCCTCCGCCCGTAGCGTCATCAATGGCGAAATCGGAAATGAAATTCAAGGGGAACTTCTTTTTACCAAGTACGGTCTTTCGGGCACGTGCATCCTGGATGTTTCCGAAGCGATCTCGATCGCCGTAGCCAGACAGGGAAAGACCCAGGTTTTCGTCGCCATCGATATGGTCCCTTTCATGAGTGAGAACTCTTTAAAGGAACAATTGGAACGAAGATGGAATAGGGCGCCGGATGCCGCCGATGTTTTGGTGGGAATACTGCCAAACAAGTTTGGACCTGCCTTTCATAGTTTATTCGACCAGGGGGTTGAGGCAGCGGTCAAATCTTTGAAGCATCGATTATTCAGGGTCACTGCTACCCGGGGCTGGAACGAGGCTGAATTCACCGCCGGGGGCGTCCTGGTTAATGAAGTGATCGAAGGCACATTGGAATCCAAGCTTCAAAAAGGACTCTATTTTGCTGGAGAGGTTCTCGATGTGAACGGCCAGCGCGGCGGATATAATTTGGGCTGGGCCTGGGCTTCGGGTTGGGTAGCTGGGGCTGCGGAATAAAACCGCAAGGCCAGGGCTCGAATTTTGATTTATTGCCATCGGGTGACAAAAAAGGGAGGGCCCTGTGCCCCTCCCTTTTTAAAAATTCATTCGATTCTATCTAAACTTCGCGGAACTCGCCCTCGACGGTGCCTTCATCACCGGGTTTCTTGCCACCCTCTTCACCCGGAGGCGGTTGAGGGCCGGGTGGCGGCTGCTGAGCTTTATAGACAGCCTCTCCGAGCTTTTGCATCGCTTCGGATAGGGATTGTGTCGCCGACTTAATCGCGGCGGCGTCGCTGCCTTGGAGAGCTTGCTTCACCGCTTCAACCTTTGCGGTTATATCGGTGTTAAGATCAGCCGGTACCTTGTCTTTGTTGTCCCTGAGCATTTTCTCAGCCTGATAGGCTAAAGTATCGCCCTGGTTCTTGGCTTCGGCCAGCTCTTTGCGGGCGGTGTCCTCGGCGGCGTGGGCTTCAGCCTCTCGCTGCATCTTGGCTACCTCGTCCTTGGAGAGACCGGAGGAAGCCGTGATGGTGATCTTCTGCTCTTTACCTGTGCCCTTATCCTGGGCTTTGACCGACAGAATGCCGTTAGCGTCGATGTCGAAGGTAACTTCGATCTGCGGCAAGCCGCGGGGCGCCGGTAGAATGCCGTCGAGCATAAATCTGCCCAGGGTGCGGTTATCAGCCGCCATCGGGCGTTCGCCCTGGAGGACATGGATCTCCACGCTCGGCTGGTTATCGGCGGCGGTGGAGAACACCTGGCTCTTCGACGTCGGGATAGTGGTGTTGCGCGGGATGAGCGGCGTCGCCACACCGCCCAGGGTCTCGATGCCCAGGGTCAGCGGCGAGACGTCGAGCAGCAGCACGTCTGAGACCTCACCTTTGATGACGCCGGCCTGGATGGCGGCACCAATGGCCACAACCTCATCCGGGTTGACGCTCATGTTAGGTTCTTTACCAAAGAACTCCTTAACCCGGGCACGGACTAAAGGCATGCGGGTCTGGCCGCCGACCAGGATGACCTCGTCAATCTGAGATGTCGACTTGCCGGCGTCCTGTAGAGCCTGGCGGCAGGGCGCGATGGTCTTTTCGACTAAATCCATCACCAACTGTTCCAGCTTGCTTCGGGTCAGGGTGATATTGAGGTGCTTCGGACCGGAGGCATCGGCGGTGATGAAGGGCAGGTTGATCTCGGTCTGGGCTACCGTCGAAAGCTCGATCTTGGCTTTTTCCGAGGCCTCTTTCAACCGCTGCATGGCCGTTTTATCTTTCGAAAGGTCGATACCCTGGTCTTTCTTATATTCGGCGACCAGCCAGTCGATGACTTTCTGGTCGAAGTCGTCGCCGCCCAGGTGGGTATCGCCATTAGTGGACTTGACCTGGAACGTTCCTTCGCCGAGTTCGAGCACCGACACATCGAAGGTGCCGCCGCCCAGGTCATAAACGGCGACGGTTTCTTCTTTTTTCTTATCGAGACCATAAGCCAGTGCAGCCGCTGTGGGTTCGTTTACGATGCGCAATACTTTGAGACCAGCGATCTGACCCGCGTCCTTGGTGGCCTGGCGCTGGGCATCATTGAAATAAGCCGGTACGGTGATGACCGCCTCGGTTACCGTTTCGCCCAGGAAAGCCTCAGCGTCCGCCTTGAGTTTCTGCAGGATCATCGCCGAGATTTCCGGTGGCGAATATTCTTTACCGCCGAGGGCTACCTTGACCTCGTTGTTCGGACCCTTGACTACTTTATAAGGTTTGCGGCGGGCGTCTTCCTCCACTGGCAGTTCGCGTCCGGCTGGTTCGCCCCACTTTCGGCCCATAAAGCGCTTGATGCTGTAAATGGTGTTTTCCGGGTTCAAAACAGCCTGGTTCTTTGCCTGGCGGCCGACCAGCCGTTCGCCGTTTTTGTTGACGGCAACTACCGAAGGCACCAGCGTCGAGCCCTCAGCCGAGGGAATGACTACCGGTTCGCCGCCTTGAATGACAGCCACCTCAGAGTTGGTGGTACCAAGATCGATACCGACTACTTTAGCCATTGTTTAAACATTCCTCCTTAAAAGCAATTCGATTATACTTCAGCAAATAACGAAGTCCTAAGCTGTTTGGAATCACACTTCAACATCCTCGCATGATACTTTAACCTTGGCGTGGCGCAAGACCTTGCCTTGAAACATATAGCCGGCCTGCAGCTCTTCGACAATAACGCCCTCTTCGCCGTGGCACCTGAGCACTGCTTCATGGAGGCTGGGATCGAAGGTCTCGCCGACGGTTTTGATCTGGGTGATGCCTTCACGGGTCAGCAATTGCCGGAATTTCTTTTCGATCAGTGCCATTCCCTGCACCCACGGCTCTTCCGTGGATTGGGGCGGTACGGCAGCCAAGGCGCGTCCGAAATCATCCAGAACCGGCAAGATGGACATGTAAGCCAGGCTCTTGCCCAGGCCCACACTTTCCGCTTTTTCGACCTCGGAGCGGCGCTTATAGTTGATAAAATCAGCCTGAGCCCGCTTTAAGTTATTGAGATTATCTTCGGCGCGGGCTTTTTCCTGCTCCAGGGCGCCGCGCAAGGCATCAAAATCACCCTCCATGATCCCGTCTCCGTTATGTTCTTGCACCATTAATAATTCCCCTTAAAAAAGCTGCCTGTAATAAATATACCGCCTCAGGCGGTATAGACCTAACCACCAAAAAGTCAGTTGCCGCAGTCAGTCGCCCCAGGCTCTCGGCCGTAGAGTTCCGCCACTAGGGCGCTCATTACTAGGGATAGGTATCGGACCGCGGCGATGGTCTTCTCGTAGTTCATCCGGGTCGGGCCGATGACTCCCAGGGTACCGCGGGCTTCGTTCGGCAACCCGTAACTGCCCAGCACCACCGAGAAATCTCGGATGGTTTCCTCGCGGTTCTCCTGCCCGATGTAAACCTTGACCTCCTGGCCTTGGAACTCTTCGTCTCCCAGCATCGGCCCGAGGCGCCGTTTCTCAACAAGTTCCATTAATGAATGCGCCCGCTGGCTTTTGACAAACTCCGGCTGCTCCAGGAGGTAGTTCAACCCTTCAAGATAGGGTTCCTCGTTGCGCTGCTCGTCTTCAGCTTGCATCATTTTGATGACCGCGGCCTGGACCTTTTTCTCGGTATCCGACAGGATCATGGCAGATTTTTCAATCTGGGACCGCGTCTGGCCATCGAAACTCTCGTTCAGTTTACCGGACATCGCAGCCAGTTCGAACTGGCTGATCGGATTGTCGAAACTTACCAATTGCTGGCGCACCCGTGCGCCCCTTAGGATCAATACCGCCAGGGCAAGATTTTCCTGTAGCGTAACCAATTCCAGGTGGTGGTATTTACTCGAAGTCTGCCTGGGCTGGGTTACTACCGCCACATTGTGCACCCGCTGAGACACCAGTCCCGCCGCCAGCGACAGCCAGTTCTCCATTTCCTTCTCGACCTGGTGGAACAGGTGATTGATCAGGAGCTGTTCGTTGATCGGCAGCTGGGCGTGCTTGATGCTCTCGACATAGTAACGGTAGCCTTTATCGGACGGGATGCTTCCGGCCGAATGGTGTGGCTTCAGGATGTACCCTTCCTCTTCCAGCCGCATCATCTCGTTGCGCACCGTCGCCGAGCAAACATCAAGTCCGCACTCGGCGGCTACCGATGCCGAAGGTACCGGCACGGCGCGCTCGATGTACTGTCGGATGATGCTGGAGAGTATTGTCTCCGATCTTGGATTGAGCATAAATTACACCCGTTAGCAGTCTCCGAGGTCGATTGCTAACAATCGTAATTTAGCACTTTTAATACGGATTTGTCAAGATAGCGGACTGAGTTTAGCCAACCCTGCGGCGAGGTCCGGCGCCAATTCTGACGTAAAGCTAAGCAGAGCGTCGGTTTTCGGCTGTTTGAAACCTAAACGGTGGGAGTGCACAAACTGCCGCAGAAATAGCTCGGATTTCATTCCGTAAGTTTCGTCGCCCACGACTGGAAAACCGATCGCCGCCAGATGAACCCGTATCTGGTGGGTCCTTCCGGTGAAAATTCGCACCTCGACAAAAGTGTAACCCTTGTAATACTGAATCACCCGGTATTGGCTTTTAGCTTCACGTCCGTCTTCGGTCACCGCCATCTTTTTGCGGTTTGCCGGGTGCCGGCCGATGGCGGCTTCGATGATGCCGCTCCTGGGTTCCAGTTTGCCCTTGACCAGCACCAGGTAAGTTTTGGTCACCGTCCGTTCTTTAAACTGCGCCGAAAGCGCCGCCTGAGCTTGCCTCGAGCGCGCCACGACCATCAGCCCGGAGGTGTCCTTGTCCAGCCGGTGGACGATGCCGGGCCGTTCGCCGCCTTCCTCTGCCAGTTCCGGATACTTCGCCAGCAAGGCATTCAACAGAGTCCCGTCAGGGTGCCCGGGTGCGGGATGGGTGGTCAGCCCCCGTGGTTTGTCGATGACCGCCAGGTCCTCGTCCTCATAAATGACCTTGAGGGGGATGTGTTCAGCCGGGTGGTTGCTGGGAGGCGGTAAAGGAATTTCGGCTACGATCCGATCTCCGGTATTCAGCAGATATGATGGTTTTACCGCTTTGCCGTTGACCTTGACGAAGCCGCCGTCGATGAGTTCCCTGACCTTGACCCGGGACAATGTCGGAATTTTCTCGGCAACAAATTTATCCAGTCTGACTTCAGTATTGTCAGAGATCAGCTCGATTTTTTCCGGCATTTATTGGCCCGCTGCTTGCCCGGAGCGAAGGTAAAGGAAAGCGATCAGGATCATGCCGACCACCAGGGAGGAATCGGCGACGTTAAAGGCGGGCCAGGGGCCGGCCCTGAGAAAATCGGTGACCGAGCCGTAATAGGCCCTGTCGATCAGGTTTCCGAGCGTTCCCCCCGCCGCTAAACCCAGTCCGATTCGACCCCAGGTATTCTCCAGGAAACCCAATTTATGAGACACGGTAATCCATATAATGAATAGCAGGGCTGTGCTGCTGGTAACAATTAGGATCGGAATCGAATTTTGGAAAATACTGAATGCTGCGCCCGTATTTTGAGCGTGTATAATCTGAAAAAAACCGTGACTGGGGATCGCTTCCGACAAGGATATATATGTACGGACCAGGTGTTTCGTCAGTTGGTCGAGCCCGACCACCAGCGCCATGACGAGCGCAGATATACCCAGGTTGTTTATTCGAGCCATCAGTGAGGTTGGGTTAACCGGTTCGGTTAAGTTTGGTTTTGCAGGTAACGCACAATTTTGCATAGGGCAATATCTCTAAACGGGCGGGATCTATGGCCTGCTCGCAGTTTTCACATTTGCCGAAAGTTCCCTTATTGATCTTGGAGAGCGCATATTCAACCTCGGCCATTTGGTCAAGGACTCTTTTCTCAAGTGCCAGGCGATTTTCCAGGTCTGCGGTCTCGGTGGCTTCTTCTTCCCGCTTGCCGAAGGGAGAGCCTTCCCGCCTGTCTTCCTGAGGCGCTGAGGCTTTCAGCGCCTCAAGTTGATCGGAAAGGCGGTGGTAATCGGCTTTCAGACGAATAGTTACCGTATCGTAGTTTTTCTTTTCCGTCACCATGTTCGTCCTCCCGGATTGTTCAGCGTTTGTGCCTATGCGCCGCTAAGGCTGAAAATAAGGGAAACAATTCGTAAGCCGGTGTCGGAGTCCGCCTTCGCCGGCAACACTAAGTTTATACGATAACCGGCTGATTGGCAATAATCTCATAACCAGGTGGAAACATTTGAATTTGACACAACAGGCAGCCTCTGTTAAATTTCAATTGAAAATGATTTTCATTTAACTATGACCTATTCCAAAGATTTTGCGGTTAAACTCAAGTCCTCGGGTTATAAATTAACCCCGCAACGGCGCGCCATCATCAGTTCGATACTTTCGTCAGAAAGATCTTTGACGCCCCAGGAACTCCATTCCAGTCTGGTAGAAAAGCACCCACAGATTGGATTGGTAACTGTATATCGTACCCTCGAATTATTGAACCGTCTCGGGCTTTTATGCGAATTCCAGCCCCAGGGCAGCGCCCGGAGCTTCAAAGCGGGCCCGGCGGAACATCATCACCACTTAGTCTGTCGCGGTTGTGGTGAAGTGGTCGATTTCACTGGCCGGTGCCCCATCGAGCTTAAAACGAGTCTTGAACGGGAAACCGGCTTCTTGATCACCGACCATCAACTTGAATTTGCCGGTTATTGCCGGAATTGCAGGGGCAAATAATCGTGAAAAACAGGGCTTTGATCATCATTTTGTCTTCCTTGATTTTGGCATCGAGTTTGGGGGTTGTGTCCGGTTGCGGCAAGGCGGTCAAAACCGGCAAATCGATAGTCGTCACTTATTCGGTCCTCGGTTCTGTCGTAAGAGACCTTGTCGGCGACGCCGCAGTTGTCACGGTTTCCATCCCCAATGGCCAGGACCCCCACGACTGGGAGCCTTCAGCCCGGGACATCGAAACCATCAATAACGCCGATCTGGTCGTAGAAAACGGGCTCGGTCTCGAGGGTGGTCTGGAAAAAACGCTGACCCAGGCTAAAAACGGCGGAGTGAAGTTTTTCACCGCCGCCGACCAAATCGCCGTGCGACATGTCGGCCAGGGTGAAGGCATTCCTTCAGGCGACCCGGACCAGGTCATCGGTGCCCCGGACCCCCACTTATGGATGGATCCGCTGACCATGAGTGACGTTGTGACCGCCCTGGCGCCGGTTCTGAAGGACATTCTCCAGATTGATGTATCCGCCCGGGCGCTTGACCTTGAAAACCGGTTGACTTCCTTGAACTCCGAACTCGCCAGGATCATCGGTCAGATTCCTCAGGCTGAACGTAAACTGGTCACCGGTCACGAATCGATGGGTTACTTCGCCCAGCGGTATGGTTTTAAACTCGTCGGCGTGATTGTCCCCAGCCTGTCCTCTCAGGCCGAGGTTTCAGCCGCCGACCTGGCTGCTCTGAAACAGGCTATTCTAGATAACAACGTTAAGGCTATCTTCACCGAGTTGGGGACGTCGCCGGTTGTCGCTAAAGCTATCGGAGACGAAACCGGCGTCAAGGTTGTAGAATTGACTACGCACGTAATACCCTCCGACGGTTCGTATTTCACCTTCATGCGGGGAGTTGCCGATACGATTACTACTGCTTAAAGTAAACTTGGGTATATACTTTCGCTAAGGAGTCTTTAGCTTAATGTCCTTCCAGATCGGTCCGTTCAACATCCACATGTATGGCGTGATGCTCGCACTGGGCGCCCTTGCCGCCATACTTGTGGCCTACATCGAAGCCAGGCGCCGCGGCGAGAATCCCGACCACCTATTCAACATGGCCCTCATCGTCATCCCGCTGGGAGTCATCGGCGCCCGGCTATACCATGTCATCGATCAATGGTCTTTTTACAGCGCCAATCCTGGCAAAATCATCGGCGGGGAGGGCCTGGGAATATTCGGTGCCGTGGCTGGGGGGCTTCTCGGTCTTATCATTTACACAGGTTGGAAAAAACTGAACCTCTTGCGATGGTGCGATATTCTCGCCCCCGGCCTCATCCTGGCGCAGGGCATTGGCAGATGGGGCAATTTCTTCAACCAGGAGCTATACGGTTATCCCACCAGCCTGCCCTGGGGAATTCCAATCGATCCAGCTCACCGCCTCCCGGGATTCGAGCAGTACACCCACTTCCACCCCTTGTTCCTTTACGAGTCTATCTTGGACATCGCTGGCTTTGCGTTTCTGATGATCGCCGGCAGGAAGCTGAGAGACCGCCTCAAGAACGGCGACATAATGCTCCTGTATTTCATCTGGTACGGAGTGGTCCGTTTCATCCTTGAAGGTTTCAAGATCGAGGTCTGGACCATTGGAGGCATCCCCACCGCTCGTTGGATCTCGGGTGCGCTGGTCATCGGCAGTGCCGTCGTTTTGTGGCTTCGCCATCGTAAGAAAAACACTGTTGTCACCGGCGCCGATGGTTCAGCAGTTTAAGCCTAACGACTATGCAAGAATATGATTGATTTTTTCATTGGACCGTTCGCCAACAACGAATTCATGGTTAAAGCCTTGCTGGCCGGGATTCTGGTTTCCGTTGTATGCGCTATCGCCGGGACTTTCATTGTCCTGAGGGGCTTGGCTTTCATCGGCGATGCCCTGGCCCATGGCGTGCTTCCCGGTATCGCGGCAGCTTTGCTCTTCGGCTTTCCCGGTATCATCGGCGCCACCATCGGAGCCGCCGTCATGATCGGTGGCGTAACGCTCATCACCCAACGCTCGCGGTTATCATCCGATACTGCCATCGGCCTTCTGTTCGTCAGCATGCTGGCGCTGGGCGTTGCTATCGTGTCCCATTCAGGTTCATTCTCCGGGGATCTGACCCGGATACTCTTCGGCGAACTGTTAGGGATTTCCTGGGGCAACATCTGGCTATTGCTGATTTCGACGGCAGTCATCGGCATCGTCGCTGTTGTCTGCGCGCGGCCCTTCATGCTCCTCGCCTTCGATCCGGAACAAGCTCAGGTAGCCGGGTTCTCCTCCAGGAAATACCATTTCCTCATGCTGCTTATGATTGCCGCCACTGTCATCGTGTCCTTCCAGACAGTGGGGACTCTCCTGGTCTTCGGTTTGCTGATTGCTCCGGCCGGGGCGGGTGCCCTGCTCGCTTCAAGGATCAGTATCATGATGCTTTTAGCGGCAATTTTTGGGGCCGTTTCAATGTACGCCGGTCTCCTCATCAGTTACCATTTGAACATAGCCGCCGGAGCTTCGGTCATCCTGGTGGCGGCCGCCATCTTCTTCGCCGTGTTTATTATTAAGAACGTCACCGCTAGGCGGGCTTCAACCGCCTCGGAGGCCGCGCATGGTTAGTGCAGTCACAACCTCCGGCACCGACATTTCAGCCCGCGACCTGGACATCGGTTACGATGGTAATACGGTGGTAGCTGGCATAAACTTCGAACTCACCGAAGGGCGCGCCATCGCACTGATCGGCACTAACGGTTCCGGCAAATCCACTCTGCTCAAGACCATTGTCGGGCTGCTGCCTCCTATCGACGGTCAGATTAAAATATTCGGCGAAGCTCCGGGCGCCAAGCCTAAACGCATCGCCTACTTGGGACAATTTCACGCCTCGGGGTTCGTTTTGCCGCTCCGCGCTATTGACGTTGTGCGCATGGGCCGCTTTCCCGGCAAAGGGCTGATGGGCCGGATGACATCGGAGGACAACGACATCGTCCAAAGCGCCATGACCGCCATGGGCGTGGAAAAGCTGGCCGATTTCCCGCTCCGGGCCATGTCCGGAGGCCAGCAGCAGCGGGTGTATTTGGCGCAGGTGCTGGCCCACCGGGCGGACCTGCTTGTTCTCGACGAACCCACCGCCGGACTCGACGTCGGCGGCCGCGAGCGCTACCTTCAGGCTATAAAAGATGAACTCTGCCGCGGGGCCTCGATCGTCGTCGCCACCCACGATGTTCAGGACGAGGCTTCGTTGTGCCACCAGGTCATGCTGCTGGCCCATCGCGTCGTCGCCCTCGGCCCTCCGGACCAGGTTCTCACCCCCCAAACCCTGCTCGAAACATTCGGCATCGTCATCGGCGGCGACCAGAAGCGCTTTACCGTGCTCGAATGCGTCCATCCCCACGACGGTCACCGTCACGATTAGTCCGTCTTAAACCATGCTCTCTCAATAAATTCGTTCCAGTTTTGAAAAAATGTTAATATCTCTTTCAAAGGTATACTTTCAGGAAAGCGAGGACAGACCTTCATGATTTTCGTGCTCTTTTTCTTCATTATCGTCGCTGGTTATGCTTTCCTTGAATACTATTTCAGGTCGCATGGAGCTAAGGTCACCATGTACGACCGTGTTGTCGGCGGTATCGGCGGCGTCCTGCTCCTGGCCGGGCTTTGGGTTATTATGGACGCCCGCAACGACCTCGCCACCCCGGAATCTTATATCTTCGTCATAATTACCATGTTGCCGGCGATCGCTCTCGGCGCCGCCGCCTGGCTGGCAATTACGAGGCGGAAATAGCTAAATTTTCCCGGAAGTTGGTTGCCCGGCTTGGCAAGTAAGTTTATAATCTTCCCCGATGCCTGATCTCTCCGTTCAATTGCTCCCCGGGCTTACCCTGAAGAACCCCGTCATTGCCGCCTCCGGCACCGCGGGCTACGGAGACGAGCCGAACCGGCTTTACCACATTGCCGACCTTGGGGCCTTCGTCTGCAAAGGCACAACGTTAAAGCCCCGGGTCGGTAACCCCCAACCCCGCATCATGGAAACCGAGAACGGCCTGCTAAACGCCATTGGTCTACAGAATCCGGGCGTCGATTATGTCATCGAGCATTATTCACCTCTCTGGTCAAAATGGCAGACGCCGGTATTGGTCAACATCGCCGGCGAGAGCGTTGCAGATTACGCCGAGATCGCCAAGCGGTTCGACCAAGTGTCAGGAGTCGCGGCTCTCGAGGTTAACATCTCCTGCCCCAACGTAGCCGCCGGATGTCTTGAATTCGGAGCTACACCGGAAGGCGCTGCGGCCGTGACCCGGAAGGTCAAATTGGCCACTTCTCTGCCGGTTATCGTCAAGCTGACCCCCAATACCTCGGACATTGTCGCCTTGGCAGAAGCGGTTGAAAACGCTGGCGCCGACGCGGTTTCGCTCATCAACACCCTCCGCGGCATGGCTATCGATATCAAGAAACGGAAGCCAGTTCTCGGCAACATCACAGGAGGCCTGTCTGGTCCGGCGATCAAACCAGTCGCCCTGGCGATGGTTTGGCGGGTCGCCGGCGCAGTCAAGATACCGGTCATCGGCGGCGGCGGGATATCGAACGCGGACGACGCCATCGAATTCCTGCTGGCCGGTGCGTCAGGCGTCGAGGTCGGTACCGCTGCCCTGGTGAATCCCAGTGTCCCCGACGACATCGTAAAAGGTATCGAAAAATACATGCTACAATGGAAAATGACTGAGATGGCTCAGCTAATCGGCGCCGCCAGGCGCTAATGCAGGAGGGCATGATGAACAGAGTTATCCATTTCGAGATCCCGGCGATCAAGGCAGATCGGGCGGTTAAATTCTATGAGACGGTCTTCGGGTGGAAGATAGAAAAATGGGCGGGTCCCATGGACTATTGGAACATCACCACCGGCGCCGATAAGGAACCGGGCATTAACGGCGCCATTATGAGCGTCGACGGCGCCATCAAGCAGGTGGTCAACACCATAGGCGTCAAGAACCTCGATGAAGCCGCCAAAAAAGTGTTAGCCGCCGGCGGCAAACGCGTCAGCCCTGATCAGACCGTTCCGGGCATCGGTTATTTCGCCTATTTCACCGACACCGAGGGCAACCCTTTCGGGCTAATGCAGAACGATCCCAAAGCCAAGTAGGTCATGCTGCCCCATTCTGTGCTACCGCCCGCCGCCGGGGCCTCAGCGCGCCGCGGCGGGCTCATTGCGGCCATCGTTGCCTCCTTCCTGACTCCCTTTATGGGTTCATCGGTAAACATCGCCCTGCCACCTATCGGACAGGAGTTTTCGCTCGACGCCGTCGCTTTAGGCTGGGTCGCCACTGCTTACATCCTGGCCGCGGCGGTGTTCCTGTTGCCCTTCGGACGTTTGGCCGACATCATCGGCCGCAGAAAGATATTCATCGCCGGGTTGGCCTCTTACACCGTGACTTCACTCCTGGTGGCGTTCGTTCAGAACGGCGGCCAATTGATCATCATGCGGGTGTTCCAGGGTGTGGCCGGAGCGCTTCTATTCGGCACCGGCATGGCCATCCTGACCTCGATTTTCCCGCCATCGGAGAGGGGCAAAGTACTCGGCCTTAACGCCGCTGCGGTCTACATCGGGTTGTCGCTCGGACCGACGATAGGCGGCGTGGTGACCGACGCCTTCGGCTGGCGGGGCATCTTCCTCCTGAATGCGGGCCTTGCGTTCTTCGCGCTGATGGTTGTGGTGACTCAACTCAAAGCCGAGTTCCAGGAATGTAAAGGCGAGGCCTTCGATATGAAGGGCGCCATCGTTTATGGCCTGGCTCTTTGCGCCCTTATGCTGGGATTTTCCGAGTTGCCTGATAATATCGGTTTCATTTTATTGGCGGTCGGCGCCGTCGGCTTGGCGGTTTTTGTTTTGCTTGAGTCGCGCATCCAATTCCCGCTCCTTTCGGTGAGGATGTTTCGCCACAACACCGTTTTTGCCTTGTCCAACGCGGCGTCTTTGATTAATTACGCGGCAACTTTCGCCGTAGGTTTTCTGCTTTCTCTGTACCTTCAATTCGTCAAAGGATATTCGCCGACCGATGCCGGCCTCATCCTGGTTGCCCAGCCTATCGTGATGGCCTTGGTCTCTCCCTGGGCCGGAAAGAGCGCCGATAAAGTCGGGGCTCGATTCTTGGCGTCCCTCGGCATGGCTATCTCGGCGGTAGGCCTGGCAATGTTCATCTTCATCGGTAACGATACGTCGATGGTATACGTCATCGGCGGGCTGGTGGTTCTAGGTCTCGGCTTCGGCCTTTTCTCTTCGCCCAACACCTCGGCCGTCATGGGTTCAGTTGAACGGCGGCAATACGGCGTGGCTTCGGCAACTTTAGGCACGACCAGGCTGGTCGGTCAGATGTTGTCCCTGGGCATCGCCATGCTTCTATTTTCTATTATTATCGGTCACGTCCGCATCTCTGCTGCGGTACACAACGAGCTTGTCTCCAGCCTTCGGGTAGCTTTCGCTATTTTCACAGGACTTTGCGCCGTCGGCGTTTTCGCCTCGCTCGCCAGGGGCAAAGGAACTCCGGTCGCCGTACCCCCGGTCTCGTCCCAGGTTGGTGGCGGCAAACCTCAGTCCTAATGCGACCCCAGAATTATTCCAATTGACGAGAGCCGACCCCTACAATTACAATCCTGCGCGTGAAGAATTGTAACTTGGGTCGCGGGATCGCTTCTGTGCTCGTTGCCCTCGTACTTTTTTCTCCGCTTGCCACCCAACCCATAAGCGCCGCCGATAGTGCCTGGTCCGACCTGCCGATGCCCCAATCCGTCGGAACTGTGGTCGACATGGCGGTGTCGCCGTATCAAACCAGCCTGGTATATCTGCTGGCTTTCAACAACGGCCACAAGGTCTGGCGTACATTCAACGATGGCAGCGCCTGGCAGCTTATTTATCAGACCGGAAGCGCCGGCCTTTCCAGTATCGATCGCTTCACCCTTGCCCGGAATGGGACATTGTTGATCGCCGGGGGTTCTGCCAACGGCCCCGCTTGTCTAAAGTCGATCGATCAGGGTCAAACTTTCACACAGTTCACCCTTCCGGTGGCTATCGATTCGACCGCTGGTTTTGGGGCACTCAGCGAGCAGAGTTTTTTCTTCACTTCGTTCGACGGCTCCAGGTCGAGAGTCTGGCGGACTGCTGACGGTTCTGCTTTTGAAAGCACGATCATATCAGCGACGCCGCTTACGATCCTTGAACTTTCTCCCGGTTTCGCCGCCGATAATAACCTGATCGCAGCCGGCGCCGACGGCAATTTTTATCTTTCGACCGATGGCGGCTCACACTTTTCAGCCCTGCAGCAATCGCCCCTCGTCGGTGAGGTTTGCCTGGCGTTTTCCGCGGATTACTCCGCCAGTAAGTATATCTATGCCGCTTCAACGAGCGTAGGTTCCGGAATCTGGCGCATGAAGGTCGGGGAACCGGCCTGGACCCGGATTGATGCCGGCTTGCCAAACGGAACAATGCTCAGCGATATCGAAGTCTCTGTAGGAGGGATCATCTACGCTGCTTCAAGCAATCAGGTCAACGCTTCAAATGGCGGGTTGGTCAAAAAAACGGTGTTTAATTCGTCATGGGAAACCGCCCGCGACGGTTTGCAGACAGGGACTACATTGTGGGGTCTTCAATCGCGAGGCAGCAAGCTATATAGCCTGGACACGGCCAACAATCGTATAGTCGTCTACAACGATACACTTGCCTCGCCGGTTGAACTGTTATCGCCCCAGTCCGGGTCACCGGGCATTGGTACCTTTGCGGCTGGAACGATCGGAGGTATCGATATCGTCTGGCGCAACCCGGGCGGCGCCACGGGTTTTCAATGGCAAGTCAGCGACTCTTATGACATGTCCATAATTCGTTTCGAGAGCACGACTGCGACGGAAAGTGCCAGGTTAAAAAACCTTGATCCGGGAACCACCTATTATTGGCGCGTCCGCGCCGTCACCCCTTCATTGAGTCCTTGGTCGGCGGTCTGGAGTTTCACCACCGCCCTCGGTGCGCCGGTACTGACGACACCGGCAATCGGTTCCACGGTCCAGATCCTGCAGCCGCCTTTTCAATGGCAGCCGTCAACCGGCGCAAAGTCGTATGAGTTGATGCTGTCCACATCCGCCGACTTCAGTAATTTGACTGCCTTTGCCACTGGCATCGGCGGCAATGCCTGGCAGCCGACATCACCCCTTATACCCTCGACGGGCTATTTTTGGAAGGTTCGGGCTATCGGAACAAACACCTATTCGCCTTGGAGCGCGGTTTCGGCTTTCACCACCTCCGCGCCACCCACCACCTCAGCCGCGCCTACCAAGACCGTTTTACCGACGACGACACCCGTGCCAACTCAGACAACGACTGCAACGGCACCGCCCTTATCAACTTCAGCCCAAACGCCAGCGCCAACTCAATCAATTGCGCCGCCAATCACCACTCCATCGGTCCCCGGATTGCTGATTGGAATCCTAATTGGAATGGGTTGTTTAAGCGGGTTTATGGTCTCGATGATAATCAAGACGAGGAAACAGCGACGGGATTAGGTTCCCGGCGCTGGTGGATTATTGCGCACCCGCCTCCAGCACCACCACCTGTGTCGGCAGCGGCAGGTTGGCTTTTGTGACTACCAATTTGGGTTGCGGCACAACGCCGCTGGAACCCATCTCGCCCAGGAATTTCTCGACCGGTTCAAGTTCGCGCGTGCCCTGCGGTAGCTTATAGTGCATCGGTATAACGATGGCCGGTTCGATCTGCCGCACCAGTCTGGCGGCGTTATTGGCGTTGAGGGCACTCATGTCCCCTACCGGGACTAACAGGATATCTACGTTGCCGAGTTCTTCGACCTTGCTTTCGGTCAGAGGTTCGCCCAGGTCGCCCAGGTGACAAATCACCACATCATCCACCGACACGACGAAAATGACGTTCCTTCCTCGGAGCAAACCCTTTTCGGAGTCGTGGAATGAGGGCAGGCCGATGAGTATGGCGTCCCCGATCTCGTATTCCCCCGGGCGTGACACCACCCGGAAATCCCCGGTTACCCCTGAGGTATAGTTATGCCCGTTGTGCTGGTGGCTGACGGTCACGATATTGGCCGTCTGCTTGCCCAAGGTAAAACCCAATTCAGGGGCGAACGGGTCGGTAATCACCGTGGTGTTTTTACCTTTGATCCGGAAACACGAATGGCCGAGATACTTAATCTCCATACCGCGATTATAACATGGGCGCCTCGGCGGGATAAAGCTGGACAATGAGCGTTTCTATAGCCTTCAAACAACATCCGTTGTATAATGTGCCACGATTGTAAATGTGTCCCAAGGAGCGACGCCTTAATGCCTGAGCCAACTAAAGGCACCATCGCCCTGGAATTCGCCGGTTTTTGGAGGCGGTTCGGGGCTTATGTCATCGATGCCATCGTCCTCGGGGCTATTTTTGCCGTTCTGGAGCCGCTTCTGTGGCCGGATTTCGGCAAATTTTTCAATTTCACCACCAGTTTTGACTCCAACTACTGGGTAGGCCAGTTACGGGCATTGGCTAATGTCATTTCGACCATCTTGAGCGGAATATATTTTATCGTCTTCTGGGTATGGCGTGGGCAGACTCTCGGCATGATGGTGGCTGGTGTCAAGGTCATCCGCACCGATGGAACACCGATTGATACAGGGCGGGCGGTTGTCCGTTACCTGGGCTACCTCATTTCCATCATCGCCGTTTTCCTTGGCTTCATCTGGATAGCCTTCGACGCCCACAAGCAGGGCTGGCACGATAAGTTGGCCGAGACTTATGTGGTGAAAATTCCGGCAGTGCCTGAAGCCCATGCGGCTACCCCACCCACCGCTGCCGCATAAAATAAATTCGAAATCCGAATAAAAATGACCATTTGGATTCTAGTTTTTGAGATTTTGTATTTGTTTCAGATTTCGAAATTCGTGCTTCGAATTTGATAATTGAGGAAAAGATGAACGATTTAGCTAGAGTAAGATATGCTCCCTCCCCCACCGGTTATCCCCACGTGGGCAATATCCGCACCGCACTTTTCAACTGGCTGTTCGCGCGGCACAATGCTGGCAGTTTCATCGTCCGTATAGAGGATACCGACCAGGCACGTTATGTCCCCGGCGCCGTTGAAGCCATCCTCGACGGTCTGAGATGGCTGGGTATGGATTGGGATGAAGGACCGGAGAAAAACGGTGCCTACGGACCTTATTTCCAGTCGCAGCGGCTCGATAGATACAAGGCAGCGGCAGAAAAACTCATTGCCAGCGGCCACGCCTACCGATGCTATTGCTCATCTGAGAGGCTGGAGCAGATGCGCGCCGCGCAGGAGGCCGCCAAGGTACCCACGGGGTATGACCGGCACTGCCGCGACAGGTGCGAACTTGGTCCCGAAGGCGTCACCCCGGTTGTGCGTTTCAGGATGCCACTTGAAGGCCGGACCTTTTTCCACGACATCATTCGCGGCGAGGTCGCCTTCGAAAATGCCCTGCTCGACGACTTCGTCCTCCTTAAAAGCGATGGCTTTCCCACCTACCATCTGGCCAATATCGTGGACGACCACGACATGGCTATTACCCACGTCATGCGGGCTGAGGAATGGCTGTCCAGCACCCCTAAGCACATCCAGTTGTATAAGGCCATGGGTTACGAGCCCCCTCTTTACGCCCACCTGCCTATGATCCTGGGTTCCGACCGCTCCAAGCTCTCCAAAAGGCACGGCGCCGTATCCATCATCGATTACAAGAACCAGGGCTACCTGCCGGAGACGATGGTTAATTTCCTCGCCCTCCTCGGTTGGTCTCTCGATGCCACAACCGAGATCATGGATGTCAAAAAGATCATCGAGAATTTCTCCCTCGAGCGCATTTCCAAAACCGCCGCCATTTTCAACATTGAGAAACTGGATTGGATGAATGGTTCCTACATCCGGTCATTGTCACTTGATGAGTTCACTGATCGAGCCCGGCCGTTCCTTGAAGCCGGCGTTCCCGAGGCTGCGGCTTACGATCGCGATTATGTTAAGAATGCTCTAGCCCTGATCCAGGAGCGGGTGAAAAAGCTGGGTGAACTCCGGGACCAGCCGGAACTGACCCGCTTCTTCTTCTACCAGCACCTCGAGTACCACGCCGTAGATCTGGTGGGCAAGGGCATGACCACAGCCACCACCCGCCAGGCTCTCCAATCCTCGCAAGACCGCTTAGAGAAACTGGATGAATTCGATATCGAGAACATGGAAAACGAAATGAGGCCGCTGGCGGCGGAGCTTGGTCTCAAACCTGGCCAGCTATTTGGCTGCCTACGCGTGGCAGTCACCGGCCAGAGCGTCTCTCCGCCGTTGTTCCAAACAATGGCTGTTCTCGGCCGGGAGCGGACTCTGTCGCGGATCCATGAAGCCGTTCAGAAGACGCATGAACTGGCGGAGTGAGATAGTTGCAACGGCGACTTCAATCGGGTTAAATATTAGGCAACCCGTAACAAGGAGGCCCCGATAATGGCCACTCTCACCCGCCAGGACGCCTTGAACTGGTTGGTCAAATACGGCATCATCCCCTACTGGGATTCTATCGACAACAAAGTCCTTTTCCGTAAGGCTGAAGTCAAAAAAGGCTCGGTGGAATCCGTCAGCCGGGACACCGAAGAAGAGGTCTGGCCCGGCCTTATCAAGTTGCTTGCTTTGAAAACTGAGGCCGATTGCCTCCTGGTGCGCCGGAGCGTCGAGCAGGCGCTAAAAGGACAGGGCAAACTTATTACTTAATCTTCAATCGAGCCCCGTCAGGGCAATAATCCATGGGTGGCGGCGGACGGTGTTCTTTACCCGGTTCGGCAATTCAAAAGGCGACCGTCCACCGTTGAGGCTTTAATTTGGCAGATCTTCCCCGATACATTGAACTCTTTGAATCCGGCGAACTTGAGCGCCGTGTCATGGCGCTCGATGCCCGTCTTGAATGCTGCAACATTTGCCCCCGGCGTTGCGGCGCCAACCGCGTTGATGGCGAGATCGGCTTATGCAACGCAGGTAAGCTGGTAGCTGTTGCTTCGGTCTGCGCCCACCGCGGCGAGGAACCCGCCCTTTCAGGCACCAGGGGCTCCGGCGCCATTTTCTTCGGCAACTGCAACCTCAGGTGCGTCTACTGTCAGAATTTCCAGATCTCCCAGGACCCGGCCGGCCAGCGCCACCATGAGATCACCACCTCGCGATTGGCTAACCGAATGCTCCACATTCAGAACGACCTCGGCTGCCATAACTTGAATCTGGTTTCTCCTACTCATTACGTACCTCAGATAATGAGGGCCCTTTTAGAGGCCGTCCCACAGGGTTTCAGGTTGCCTATTGTTTACAACACTAACGCCTATGATGAGCCTTCGACCCTTCAAGAACTCGATGGCGTGGTGGATATTTACCTGCCGGACCTGAAATATTCTTCCAACACAATCGCCATGCAACTTTCGGACGTCGCCCATTATGTCCAAAGCGCGCGATCGTCGATCAAGGAAATGTACCGCCAGGTGGGCAACCTTCAAATCGACGAAGAAGGGCTCGCCGTCAAAGGCCTGATAATCCGTCATCTAATTCTGCCCAACGACCTTGCAGGTTCGGAAGACTCGCTTAAGTGGATAGCCCAGGAATTGTCCCCCCAAGTAACGGTAAGCATCATGTCCCAATATTTCCCCCGCCACAAGGCGATGCAGATGCCGCCCCTCGCCCGCAGCATCAACTCCGCCGAACACCGCCGCGTCATCAACATCGTTGATGTCCTGGGCATGGAAAACGGCTGGATGCAGGATGCCGGCTCCCAGGAATATTACTTACCGGACTTCAACGCCGAAGGCCATCCCTTCGAACGCTCCTGATCGGCCGTTCGTGGTGAGCCCGTCGAACCATTAGCGGTCTCATTTGTTAGTTGAAAATTAGACGGCCAACCATGATCGGTTTGTTTGTTGTGTTCTGAAAAAAAAAGAAGCCCCGATATTATCGGGGCTTCTTTTTTAACCGAAGTGAGTGTTTTAGCCGCCGCGGCGCTTGCGGTTGCAGAAGGCGAACTTGATCTTAAGGCCGGAGACCTCGTCCTTCTTGTTGACGCCGGCAGCAAAATCCTTCAACGCGACGGGCTTTCTATCGGCGGCGAGTACTTTTTTAGCCATTTTTTTAACTCCAATTTGAAAACTGACTTAAGATTATAACACACCCGGTGATTCGATTACCAAATATTCAAGTCGAGCCGCTCGCCTTCACGCCTTGCCGGATCTCTTCCATGGTTCTCGGCTTGAATTCAGGCTTCTGCAGCAGTTTCACAAGCTCTACGCGTTCGCTGCCCCAGTTGAACCAGATCGGCACGCCGCGTTCTTTGAAATGGATCATCGAACGCCGGGTGAAATCTTCGAAGGAGTCGCAGTAAAAGCCGCGCCGCTCTGTTTCCTGCCGCAGGTACGGCAACAGCTTGTACCAGCACCGTATCGCTGTCGGCCCGCCGAGCGTTTCGATAGCCAGTTGCTGGTTGATCTCCCTATTGCGAGTGACCGCCCCGAGCAAATTCAGCCAGTCCACCAAGTGATCGAACCGCACTCTTTGATAATCTGCCAGGGTCGCCCACTGGTCTGGTTTTACCGAGTAGATGCTGCGGATGACTGCCTTGAACTCATCGCTTCGGAAATCCCGGAAAAGGTCGATAGCCAGCTTGGCGTCGTCGCGGCGTCGGAATTGAAGATATTTGACGATACCGATTATGAAGCCGACGGTGAGCACTGCCACGGAAATCGATGTCACCGCCTGCCAGAACGCGCTATCCACCTTTACACCTCGCTGAAACCCGGCTGTCGTTGCGAGTCCTTCCCAAGAAGGACGAAGAAGTCCCGATGTTCCGCCAGATTCACGACTCCTTTTTGAGTCGCGGTCAAAAGCGGCTATATTCTAAAAGTTTTCAATCTCTTTTAAAAGCGCGTCGAAGAAATCCGCTTCGGCCACCACCCGTATCTTCTCGCCCCGCCGGAAAAGTATCCCCTGCCCTTTGCCGCAGGCAATGCCGACGTCGGCGTCTTTGGCCTCGCCCGGGCCGTTCACGGCGCAGCCCATCACCGCCACCTTGACCGGCTTGTCAATGGAGAGGAGAGCGTCGGCGATCTTCTCTGCCAGGTTGACGACATCGGCCTCGGTCCGGGAGCACGACGGGCAACTCACTAGCGTCGGACCTTTTTGCCTCAGATCCAGGCTTTTCAATATCTCGTAGCCTGCAACGATCTCTTCTCTGGGATGTGCTGTAAGAGAGACCCTGATCGTGTCGCCAATGCCCTCTGATAAAAGAGCTCCAATCCCCACCGCCGAGCGGATTATTCCGGTTCGCGGTGTTCCCGCTTCGGTCATTCCGAGGTGCAAGGGGTAGTCGACCATCCCGGAAATCATGCGGTAGGCAGTGAGAGTCTCAGGGACATCGAATGCCTTAAGCGAAATCTTGATCAGATCGAAATCGAGGCTTTCGAGAAGCCGGACCTGCCCCATTGCCGAATCGACCATTCTTTGATGGAGCGGCTTATCGGGTTCAAAATCCTCCGGCAGAGAACCGCCGTTGACGCCGATGCGTATCGGCACCTTTCGCCCTTTGGCTGCTTCGACAACCTGTTTAACCCTTTCCTCCCCGCCGATGTTGCCCGGGTTTATTCTCAGCCCATCTACTCCGGCGGCGATCGCCGTCAAGGCCAGGCGATAATCGAAATGAATGTCGGCGATAACCGGAATCGGGCTCCGTTTCTTAATTTCCCGTAGAGCTTCGGCTGCCTGTGCATCGGGCACGCCGCAGCGGATGATCTCGCAGCCAGCCTCCGCCAGGTCTGTGATCTGGGCAACGGTCGGGGAAACATCTCGGGTGTCGGTCTTGGTCATTGACTGCACACTAATCGGTGCGTCTCCACCCACCATCACCCCACCGATGTTGATCGCCTTTGTTTTTCGCCTCTGGTTTTGTGTTTGGGATTTTGTCATTTGTGTTTATTTAGGATTTAGATATTAGGATTTGGGATTTATCCGCCGACAATTCTAACAATATCCTGAAACGTTACCAGCAGTATTAAACCGATCAAAAGTACAAATCCAATAAAGTGAATCTTCCCCTCGGTTTGCGGATCGATTCTCTTGCCCCGCCTCGCCCACTCGACCACCACGAAGGCGATCCGTCCGCCGTCGAGTGCCGGTACAGGCAGGATGTTCAGTATCGCCAGGTTGAGCGATAGAAATGCGGTGAATTCCAGCAGCGGCCCGAACCCCGCCCTCGCTACCTCACCGGTCATTTGGGCAATGCCCACCGGGCCGGCGAATTGAGCCGGCGCGCCGAAGATCAGGGATAAAATGCTGTTTTTAAACAGCACCATGGTCTCGCCGGTTTCCCGGAAACCGGAGGAGATCGCGGTGAAAAAGCCATCATGGACTTTGGTGACCACCACATCTGTCGTCTGAGTCTCGATTCCCACCGCCCCCTGCCCCGCAGGCGGATTCCAGCGCGGATTCACGGTGACGTTCACCACCGTACCGTCGGCTTTTTGGATCTGCATCGGCACCGTTTCACCCAGATCGAGGAATATATATCTGCCGAGTTCGGCGTTGTTTGCTAATTGCCGCCCGTTGAAGCTCAAAATGGTGTCCCCGACCTGCACTCCCGCCACCTCTGCCGGTGAGCCCGCTGCCACTGCCAGGACTTCGATTTTGCCAGTGGCTATCTGGTGAGGAAGTGCGAAAACTACCGTAAACAGGATAATCGGCAGTAGAGCGTTTACAATTGCTCCAGCCGCAAGAACGGTGATCCTTTTGGCGTGACTCTTCGAGGCTAGGGCACCCGGCGCAGTCGGGTCTTCCTCACCGGCTAGCTTGACGAAACCACCTAGCGGCAGTAGGTTGACCGAGTATTCGGTGCCGCTCTTGCCTTTTTTAGCAAACAATCGAGGCGGATAGCCTAACCCGAATTCATTGACTTTCACCCCGAAAATCCGGGCGCTGAAAAAATGGCCTGCCTCATGTGACAGGGTTACGATCGCCAGTACCAATGCGAACGCCGCTATTGTGAACAAAAAACTCAGAACGCTCGACAACTAAAGACTCCTCGCCAATTCGGATACTCTCTGCCGCGCCCAATTTTCAGCGTCGGCTATGTTTTCTAACGACGGACCGCCCGCCGGGATATGTTCTTCAAGGGTTTTCCCCACCAGCCGGGCGATATCGCCGAACTTTATCTTGCGGCTCAGGAACAGCTCAACCGCCTCCTCGTCCGCCGCCGAAAGCACCGCCGGGAAGGTTGCACCCTTTTTACCGGCGCCTATTGCCAGTTTAAGGCACGGGAAGCGTTCAAAGTCCGGCGCCGAGAAGTCCAATCGACTTATCTTCGGCCAATCCGCCCTTGGGAGGTCTGGAGTTTCCCAGCGGTCGGGATAGGATAGTGCATATTGGATCGGAAGGCGCATATCCGGCGGCGAAAGCTGGGCCTTGACTGCCCCGTCGGCGAATTCGGCCATCGAATGAATGATCGATTGGGGATGGATCACCACTTCGATGCGTTCATACGGAATGCCGTAAAGCCGGTGCGCCTCGATGACTTCCAGCCCTTTGTTCATCAGCGTCGCCGAGTCGATGGTCACTTTCTTCCCCATTTTCCACGATGGATGGGCCAGCGCCTGTTCCGGCGTCACCGATTCGATCTTTTCGATGGGGTAGTCCCTGAAAGGCCCGCCGCTGGCGGTCAGAATCAATTTCTCCGGTTTGCTGGTTTCTCCAGTCAGGCACTGCCAAATGGCTGAATGCTCCGAGTCCACGGGTCTGATTTGAGCGCCGTGGCTTTTGGCCTCGGCAAGCAGGATCTCACCCGCGGCGACCAGGCATTCCTTATTCGCCAGTGCAATGGTCTTTCCAGCCCCTGCGGCCGCCAGAGCGGGACTCAATCCCGCCCCACCCGGTACAGCTACCAGTACAATATCCACATCCAGGTGCCTGGCCATCTCTTCGATAGGCAGGCATAACGAATTTCCGCAAACTAGATTGTGGCCTCTGCAGGAGATGAATCTCGGTTTGAATTCCGCCGCCTGCTTCTGGAGGAGATTGACATTCTCTCCCGCCGTCAGAGCGATGATGGATATCTTGTCGGGGTGTCGCCGTGCTACGTCCAGCGTTTGTTGCCCGATGCTGCCCGTAGAACCGAGCACGGCCAGGCGAATGGGTTTCATCATTACGGAAACATAATACCGTAAACGGGGGTATCTGGGCTAATTCGAGTTTTCCGCCCTCCGTTCCTAGTGCCCGTCCCGACCTCAGCCTGATAGGTTGTTGAACCGAGAGCGGAACAACTGCTAAAAAACATCTCATCTGTGCCATTTCCGCTTGTATTTAGGGGGAATCAATTAGAGTCTCCTCATAATGCCAATTTTATGTTAAACTGATATTGACAAAATCCTGACTAAAAGCTAGTTTTACTATCACGCCGTTTAGTTTTGGATGAAAAAGGAGTAAGCGCTTCTGAAAGCGCCGACAAATAACCAGATATGAGCATCGGACCGAGTGAACTTCTTTTCGTCGCCGTTATCGTTTTGGTTCTTATCTTCATTTCGAGAGGCCAGAAAGCGAGGAGAATCAGGAAGGAACAGGAAGCTGTAAGAGCCGAGGCTTTGCGTGCCACGAAAACTACCGGCGGCGCTATCAGATACCCTGAGCTGCAGCTCCTCGGTATCGTCGTAATAGTCGCTGGCCTTGCGTTGGGCGGAATCGGATATCTGATGACCCGGGGTATTTTGGATTTTTATTCGGTGGCTGGGATCGCGATCCTTGCTTTGGGAATATCGTTCGTCATCATGGCCCGGCAGAAAGTCAGTCCGGTCGCCTCGAATCAAAAATCCAATGTCCAATCCGTTAGCCGAACGGCTACATCGGGAAAACAGAGCTTGCCTAAATCAGCTACAAGTGCCGGATCGATCGATCCCAAAATCAAACCTGAAGATATGGCTGATTTCAAGAGGTTCATGGCGCTGAAAGCTGGAGCCGCGACTCCCGGCATCGAACCTGAAGATTCAGGTGATTATAAAAAATACCTGGCTCTGAAGGCCAAAGCCGCCGAAAAATCCTGAACTTCCGATGTCACTTGAGATCCATCAGGGCTCGGTTGTTCTCGGCGGCTCATTTTTCGCTATCCCCTGATATGCAAACCAGGCGGCGGGTGCTACCAATAACCCCAAAATGCTCAACATAGCAGTTAGAGACAACACCAGAAGTATCCCGAAACTTATTTGAACCAACGTTTTCGATAATCGCACTGCTCGATGAAATAGTGCGAGTGCTAGGCAAAGCGACAAGAGAGCTAAAATCGGAAGACCCACAGTGAAAAATTTTAGTGGATCCAGGAATTCCGACAGGCTCCACGTGATATGAACGTATCTGGATTGGAATATTGAATAACCGATTGCGATAACCGCAAGTGAAGCCAACCATGCAGCGGCGGCGGTGACATATCCTTTTTTCACCTGGCTTCGCCTCCCAGTGAGGAATTGAAACTACTATTGCTTCAGCAGTTCCGTCACCACCGCCGCTATTTCCTTGCCGTCGGCCTTACCGCGGAGCATCGGCGTGAGTTTCCCCATCACCTTGCCCATATCCTGCGGTTTGTTAGCGCCGACTTCTGCGATAACTTTCTTGGCTTCCGCCGTTATCTCATCGCGAGTCAACTGTTTCGGCATGTAGCTTTCGAGGATATTGAGTTCAGCCTGTTCCTTGTCCACCAGGTCCTGCCGATTGCCCGCCTGGAACGCCTCGATGCTTTCGCGCCGTTGCTTGATCATCTTGGCGATAACAGCATGAACGCCCGGATCATCCAGCTGCTTCTGCTGATCGATCTCGGCATAGTTGATTGCGGATAGGAGAAGGCGAAGGGTATTCAGCCTCATCTTATCCCCGGACCGCAAGGCTTCTTTAAGTTCAATGGGAAGGGTTTCTTTGAGGCTCATACATTGCCTTTCATATACTCGATTCATCGTTACGAGACACCGGCGGTGGCGAAGCAATCTCTCCGACCTGCCGGAAACCTCGCCAACCTGATTCTAGGCTTGGCTTTTTTAACAGTCAAATCCGGTCGTTTGATTTTCGGATTTCGATATTAGGATTTCGGATTTCACCATAAACACACCAGCCGCCTCTCGGCGGCTGGTCTCTGACTCGAAATTTCTGTTTTTACTTTACGCCCAGTTTGAAATCGTGGTCGATACAAGGATGGGGCACCCCGACCTCGTCCTCCAGCCACCTTTTTACTTCCAGATAAGTGTCGCTGGCGATATCGACGCGGGTGCGTTTGAATTCACCTTCAACCATCTTGGCGAAATGGGTGTCCTTCAACTTGTCTTCAATCTTGATCGGCCAGGAACCCTTGTCCCTGGCTGGGATTTTGGCGGCGTCGCCATACTTGCGGCCGAAGATCTCATCAAAGAGGTCGGCGGCAACTATCGCATAGTTTTTGTTGGTGATGTGTCGGATGGCTTCACCGAGTGTCAGTCCCATTACCGGATAGCTCCTCCATCTCTAATTTTTCTGAATGTCTCGGTTACTCCGAGGTTAAGCACTATAGTATACACCGTTCGGGAATCGATTGATAGACTCCGTTTAACCCGCCGTCGTCAAAGGCAATTTCCCCTGCAATGGTTTGACCGCTTTAACGAAGATATAAAGCCCACGTACTGGTTCGAGTTCTTCGACTTCGAATCCTGCTTCCGTAAGCATCTGCCTCCACTCCTCTTTGGTATGGACAAACATGATGCCGCGCTCCACTACGTAACGGACAAAAGTGTTCATAAAGAAGGACAATACGCGGTTTTTCGGCTGGTAGATGTCGAAAATGATTATTTTGCCGCCGGGTTTAAGCGCCTGGTAGCTTTTCTGCAGCAGTCGTGAGAAAAGTTTGAATTCGTGCGAGGCGCTGGAATTGTAGATTCGATCGAACTCGGCATCCTTGAACTGAACCTGGTAGGCGTTGCCCTTGATCAGTTCCTTATTTGGCCGCTTCACCTTGGCGTTCCTGGCCAGCATGGCGTCGGACTGGTCGAGACCGACTATCCTCTTGGCGACAATAGTGTTGCTGATGTAACCTGTGCCACAGCAAAGATCTAGGATCTCCATTTGCGAAGTGTCCTCGTTGAGCATCCGTTTCCTCATGCTCTCATAGGTGCCACCCATGAACAGCTTCGTCAGGAAGTCGTACAGCGGGGCGATAGTTTCAAAAAATTTCGGTTCTACCATTTTCCGTCCTAACTATTTCGAAGCCGGTGGCGGTTCGACCTGTTTCTTTTCTTCGGGTGAAAGTTTCGCCCAGGCTTTGTGCAGCGCTTTCTCGGTTTTGTACTGGCGGTTCACCGCCTCAGCCAGGTTCTGCTCGGTCGGCCATTGCCCCGGCGCGCACACCAGTTGCTTTCCAGCGAATTCAGGTTTCAACGGCATATCCATGCCGAACCCGGAAATCGTCAGCCTGTAAGGCTCAGTGCTAAGGCAGTTGGATACCTCGGCAGTGAGCTTGGAGATTTCGCTGATGATCCTCTTCGCTTCTTTATGGTCGTCCAGGGCTTCACGGTAACACTGGAGTTCCTGTCCGTTTTTCATTCGGGTCTCCGTTCGTACATGCCCAAGTCGTTTGGATGTCTATTTAATCGTAGTGTTATCGCGAATGACTTCACGCCGCCAGGAAACCGACGGCTACGGCGGCGTTAGTGAGAGAATATATTAATACCATGTACTTGTTCGCCTTGGCAATTTTGAGGGGGTCTCCGAACTCCCGACTCGCTATCTGACCTGCCGCCATTGCCAATGGGATCCCCAGGAATGCCAGAGACGCCAGTGGTGGCAATACCTTGGCGACGATCAAAACCGCAACGTATGCGTAAATGGTGATCAGCGAAGCGATGAACAGGTTTTTCGAACCCTCAGGAGTCAATCTATAGGTCAGGTTCTTCTTGCCCGCCGCCTTATCCTCTGCATAATCCGGGATTTCGTTAATGAGGATCATCGTCCACATGCAGAGGCCTGGGATAATGCCGACGAGCACGATATCGAGAGGGACTGTTGAGGCGTGGACGAGGTAAGCCCAGGCAGTGAGCACCGGCCCGTAGCCTATAAGCATCGCCAGTTCTCCGAGCCCCCTGTAAGCCAATCGGAATGGTCGGGCGGAGTACGCGATCGAGATGAACGCGCCGATCCCGGCGATGTAAAGGCTCTCGATTCCGGCGGCAAAAGCGAAAAAGATGCCGCAGATGAGTGCGAAGATGTACAACCCGACAATGACCGTCATCGCCTGCTTCGGTTTGACCCTCCCGGAAGCCAGGACACCGGAACCTCCTGAAAATGGGTTCTTGGTTTCGATGATGGACCTGTCGGTGCCGTATTGGAAGTCGAGAGTATCATTAAACATAGTGAGGCCAATTTGCACTGCAGCCGCCGCCAGTAAGGCAATAATGAAATACAGCGGGTTGAAGACCCCGGCGGCAAAAGCGGCAGCCCCGGCGATGAGAACGGGAAACACTCCCTGGGGCAGGAATTTCAGGCGGGCTGCCTGTACCCAGACACCGAAAGGCACGTTGGTCTGGTTAGTAAGCGCTCTCAAGGACTTGCCTCAACACTAATTCCGGCACCTTGCAGGCGATCTTGCCGTTCTCCTTGTGGAAATGGCAGAACTGCGCCAGCAGGAAGAAGTCGTTGATGGCGGTGCGCCGCTTGTTGTCGAAGGTCAGCGTTTCCAGGATTTCTTCGATGGAGATCTCAGGCGGGATGCGCGTCGGCAGACCGATCTTCTTGAAAATATTCTCGATGCGGATGGCGAGGGCGGGGTCCATGAAACCCAGCGCTGCCGAGATCTTGGCCTCTACGGTCATGCCGATGGCAATGGCCTCGCCATGGAGTAACTGGCCGTTTTTTCTGATCTCGAGGGCATGGCCGATGGTGTGGCCGAGTTCCAGTTGCGGATCAAGTTTGCCCTCATAGGGATCGATTTTCAACAGTTCCAGTTTCAATTCGATGGTGTGGGCGGAGATGTATTCGATATCGTCCCAGGTAAAATCAGGAGCTCTGGATCCGATGTATTCGAAGAAGCTTTCTTCCTGGCACAGGCCGTGCTTGACGGATTCGGCGAGTCCAGCCCTGATCTGCCTTGCCGGCAACTGCCGCAGGAAGGCGAAGTCGATAAAGACGAATTCCGGCGGATAGTACTGGCCGAAGAGGTTCTTGCCCTTTTTATAATTAACCGCCTGCTTCTGGCCGATCGAGGAGTCTATCTGAGCCACCATGGTCGTGGGAACGTGGAAAAAGCGGATGCCGCGGAAAAGAAGCGCTGCTAAAAGTCCTCCGAGGTTGCCGACGACGCCGCCGCCAAGGCAAACGATGATTGAGGACTTGGTGGCATGGGCGTCGAGTATCTGGGCGCCAAGAGATTCGAGAGTGGTCAGCGTCTTGGACTGCTCTCCGGCCGGGAAGACGAAGGCTTTGGTCGGGGCAACCTTCTCAAGTTGGGCCAGCACCGGTTCCAGGAACACGCTGGCTACGGTGTTGTCCGTAACGATGAAGAACCGGTCAGCGTTAAGGGCCCTGGCGCATTCGCCCAACCGGTCGAGGATGTTGCGTCCGATGTAGATCGGTCGGTATCTGCCACCGCCGATATCATATTGCAGGGTCTGGAGTTCAGCCATGTTCAAATTCATTTCTTGTAACCCACCACCACCGTGCCCATGCCGCCGCTTTGGTACTTGTGCCACACGTCCTTGAAGCCGTTGTCGGTAAGGATTTTGGCGATGTCGGTGTTCTTCGGCAGGAGCATAACGGAATTATACAGGTATCGCGGCGACCCTTTCGCGGTGCCCAGGACGAACCCGGCCAGGGGCAACATGTACTTCAAGGCAAACAGATAAATTCCCCTGAGAGGCTGGTGTTCCGGCTTGGTCATGTCCTGAATAATGAACATGCCGCCGGGCTTTAACGCCTTGAAAACGTTCTGCGCCGCCAGATTCTTGTTCATGAAGTTGCGGAAGGCGAAACATGTGGTGATGACATCATACTTGTTTTCGCCGTAGGGCACCTCGGAATCACCGACCCAGAATTTGATCGCCCTTCCCTTGAAGTCCTTGTCGTAGCGTTTCTTGGCTACCCCGACCATCTCTGGAACCAGGTCGAAGGCATCAATTTCGATATCGTTAAAATTTCTGGCCGTATTGAAGGTGACGAAGCCCGTGCCGCAGGCCAAGTCGAGCATTTTCAGATTGGATTTGTCTTTTTTATAGTGGCCGATGACCTTCAAGACATCCTTGACCCATCGGCGGTGGATGCCCAGGCCGATGATGTCGTCGGTAAGATCGTATTTTGGCGCCTGGTAGCCGAAAAGTTCCAGCATGTACGCCTTGCGCTTTTTTGCCGCCTCGGAGTCGAAGCCGGGGTCCTGTAAGTGCCGCTCCGCTGTTCCCGCCGCCATCCCTATGCCTCCGGTTTGAACCCGACGATGATGCAGGCGATGCCCGCCGAAAGGCTCTTGTGGTAGCAATTGACCATGCCGTTGTCTTCCAGGATTTTCTGGAGCTGGGAGTTGGTCGGCATTATGTCGGTGCTTTTCTTGAGCCAGCCCGCCGCCGTTCTCTCGGTGCCCAGAACCTTGGCGAAGATCGGCAGGATGAATTTCATGTAGAAGGCGTACAGGCCTTTCATCGGGTGCTTCTCGGGCTTGGTCAGGTCCTGGATGATAAAAATGCCGCCGGGTTTCAGGGCGTTGAAGACGTTCTTGGTAGCCAGGTTCTTGTTGGCGAAGTTACGGAAGGCGAAGGAGGTGGTGACGATGTCATATTTGTTGCTACCGAATGGGATCTCGGCGTCGGCTACCCAGAACTTGATTTTGCGGCTTTTAAAGCCTTTTTCGTAGCGTTCCTTGGCCACCTTGATCATGTCCGGTGAGAGGTCGAAGGATTCGATATTGTCGACGGCCGGGATTTTCCGGGCGACATTGAAAGTAACGAAGCCGGTGCCGCAGCCCATGTCCAGCATGTCGGCGCGCTGCTTCTTCTTCATGTATTTCTTGAGGATGTTGACCATGGTGCGCACCCACAGCCGATGGGCGTATAGGCCATAGATGTCGTCGTGGAAATCGTAGTTCTTGGCCTGGACCACGAACAGGTCCACCATATATTTCTTGCGTTTACGGGCTTCCTCGGAATCGAACCCCGGGTCTTTCACCGGCGCGATAGTTTCCATCAACACTCCTTGCCCTGACTGGTACTACAGGCAGCCCTGCCTGTGTCGTGGTCGAGCCCAATGTTTTAAATGGCCGCAAGCCGCCGCCGGTAAAGAATTAAGAGATAGCGCGTTAGGCTTGAATCTGGTCTAATGCCCCGATTTTTCGGCGCGAACGGTTCTAAATAATAGGGTTGACGCTCGCATATGTCAAGTTGGAGCGGATTACAAATCCGCCCGCAAGCCGCCGATCCCCTCGTTCTATGAGTCACCATTGGTGCCGCGAGCCGCTGAATTGTTTGGGCGCCAATATTTATATTTGCCGAAACGACACGATTGAAATAGCCGACAGTCACGATTGAGTGGTTTAGCGCGGACAATTCATTCAATCCGTTCAATTCAAACAAGTTAAACAGTTCACGTGTATCAGTTTACAGTTCAGCGTCATGATTCGGCGGAAAGCCTGCACAGAAGACGCTTGTTCTAATATTCACGTCGATTATTATAGCACCGGTGTTCTCTATAGTGTCAAGCGTCTCGTGTCGTTTTTGGCAATATATTTTTGTGGTAAAAGACAATTATGAACACGGACGGTGGACAGGCTTTTATCCCGCCAACCCCGCCCGCGTCTCTTAGTGGATACAAATTCAACGACCTGAATAATAACCACATTTGGGATCAACCTACCGAACCTGGAATCCCGAATTGGGAAATTCACGTCTATGCCCAGGTTGAAGGTGGTATTGTCGTTAATACCCACTACACTACCGATTCTAATGGTTTCTATCTGGTCGACAATATTACCTTTGGTAACTGGTATGTGGGTGAACATCTGGGTCCCAATAATCCAACCCCACCCCCTGACCTTTTACCAGGCTGGACACAGACATATCCTAACAGCGTAGTAAACGTTGCGCCCGGAGCCGTATCTTCATTGATCACTGGTTTCCCGGCGGAAATTCAGGCAGCCATTGGTCCGGCACACCTCGCCGCCTGGGGTTGGATCGTCACTTTAACGGAAGCCAACCCTGATCAGACCAACGTCAACTTCGGCAACGTAAATAATGGCTGTCTCACCATCACCAAGTCCGTCGTCCAGGATGTAGTCAATCCCGCCGCCCTCGATGGCAGCTTCGTCATCCATGTCGTCGGCCCGTCCTACCCGGCCGGCACCGACCTCACCTTCACCCTGACTGACGGCGCCATCACCGGCACCAATCCGCAGACCCTTAATAACCTCATCCCCGGTAACTACACCCTGACCGAGCCCACCCTGCCCGCCGGCTGGAGCAACACCAGCGGCCTCGGCGTCGTGGCCGTCTCCGCCGGCGCTACCTGCGCCACGGCCACCGTGGTCAACTCCTTCGCCGACGGCTGCCTCACCATCACCAAGTCCGTCGTCCAGGATGTAGTCAATCCCGCCGCCCTCGATGGCAGCTTCGTCATCCATGTCGTCGGCCCGTCCTACCCGGCCGGCACCGACCTCACCTTCACCCTGACTGACGGCGCCATCACCGGCACCAATCCGCAGACCCTTAATAACCTCATCCCCGGTAACTACACCCTGACCGAGCCCACCCTGCCCGCCGGCTGGAGCAACACCAGCGGCCTCGGCGTCGTGGCCGTCTCCGCCGGCGCTACCTGCGCCACGGCCACCGTGGTCAACTCCTTCGCCGACGGCTGCCTCACCATCACCAAGTCCGTCGTCCAGGATGTAGTCAATCCCGCCGCCCTCGATGGCAGCTTCGTCATCCATGTCGTCGGCCCGTCCTACCCGGCCGGCACCGACCTCACCTTCACCCTGACTGACGGCGCCATCACCGGCACCAATCCGCAGACCCTTAATAACCTCATCCCCGGTAACTACACCCTGACCGAGCCCACCCTGCCCGCCGGCTGGAGCAACACCAGCGGCCTCGGCGTCGTGGCCGTCTCCGCCGGCGCTACCTGCGCCACGGCCACCGTGGTCAACTCCTTCGCCGACGGCTGCCTCACCATCACCAAGTCCGTCGTCCAGGATGTAGTCAATCCCGCCGCCCTCGATGGCAGCTTCGTCATCCATGTCGTCGGCCCGTCCTACCCGGCCGGCACCGACCTCACCTTCACCCTGACTGACGGCGCCATCACCGGCACCAATCCGCAGACCCTTAATAACCTCATCCCCGGTAACTACACCCTGACCGAGCCCACCCTGCCCGCCGGCTGGAGCAATACCAGCGGCCTCGGCGTTGTGGCTGTCTCCGCCGGCGCTACTTGCGCCACGGCCACCGTGGTCAATACCTTCGCCGACGGCTGCCTCACCGTCACCAAGTCCGTCGTCCAGGATGTAGTCAATCCCGCCGCCCTCGATGGCAGCTTCGTCATCCATGTCGTCGGCCCGTCCTACCCGGCCGGCACCGACCTCACCTTCACCCTGACTGACGGCGCCATCACCGGCACCAATCCGCAGACCCTTAATAACCTTATCCCCGGCAACTACACCCTGACCGAGCCCACCCTGCCCGCCGGCTGGAGCAACACCAGCGGCCTCGGCGTCGTGGCCGTCTCGGCCGGCGCTACTTGCGCCACGGCCACCGTGGTCAATACCTTCGCCGACGGCTGCCTCACCGTCACCAAGGTTGTCGACCTCACCGGTTATGTGTTCCCCGATACCATCAACGTCACCTTTACCGCCACAGTGACTGGTCCGTCTTATCCAGGTGGTACCTCCCATGACTTCGTAGTGACTAACGGCGTTTTGTCAGGTTCGCCTTGGACACTCAACAACCTAATCCCTGGTACATACAATGTCACTGAGAGTGACCCGGGGATCATGTGGACGGTTACTGGTGGAGGCGATGTGGAAGTCAGCGCTGGCGCCACCTGCGCAACCAGCACTATCACCAACACCATCAAACTGCCCAACACCACCATGAGCACAGTCGTATATGTCTACGACACACTTACCGGCAACGTCGAACTGACCATCACCGATACTAATGACGGTGATGTTCCGCTTACCGACGCTCATATTCACGTTAGGTTGCTTGTTGGCGGCGTAGAAACAGTGTTCGACAGCTACGATTGGTCTGATGTCACAGGTTTCTCCGGCGGAAATTCAGACGATATCATGGACCCCGGAGAATCATGGACATGGCAGGTTACCTACACTATCTCGGAGACAACCACCTTTGAGGTTTGGGGTCACGGAACCGATCCTCTCGGCAATCCCGTCGACTACAATCCGGAAGATCCTGATGTCTCCTTTGATAGCGAGTTTGACACCTTTATCGTCGAGGTCAACTTCTTCACCCGAACTCAAGGTTTCTGGGCTACCCATCTTTGGTTCACCGAGTACATCTTCGACACCTACACCGGTGACATGGTTGCCGACGACAATCTTGGTTCCATCGACCTCGGTTGGCTCCCCCCGATCACCAACATCGATGACCTGATGGGTGTGTTCTGGGGTAACAATGCCAAGAACTCAGACGGCTCAAAACGCGATGCACTGTGTCAGGCTCGGATGATTGCTTCTCAACAGGCCTTGGCAGCCATCCTGAACAGCGTTACTCCGGGTGGAGCTCCGCTGCCCGCCGGTTACAGCGCGGCTGAAATCGCGGCCATTCTCTATGGTGACGACATCACCGCCATCAATACGTTGAATTCGGTTCTTGATACCTACAACAATAGTGGCGATGACGTAGCCTTCGATCCCAGCCTGCCACCCACCCAACGTGCTACTCCGGGGGCTGCAAAAGATACTGCAAACATCCCGTTTGCGGATTGCAGCAACTCGGTAGGTCTGTTAGCACCTAAAGGCGGCAAGAAGTAATCCAAACAAAGTGGTAATGAAGAGGGAGGCTCTCGGGAGAGCCTCCCTCTTCGATATTCGGTCAAACTCGTTTGAAACCGCGTTTATTTGAGACTATCATTGTGCTAACTCGCATGTTCGGAGAGGGATGTTTTGACAGGACTTTCCAGGGTAGTATTCGCTATATTTTTGATTATTACGCTCGGTGCTGTTGGTTGTTCTCACTCCGAAACAACTACCCCGCCATCATCTCCGAGCCCTGGGGTTAAAGTCAAAATCGTCATATACAGCGATCCTCAGTGCCATGCCTGCTACCGGCTCTACACCGAGATCGAACCGCAATTAAATACAAAATACGGAAGTAATCCGCAGGTATCCATCGAAACCAAATATACCTCCAGCATAGGCCCAGCTTCTTCATTGGCCACTCAGGCGATGCTTTGCGCTAGCGATCAGGGTAAATACTCTCAATACCGCGATAGCATTTTGACCGCCTGGAACAACATCGGAGCTGATGCGTACACCCTGTCCGCGCTCGAGGCTGCGGCGGTCTCTCTGGGGCTGAACACCGGGACCTTCAACTCTAGCCTGGAGAGCGGCAAGTATCGCCAGGCCGTCACCGACAACACAATAGCCGCCGGTCAGCTCAACATCGACAACCTACCCACCATTTTCGTCAACGATACGCGCATCGTCGGCGTCCAGGCCTTGGATGTTTTTACCTCGGCGATCGATTCTGAACTCAATAAATAACTATGAAGCTGAGAGGCATCGTCGTCATCATTTGCGCCGTCTTCGTCGGTGCTACCCTGTTGTTCGCCGGTACCGGTAAACTGCCTGGCCAGTCCGAATTCGCCGAGGCAATGATGGGCACCTTCTATACTCCACAGCTGGCGACCTTTTTCAGCCGCGTCGTGCCCTGGGTAGAGATAATCCTCGGAACGATGCTCCTGGCAGGCTTCTTGCCTCGCCTGGCCGCTCTGGGGACGGTCGTCCTGGCCTTGGGTTTTATCGCTAACAACGTCTGGGCTATCGCCCAGGGCATCGGCAAGTTTGCCCACTGCGGCGACTGTTTCGGCTTTTGGGAGAGGATTTTCGGCTACCTGACTCCTGCAGGCGCCCTAGCCGTTGACCTGGTCCTGCTCGTTGCCGCCCTGGCTGTAGTCCTGCTTTATCCGGATTTTTTCAAGCTGCGGACATGGGCGGCATTTGTGAAAAAAAATAATCGTAAACCCTCTTGATTTAGGCTCATGCCGGTCGTAATATAGGTACAAAAATAAACGCAAAAGGAGGCATATGCTCAAAGAATTCAAGACCTTTATCATGCGCGGCAATGTCGTCGATCTGGCCGTCGGTATTGTCATCGGCGCAGCCTTCGGCGCCGTAATCAACTCCTTCGTTAAGGACATCCTGATGCCGCCTATTGGTATGCTCCTCGGTGGCGTCGACTTCACCAACATGTACGCCATCCTCAAAGAGGGCGCCACCGCTGGACCGTACGATTCGCTGGCTGCCGCTCAGGCCGCGGGGGCTGTCACTATGAACTTCGGTGTTTTTATTAATGTCATCATCAGCTTTTTGATCGTCGCTGCCGCCATCTTCTTCGTGGTAGTCAAGCCCCTCAATATGATCGCCGCCCGCGAGGCCGCCAAAAAGGCTGCCGCCGCCACGCCGGCTGCACCCACCACCAAGGACTGCCCCTACTGCACGACATCCATCCCGATCAAGGCTACCCGCTGCCCTAACTGTACTTCAGAGCTACGCTAGGATACCTAGCTAGAAAAACGGAAGGAGAAACCATGGCAGGTAAGTTCCAGCTCTACAAGGACAAGGCAGGAGAGTTCCGGTTCAAACTGATGGCCTCCAACGGCCAGATCATCGCCACATCGGAAGGTTACAAGAGCAAGGCCTCCGCGATGAATGGCATCGAATCGGTCAAGACCAACGCCCCCGGTGCCGCCCTCGACGACCAGACCCTGGAAAAGAAATAGCCTACGACGGGCTCCGCGGTTATCGCGGAGCCCGTCTCATTTTTTTAATCCGGATACCCCAACGATATCATTCCTCATAAATAGTGACTATTGGTGAGTTATGATGATGATTGGATATCTTGAAACGACTGGTTCCGGGGCTTACAATTGTAATTTCAGGAGCTTTGAACTGCCGCTTGTAGATGGTCACTTGGGCGGCAGCGAGCTAACAGTGAAACCGGCCTGATCCAGGTCGGTTTTTGCGTTTAAATAGACTAAAAAGGAGGAGGTTCTAGTGTTCAAGCGCAGAATGTCGTTACCAGTCAGTATCCTATTGGTCCTCGGCGCCCTGGTGTTCATGCTTCCCGCGTCTATTCCGGTTTCTGCCGCCAAGATCACTTATGAGGCGACAGACGTTGGGCCTAAGATCAGGCAATGGGAACCCACCGCAGATCGGATCGTTAAAGATGATCAACAAAGTGGTGGAGGTTCCGCCACGGCTTCCGCACTTACAGTATTGGATACAAAAATTTTCTTGATTCTCAACGATTATACTGGTCAATATCAAGCCACATATTTCGATTTAGTTGCCGATTCTTCAAAGACTCAGGTTTGGGTACAAGCAAACCTTGCCTGGCCGGCGGGAGATTCGAGGGCCAAACCGGAGCTCACTCAGGACCAGATTTCATACATCCTCGGCCAATTTGATAATAATATCCTGCCAAAAGAGAGCGCATATTTCGGTACCGCCGATGCTCATGACGGAAGCAACGCATACTTACCATCACTGTTGGGTCTACCCGAAGATTACTATTTTGACTCCACCGGAAGAAATATCGTCCTGGTCAGTAATATCCGGGATGAAAACTACTACGACTCGACTTACCCAATATACATCGCAGGCTTTTATTCACCATCGTTCGAGACCTATTTTGACCGCAACATCATTAGCATAGACGCTTATGATTGGGCCAATCGTATGGGGCCTAATCCTCATCCAAATCCGGATCAATCAAAATGGCGCCCGTATCTTTATGAAGGAGTCTTTGCTCATGAGTGGCAGCATCTGCTCCACGATGACTACGACTCAGATGAAGATACCTTTATCAATGAAGGTATGGCGGAATACGCCGAGATCGTCTGCGGTTACACGCCTTCGTTGCAAGGACACCTTGATGCCGCTGCCGCCAATCCCGAAAACTCACTGGTTGTCTGGGGTGACCAGGGTGATGATGAAATCCTCACCGATTATGGTCAGGCGGCGCTCTTCCAGATCCTGTTGAATCAAGAATATGGAACTGAATTCACACAGGCCTTGTTCCACGAACAGGCCAACGGTATTGCCGGCGTCAACGCAGCCTTCCAAGGACAGGCTGTTGATAACACCTTTGATGAATTCTACCAGCAATTTCGTTTAGCCTTGTACCAAAAAGGATCTTTCGATCTCTTCCCTGACTTCCAGGTAAATGTCGGCCACGCTGGTAAGCCCAATCCTGAAGCCTTCGCAAGCCCTGGCGCGCCTCCATGGGGAACTGATTACCTCCTGGTATGGGGTTATGAACAAATTGCTAACCTTAAGTTCAATGGTTTCGCTTTCAATCCCATTACCTGGACATCGGTGGATGGCAAGCTTTGGGGAGGCACTGGGGATCTTCTCGATAATTGGGCGATTTTTGAAACCCAAGGTGGTGGGATCCTGACTTTTGATACCGAATATGATATCGAAGAGTTTTGGGATTTCGGCTTCGTCCAGGTTTCGACCGACGATGGACAAACATGGACTAGCCTAGTTAATTCCTACACCATTTCGGACCATGATCCTAGTGCCCACCCAAATATCATAGCCAACCTCCCCGGACTTACCGGTACTTCAGATGGAACCATAAACATGAGTTTTGATCTGAGCGTCTATGCAGGTCAGGATATTCTCGTAGGATTCAGGTATATGACCGACTGGGCTACTGCTCTTGAGGGGTGGTTCATCGATAATATATACGTTGATGACACTCTCATCTCGGATGGTTCCTCTACGTCCGGTTTCATGAGCCTCAACCAGGTTCTCGGTATATCAAACGATTATTCGGTTTCTTTGCTTGGTGAGCGAATTCGTAAGGGCGTCACTGAATACAAGGTTCTGAATATTCTCGATGGAGGATTTGTATCTGACTGGGACAGCATTAGGCAGATGTTTGACAACTATACCCAATTGCTAGTTTTAGTCACCTATAAAGCCGAGATAGGCGTAGCAAGTTACGCCGACTACAACTTCCAGGTTGACCCCCGCGGCGGTATCCACATCAAATAGATCCGCTAAGTTGTTAAAAGAGAGGGAGCCCCGACGGGGCTCCCTCTCTTTTTTCCCATCTGTCATTCTGAGTGCAACGAAGAATCTCGGTTCTGACTTTGCTCCCAACCTGTCTCGCGAGCCCGCAAAGTGATCCAGGCTGCCCGTCCTCGATGAAATCGGGATAGTAATCATCCCGGAAGAATATAGAGTCTTTCTTGGTTTGTCTTTCTGTGCGTAGCGAAGAATCTCAGTTCTGCCCCATTGCTTTATCCCCCATTCTGTCTTTGCGAGGACTGCCAGTTGGTAGTCCGTGGCAAGCATCCCCGAACAGTACACCGATCGAATAATGTGAGGTCTGATCTCGCAGTCTGGTTGCTGACAGCTTTCGAAAAAATATTCCCCCAAAAACGACACGAAACGCTTGACAGCCACAAGAACGTCGGTGCTATAATATCACCCGTGATTATCAGAACACCTGTACAAACAATCGTCTCTTGCGATTCTCGAGGCGAACGTGCGCTGAGGGCAGGATTCGTTTCATTCGTTTTCACGCCAAACATCAACGAGTCGTTTCAGTCGTTTTTACACAAAACACAGAGCATCAAACTAATAACTGTGAACTCCCAACTATGGTAATATTTGGCCAGCATGAAATACGCTCTGCTCGCCGACATCCACGCCAACCTGGAGGCTCTCAAAGTCGTCCTCGACGATATCGATAGGAATGGCGGCGCCGAAGAGTTCTGGCTTCTCGGCGATTTGGTCAATTACGGACCCGACCCCTGTGGCTGTCTTGACCTCCTGCTCGATCTGCCGATGGTGGCTGTGGCCGGCAACCATGACCTCGCCAGCATCGGTCTCTTTCCCACCGATTACTTCAACCCCGAAGCCGCCGCCGCTTTGACGTGGACTATGAGCCAGCTCCGAAAATGTGACCGCGATTACCTTGCCTCTCTGCCCATCTCGATGCATCGTCACGGCTTCACCCTGGTCCACGGCACCCCCGAACACCCAGCCGATGAGTACCTGATGACGGTGCAGCAGGCGGAACATAACTTCGGCTTACTGGAAACTCCCCACGCCTGCGTCGGCCACACCCACGTCCCGGCGGTGTACAAACGGGAACAGGACGGCAACGTGCGGTTCATGCCATTCCGGCCCTGCGAACCGAGACCCATCGCCGAAGGGCGGTTCATCGTCAACCCCGGCAGTGTCGGCCAGCCGAGAAACGGAGACTTCCGCGCCGCTTATGCCCTCTACGATGTCGATACTCAAACGATGCATCTCCGGCGTATCCCCTACAACCTCGAGGCGACTCAAGCCAAGATGACCCGGGCGGGCCTGCCGCAGAGTCTGATCGATCGGTTGGAGATCGGCCGTTAAGCCATGACCTCGCCGACATCCCTCATGTCCGAGGCCCGCGCCCTGTTGGAAAGGTACAATCTTTCCGCCAGGAAGGGCCTTGGTCAAAACTTCTTAATCGACCGGAGCATACTGGACAAGATCGTCTCTGCCGCAGATATCTCCCGATCCGATACCATCGTCGAGGTCGGCCCCGGCCTGGGGGTGCTCACCCGCGCCCTCGCTGAGCGTGCCGGCAAAGTCATCGCCGTAGAGCTCGACCGGGGCATGGCTTCCTTGCTCCGTGAAACGATGTCGGGCCTGTCCAATGTCGAGATCGTCGAGCGTGATATCCTCGAAACCAAAGTCGAGGACCTGGTCAATGGGGCGGGCTATAAGGTCGTCGCCAACTTGCCCTATTACATCACCTCTCCAGTCCTGAGGCATTTCCTCGAATCGCCTCATCAGCCGCAGAGTCTCGTGGTTATGGTTCAAAGAGAAGTCGCCCGGCAGGTCGTCGCCAAACCTCCGGAGATGAGCCTGCTGTCCATTGCCATTCAATTCTACGCGGTACCCAGGATCGTGAGCCACGTCTCGGCCGGCGCTTTTTACCCCCCGCCCAAGGTTTCTTCCGCCATATTGAAGATCGATGTCCTGCCCAAGCGCCGGCTTCAGATGGATGACGAGGCAGTCTTCTTCAAGCTAGCCAGAGCAGGTTTCTCGACCCGACGCAAGCAACTGGTCAATGCAATTTCCAGCGGCCTCGACCTCGACAAGGCCAGGGGCTCCGAGTTGCTCTTAAAAGCCGACATCGATCCCAAGCGCCGCGCCGAGACTCTCACTATTGACAACTGGTTAAAACTACTTCAATCGTACAAGGAACGCGTTGTTTAAACTCATCGCCCCCGCCAAGATCAACCTGGCCCTCGAGGTGCTCGGCAAGCGCCCCGACGGCTACCATGACATTAAAAGCATCGTCCAGACCATCGATTTGACCGACGAATTGGAGTTTAGCCCAGCCAAAAGTCTTGACATCACCGCCGATTTGCCCGGCTGGGAGGATTCTAAAAGCCTGATTTCGAAAGCTGCGATGTTGCTTCGGGAGCGCACTGGGTGTAAAGACGGCGCCAGGGTTTTTGTGACCAAGCGCATTCCTCTGATGTCCGGCCTCGGAGGAGATTCATCGGATGGAGCAACCGCCCTTAAAGGCTTCAATAGGTTATGGAATTTGGGTCTTTCGGACCCTGATCTTATGGAGATCGGCGCCATCCTCGGTTCCGATGTGCCGTTTTTCTTTCTTGGTGGTACCGCCCTCATCGAAAGCCGCGGCGAGATGGTGATCCCCCTGAACGCCTTTCCTTCGGCTTGGGTGGTCCTGCTCTTGCCGCCCGTTAAGCCGGAAACCGGCAAGACAGCCCGCCTTTACAAGACCCTCAAGAAAACCGATTTTACCGGAGGGGATAAAACGGAGAAATTCGTCCGCGCTCTGATGGAGGGTTGGGAAATACCGCCGTCGCTTCTTTCCAATGCGTTCGAAAGGCCAGCCTCAGAAATCTGGCCGGAGATCGAAGAGTACCGCTGGCGGTTTCTGGAAGCAGGCGCATACCGCGTCCGGTTATCCGGCGCCGGCCCGGTTTTGTTCAGCCTTCACCGCGATAAAGGTGAAGCCGAGCGAATTTTTGACAACCTGAAAAAAAACAACCTGAAGTGCTATCTGGCGCATACCGTTGGCCATGTCGAATAAGTTGTGTAACCGGATCTAAGGCTTACAATTCAACCAATCAAGGACGAAAGTCTCTTCTTGCCCCCTGCTGGAAATAACCCCATCGAGCCGCAAATCGCGCAGCTTTTCGAGCACCCACTTGAGGTCAGGCCCCTGGCTGACGCCCAACCTTTTCAGATCTTCGCCGGTTAGAATGGATGAAATACGTCTCCATTCATTCTCAAAACGATCGATATTGAGCCTAGCGGTATCGGATCCCATGGCGCATTTTGCGGCAGTCAGGGCGTCGCCGGACAAACCATGGAGAGCAGCAAACACAGAGCTAGGTTTTGCCTGAGGCGAAGCCAGTTTCTCGGCGTTACGGGAAATAGTCTCGCTATCCCTTAGGACCCTGGTCTGTGCCTTGGTAAAACGCAGTGAAGCAATGAATTCTTCCTTTTGCGATGCGGTTAAGCGCCAGGCAAGCAGCGCCAGGTAAATGTCGGGGTGTGGTGTTTCGGTAGGCGATCGCGCCTTGGCGCAAGCTTCGGAAAGCCAGGTGTCACCCTTCAGTGACGGATGCCAGGTCGCTAATAATCCGAGGTCGTCTGCACGCCTGAAGACTTTTTCGGGGAAAGCTTCTCTGAGAATACAATCCAGTTCGTAGCGAAGTCGGTCTGCGGTGATTGTGCGGAGCATTTGCCGGTCGCGATCGATCAACTTCAAGGTTTCCGGCTCGATGCAAAAACCCAGACGCTGTTCGTAACGCACCGCCCGCCAAATGCGCGTGGCGTCGTCGACAAAGCTCTTGGGATGAATCACCCGGATCAATCCCTGCCTGATGTCTTTGCGCCCGCCGAGTTCATCGATCAGCCGCCCCCAATCGTTGAGATTCAGGGAAACCGCCATCGCGTTAATCGTAAAATCACGGCGGAAAAGGTCCTTTTCGATATGCCCCGGCCTCACTGTCGGCAGCGCTCCCGGCCTGGTGTAGGTTTCTTCTCTGCTGCGTGCCAGATCGATGTGATGGCCGCCCCATTTTACCCGAGCGGTATTGAAGCGGTGATGAACGGTGACGTCGTTGGGAGAAGCTGCGATCGCGTTCGCCAATCCAATGGCATCACCCTCGACCGAGAGGTCCAGGTCAAAACCCGTCCGGTCGAGAACGATATCCCGTACCGTACCCCCGACGAGGTAAATTCTCCAGGCTCTTGCCGCCGCTTCCGCCGAGGCAACCCTCAAAAGGGCTAAAATCTCAGCTGGAAGCTTTTCAGCCAGCCGGGATGCCAAGTTTTCGTTATCGTCCATGTGATTAGCAACACATTATACACGATGACTTTGAATCCCCACAGAAAGCGGCTGCGTTTGACAAGGAAAAATGTAGCGGCTAATATGAATACGCCACCAAGTTCTGAATCATTATCCGGTTACCTCGGTTTACGCCAGGGAGGCTCAATTGAAACTCTCAGCCCGCGGCCGTCACTCCATGGAAGCTATGTTCGATCTGGCGATTCACTACGGAGAAGGGCCCATTTTGATCCGGGATGTTGCCATGCGGCGGCGGATTTCGGAACAATATCTAGCCCAACTTTTTATCCCCCTCCGCATCGCCGGGCTGGTACGCAGTGTGCGCGGCGCCAACGGCGGCTTCGTGTTGGCCAAGGAACCCGCGGAAATCCGGCTGTCCGAAGTTGTAAAAGCCACCGAAGGCTCGACGGCTCCTTCCGAATGTGTAGATGATCCCAGGGTCTGCTGGAAGGGCGAACACTGCGTAACCCGAGACATTTGGGCTGAGATTAAAAAAGCCACCGATAATATTCTTGATGCGATCACGCTGAAGGACATGGTCGAACGCTGGCGGCAAAGCGGCCAGCCGGAAGTGCCGGAAGAGGTCATTTAACCCAAGTTGACTGATAAAACCTGCCATTGCTACGGCTGCGGCCGGAACCAGGGAGTCGATTCATCAGAATTGCCATGCCTGGCCCTACAGGGCTGGTATATTGTTTCCCATTTATTGGGGCCGGAAGACATCAAACGCTACGGATTCTGCTCTCTTGAGTGCCTTCAGCGATGGGTCAATGAAAACGCCGAAACCGTTCCTGAGATATTCCTGAACTCGTTCGAAGAACTTTAATCCGCGGGTACGATTTTCCCCTTTACAAGAACCAATCGGCGGTTCTGATATAATTCTTAACTATGAAACGCAGTTATCTAGACTACGCCGCCACCACGCCGGTAGCCCCGGAAGTCCTTGATGCCATGCTGCCGTACTTCCACGATTTTCCCGGCAACCCTTCCGCCATTTACGCCGAAGGACAGCAGGCTCGGCAGGCTGTCGAGACCGCCCGGGTCTCGCTCGCCAGGCTGATTAACGCCCGCCCTGACGAGATTCTTTTTCTCAGCGGCGGCACTGAAGCCGACAACATGGCGTTATCCGGCATCCTGAATGCCAACGGATGCGGAGGCAGCCATATCGTTACAACCGCCATCGAGCATCATGCCGTACTTGAGACCTGTTATTCCCTGGAAAAGAAAGGTACTTCTGTCACCATTCTCCCTGTCGATTCACAGGGCCTTCTGGATCCGCTCGAGGTGGCCAGGGCTATCCGCCCCGACACATCTGTCGTTTCCGTCATTCTTGCCAACAACGAAATCGGAACGGTTCAGCGCCTCCCGGAAATTTCCAGGATCACCCGTGAAAAGGGCGTTTATCTCCACACCGATGCAGTTCAAGCGGTCGGCCGCGTTCCCGTCGACGTTCAGGCACTCGGGGTGGACCTTCTCAGCATTTCAGCCCACAAGCTATACGGCCCCAAAGGTATAGGCGCCCTTTACGTTCGAAAAGGCACCCGAATCTCGCCGATTCTGTGGGGTGGCGGCCAGGAGCGAGGCAAACGTTCAGGCACCGAAAATGTTCCTGGCATCGTCGGACTGGGCAAAGCCGCTGAATTGGCAGCGGCTTCCATAACCTCCGAGGTCGAACGACTTTCGAAGTTACGCGATCGACTCATCGCCGGCCTGCTGGCAACGGTGCCTGAAACCCGTCTTAACGGCCACCCCACCCAACGCCTGCCGAACAATGCTAACTTTTCTTTCGATTATGTCGAAGGTGAGAGCGTTTGCCTCAACCTGGACCTGGCCGGTATCTCGGCTTCGCCCGGCTCGGCCTGTTCTTCAACGAGCACAGCGCCCTCCCACGTGCTACTTGCTCTCGGCCTGCCCCAGCATCAGGCGTTCGGCTCTCTGCGCCTGTCTCTGGGTCGTTGGACCACCGGAGAAGATATCGAGCGGGTGCTTGAGGTCCTGCCGGGGATAGTTGCCCGGCTGAGAGCAATGTCTCCCATCTGGACCAGGAAGTAGATATTCCTGTTTCCCTGGACCTGAAAACAACCGCGTCGAGGGTTGACAGGTGGTAAATCCTCTGGTATAAAAATTAACAAACTTACACGGAGGGTTGATTCAAAGTGGGTCTTTTGGATCCGAAATTGACTAAACAGGTCCTCGAACGATCAGGCGGCAAATGCGAATGTACCGATCCCGTGCATGAACACGGCGATACCTGTGGCATTGGTCTGGATGCTGAATGCCAATATGTTTACGACCGTGAAGCCCCGCTCCAGCTCAAGGTCATTTGCTATTCGTGCTACCGAAAGAGAAAAGCTTCCAGGAAAAAACAGTACTAGGCTGCTTCAGTTAACTTGTGAAAAGAGGCTCTCTCGGAGAGCCTCTTTCTGTTTTTCCCAACTGGACGGATTATCAAGTTCAAACAGGAGATCAGTGCGGAGTACCATTTGTCTTGTTGGGGTCGGACTTCCAAACCTGGTAGGAATAGAAGATCAGGTAGATGATCGACGCCATAAATAGACCGAAAACCGAGAAAAACAACCAGTTTTGCTGGATGATCCCGGTCAGGGCCAAAAACAGGCCGAAAACAACGAATATCTTGCCGCCGAGCTGGTGAGTCTTCCTCCACGAAAGTTCGCTGCTCAATGTCCACGGCGTACGGATACCCACAAACCACGTTTGCTTAATCTTGCCGAAATAGTTCCCCAGGACGACAAACATCAGGCCGACCATCACCATTACCGCCATGCCGATATCGATCGAAACGCCCTTGATCGAAGCGATGATAACGCCGTGGAGTCCCGCCATGAAGACAACAATGAGGATCCTGATTATGCGGTACACTCCGCCGAATTTTTCATAGTTAGCCCGTTTGGGATCGATCTTTGGTAAAAATAACAAGAGCAGGTAAATTCCCAATGTCATCAATGGCAGCAAAAACAAACCTTCGAACCTACCGCCATACCCGTTCGGTTCACCGTTAATTCCCCAATGGATCGGAACGGTCTCAGGCGCCGTTGGATAGACAATCGCCGAGGCGATGAACATCGCTGCGATCAACAATAGATTAAGTGCTTCGGAACGCCATGTGATTTTCATGATTCAATCTCATTCCAGTTAATTGGTTTGTCTTTATTTACTTTAAACAGGTCCATCACCGCCGCCAGCGTTTCCTCGACGACGGAAAGGTTCAAGGAATAGACGATTGTCGCGCCCCGTCGTTCTTCCTGGATCAACTCGGCGGCTTTGAGCATGGTGAAATGGCCGGAGAGGGTTGATTTGGCAAGGTTGAATTTTTCCGCAATCTCGCCGGCGGTCATCGGCCGTTCCGCGAGCAATTTCAATATTCGGCGCCGGTTTGGGTCGGCTAGGGCTTTAAATACGCTTTCGGTCATATTCGGTAATTCGCCAATTACCGAAATAATACCTCAATAAACGTTGTATATCAACTCCAATGAGTTTAAGTTCTAGGCCTGTACTCCCAAACGGTACCCGCGGGAGTATCTTTAAGGTTGACACCGATGCCTTCCAGCTTTTTGCGGAGTATGTCAGCCTTGGTAAAATCCTTAGCCTTGCGCAGTTCCGTTCGAAGAGTGATGGCGTCTGTCATCGCCTTATCCGCATCCCCATCCCACCCAGTTGAAGGTTTACCGAACTCTTTGAAGATTTCAGCAACGCTCGCGGCAATCTTGCCGTCATCGACCATTGTTTTTGCCGTTTCGAGTCGCAAGCCGAGAACGTTGGCGAGTTCGCGCAGCAGACTCCTGGCGCCGGAAGTATCACCTTTATCGGCGTCGATGCGGTTGAGGTCTCGGGCCAGGTCAAACAGAGTCGCCAGCGCTTTCGGGGTATTGAAATCATCATCCATAGCATCGGCGAAACGGTCGCGATGAGCTCCGGCGTCGAATTCACTCTGATTGGTTCCTCCGGGGGCTTGAATGGCCTGTGCCAGCCGTTGCGCCCCTTTTTCCGCCCCTTCGATGACTTCCATCGAGAACGTCAGAGGGCTGCGGTAGTTGGAACCCAGAACAAAGATACGCAGGGCGTCCGCGGAATTCTTGGAAAGGAATTCCTTGATGGTGATCAGGTTGCCGATTGATTTACTCATCTTTTCGCCGCCGAGTTGCAGCAGCCCGTTGTGCATCCAGTAACCGACAAAGGGCTTCTTGCCAGTAAAACTCTCAGTCTGAGCGATCTCGTTTTCGTGGTGCGGGAAAATGAGGTCGGCGCCGCCGCCGTGAATGTCGATCTGCTCCCCCAGGTACTTCAAATTCATCGCCGAGCACTCGATGTGCCACCCGGGGCGCCCCTTCCCCCACGGCGAATCCCAGGAGGGCTCGCCCGGCTTGGCAGCCTTCCACAGGACAAAGTCCATCGGATGTTCTTTGTCCTCCCCTATCTCGATTCGGGCGCCGGCCTGCATCTGGTCCAGGGTACGATGAGACAATCTGCCGTAGTCGCTTAACTTGTTCACACGGAAATAAACGGAGCCTTTGACCTCGTAACCGTAACCTTTGTCGACCAGCCCTTCGACCAATGCGATGATAGACGGGATCTCCTGCGTCACCCTCGGGTAGGCAGTGGCTGGCATAATATTTATGGCTGCCATATCGGCCAGGAATTCGGCGATATTCCGGTCGGCCAGAGTTAACGGTGTGATCCCAAGAGGTGCCGCCTTGGCGATGATCTTGTCATCGACATCGGTGAAGTTCTGGACATACCGGACGTCGTAGCCGCGATAAATCAGGTAGCGTCGGATGACATCGAAATTGATATAGCTCATGGCATGGCCGATATGGGCTGATGATTGCGGCGTGATGCCGCAGACGTACATCTTGATCGGGTCGCCCAGGGGGGTAAAATCCCCTTTACGGCCGGTGAGGGTGTTCGAAATCTTCATATCGGCGAGTATATCACGGCTCCCGGCGTTGCCGCGAGCGCTACCTTTCGATCAGCGCCGTTGCCCAGGCAACCATGCCTTCTTCACGTCCGACGAATCCCAATTCCTCGGAAGTGCTCGCCTTCACGTTGATCGAACTCGGATCGAGACCCAACGCACTGGCAATATTCTGGCACATGGCGGCGACGTTTGGCCGCAGTTTCGGTTGTTCGGCGACGATGACTGCATCGACGTTGCCGACCTTCCAGCCTCCCGCATTCAGCATTCCGTTGACTTTTGCGAGAAGTTTCAAGCTGGAGATGCCCTTGTATTGAGGATCGCCCGGCGGAAAATGGACGCCGATGTCGCCTAACCCTGCTGCACCGAGCAGTGCATCCATTACGGCGTGGATCAGCACGTCGGCATCGCTCCAGCCGATGAGGCCGTGGCTCCACGGGATTTCAACGCCCCCCAGCACCAGCTTTTGGTTTGGAGCCAGGCGGTGCACGTCGTAACCGATTCCGGTTTTGATCTTCATGCTAGTCTCCGCTTCTCCGCCATAGCATTTCGGCGGTGGCTAGGCTTTCCGGAGTTGTTATTTTGATATTACCATATGAACCATGAAACACCTTAACCGGAATACCGAGATTCTCCACCAGCGAAGCATCGTCAGTTACAGCTGTTTCGGCTGAAGATTCATAAGCCCTGCGGATAATTTCATAGCGGAAAACCTGGGGAGTTTGAACGGCAAAGAGCTTCTCGCGGACCAGGGTGGATTCGACAATACCTGATGCCGATGCCTGCTTGATAGTATCGGTCACTGGAACCGCACAAACGGCGGCGCCGGTTTCCCCGGCTGCGTCGAGACCATCGCCGATCTGGGCCATGCGCACTAGCGGGCGTGCTCCGTCGTGGATGATCACCCATTCAACGTCGTTCTCCAGCCGGTCCAGCGCCTTCATCACCGAGTCCTGTCGCCGTTCGCCGCCAGGGACGATATCGGTAACCTTTCGCCATTTTTCGTAAGAGGCCAGTTTTTCCGCGGCGGCAACCCGGTCGGGGTTGATGACCACGACGATTCGATCTATCAAGGGATGGCATTCGAACGGATAGACCGTTCGGGTCAGGACCGGCCGGTTGCCCAGTAACGTGAAGATCTTGTCCACGCCCTGCATTCGCTCGCTTCGGCCTGCAGCGGCGATAATAGCGGCGACCCGTTGTCCGTTAAACATACTTCATTATAAGCTATCAGAGAAGCCAGATGCTAGGGTGGTTGTGCTCGGAAAATCATTTTCTGATATGACAGCTTCCATGCCGCGGTGTACAATCATCGTCGATTTATAGATGAGGACAATGATGCAAATTATCGATCTACGGAGTGACACTATAACCCACCCCACGCAGGAAATGCGCGATGCCATGTACCGCGCCGAGGTCGGCGACGATGTTTTCGGGGAAGACCCCACCGTCAACCGGCTTGAAGCATTAGCTGCTGAGATCACCGGCAAGGAAGCCGCTGTGTTCACCCCAAGCGGCACCATGAGTAACCTCATCGCCGTCTTGAGCCACACCCGCCACGGCGACGAGATCATCCTTGGGGACAGGGCCCACATCTTCCTGAACGAAGCCGGTGGTGCCGCAGCCATCGGAGGGGTTTCCTTGCGCACCGTGCCCAACAATTCTGACGGCACCATCGACATCGACCGCATCGAGGCCGCGGTAAGAGGCATCGGCAATCTGCACTGGCCGCCTTCGAAACTCCTGTGTCTGGAAAACACTCACAATTACTGCGGTGGCGCGGTCCTTGATGTCGAATACACCACCGAGGCGGGTGAAGCCGCCCACCGCCACGGCCTCGCCGTCCACCTCGACGGGGCGCGGTTGTTCAACGCTGCTGTTGCCCTGGGTGTCGCACCAGTCGAAATATGCGAGCCGGTCGATTCGGTTAATTTTTGTTTGTCCAAGGGCTTGTCGGCGCCAATCGGATCGGTCCTTTGCGGCAGCGCTGAATTCATCGCCAGGGCGCGGAAATTCCGGAAAATGGTCGGCGGCGGAATGCGCCAGGCAGGAGTCATCGCCGCGGCGGGCATTGTTTGTTTGGAACATTGTGTCGACCGCCTGGAGGATGATCATACCAACGCCAAAACTCTAGCTGAGGGCTTAACGAAGATCCCGGGATTAAACGTTGAAAAGCCCGAGACCAACATTGTCATGATCGGCACCCCGGAAAACCTGCCGGCTGCCGATTTCATCAAAAAGGCAGCGGCTGTCGGAGTGAAAATGATCAGTGTCGGACCGCAGCGGGTACGAGCTGTAACCCACCGCATGGTCAACGCCGCGGATATCGTCGAGGCGGTTAAACGGTTGGAAAAAGCTTTGGGTCATACCGGATGAAACCTACCGAAGCCGAGATCGCAGCGCTGGCCAAGAAAGCGGCGGCCGATGATGAGGCTTTAGCTGCTTTGGTTGCCGGATTATCCTCAAAAGACCTCGATTCCAAACGGCGGAGCTTCCAGTCGCTTCATCTGTTGATCAAAACCAATCCCGGCCGCCTGTACCCCCGGTATTGGGACCGTTTCGCCGTTTTCCTCGATAGCCCCGGCGTCGATGCCAAATACATCGGCATCTATCTGCTTGCCGGGCTGGCTGCAGTGGACACAGAAGATTGGTTCGAGGATATTTTCAACAAATACTTTTCGTTGCTGGATGACAACACCCTCATCGCCCCGATGCACGTGGCCTTGAACGCCGCTACGGTGTTCAAGGCCAAGCCTGATCTCAGGGATGACATCGTGAAATTGCTGACCAGCATTGACAGGACCCACCATACCCCCGGTCGTAAGGCGCTCATCGCCTCCGCCGCCCTCGAATCTTTAGATAAGGTTTACGATGAAATCGAAGACAAGCAGGCTGTGCTTGATTTCGCCCGCTTTTATGTGAATGCCCCAAGTCCCAAGGCGCGCAAAGTCGCCAAGGACTTCCTTAAGAGGAGAGAGAAACCTGCAGCCTAGTGGTGGCCACCGCAGCAGCCGCCGCCACCACTACCGCATCCTGCCTCACTTCGGTCGTCCGCGCCGCAGCAGGTTTTCCCGCCCGGATTGCAGCGGCTCAGCACCACAGGAATCGATTGCTGCTTTTCCAGGTCTGAGCTGCCGCAGGCGGTGCAGCTGAAATCGGCGCACTTTCCGGTATAACTTACTAGCAATTCTGAAACGCAGCCGCAAGCGCGGCACTTGTAATCGTAGATCGGCATTTGCTCTCCCCTATCCTAGTGCAGTCTATCCATTTCGTTCTGGAAACGGTCTTCGAGGATCGCTTGGATGACTTCGTCAGGGTCCTTGATGTTGGTGAGCAGCGGTTCGATCCCCTTCTCCATCATCGAATGGAAAGCGCCGCCCCCCATGTGCCCTGCGACAATATACTCGCAATCCTCGGCAGCACTCAGCATAGACTTATGCTTGTTCTGTGACTCGGTGTCCATGCCGTGTTCGCCGTGCTGGCCGTGGTCGTGGCAGGACTTGGCATCGGGGCTCTCGATAAACGAATGATGCCCTACTTTTTCCCGCACCTCTTTCGAGACGACCTTGTCGTTTTCTATTGTATAAACGATGTAATACGTCGCCCGGCCGAAATGCTGACTTAGGTTCAAGCCGTCATCGGAGGCGATAGCGATTTTCATCTTTCCCTCACGTCCCTCCTAGTGGAATAACGAACCTTAATTCATCAAGAATAACACCCATATCCCGGGGCGTCAACTAGTGGTTTATGACAATGAAGAAGGGGGAAGGACACACTCATCCCTCCCCCCTTCAATCCCGAGGTTATCTTATTTGACCGTTACGTTGAGCGCCAGCGTCCATTCATTCTGAACGCCGCCCTGCCACGACTGGCTATAGCTGAAATTGATCGTCGTATTGCCGGGTTGAAGTGTCTTGAACGTCCAGACTTGTTTCCCCGCCGCTCCCACCATCCCGCTCGGCGGCGCTACGAACTGGCAAGTATATTCAGATGAGATGTTGCTATTGCTTGTAACGGCTTTCTGCCAGGCATATCCGGTGCTCGGATTGGAACCAAAAGTCACGATCAGTGAACCACTCTTTTCGATAACTACATCGTAGGTGATGTGTTTTTGGACCGCAAGTTCGTCATACAGATACTCGACTCTGATCGTCTTTGAGGGGTTGTCTAGCGGCGGCATATAGCTGTTATTTTCGGTATCGCCAGTAGTTGTCGGAGGGTTTGTTGCGGCATCGGCGTTTGGCGTCGCGCAGGCGCCCAGGACCAGTGTTAATGCGAGTAATGGAAATACTAGCCATAGCATTTTCTTCGTCTTCAGCGATTTCTCTATCTTCAATTCTCCTTTTCATTTCGGGCTGGCCGGCTCGTTACACCAGATACAACGCCTTTCTTCGAATGTAGATAGTGAAAAAGCGGCAAATTCACAAAAACTCCCTTAATGGATAGGTAGGACTATGCCGTTTGGCCGCCCTTGCGCCCAAAGTTTCAATACGCTAAAGTCTTCCCATGCCTAAGTCCCGCGTCGTCTTTGTTTGTTCCGGCTGCGGCCAGGAGTCTGCCAAGTGGCAGGGCAAGTGTCCCGGCTGCGGCGAGTGGAACACCCTCTTCGAACAGACTGTGGCTGTTGTTAAATCGCCCTCGTCCCGACGAACCAATGCCAACGTCCCGCAACCTCTTACCGAGATCGAAATCACTGGTCACGAGCGTATAGCCCTTCAAATGGGAGAGGTCAACCGCGTCCTCGGAGGAGGCCTCGTGCCAGGGTCGTTATCGCTCGTCGGCGGCGAGCCGGGTATCGGAAAGTCGACCCTGCTACTTCAGGTCGGCGCCCAGATGGCAGAACGCTCCAAAGTACCAGTGCTGTATGTTTCCGGCGAGGAGACCCGCCCGCAGATCAAGATGCGGGCCAAACGGCTCGGCATCAATGGCGACCGGTTATACATCCTGAACGAAACCGACCTCGACGCTGTTATCGCCGAAATGGACAAGCTATCTCCTGGCCTCGTCGTTATCGACTCCATCCAGACAGTCTACGCCCCGGACATAGAGATGGCCCCTGGGGGCGTTTCTCAGGTCCGCGAATGCGCCGCCCGCTTAGTCACCTGGGCTAAGGCTTCGCAAACTCCGGTGATGATCGCCGGGCACGTCACCAAGGACGGCGCCATTGCCGGACCAAGGCTGCTAGAACACATCGTCGACACTGTTCTATATCTCGAAGGAGAACCATTCTCCAGCTACCGCATCCTGCGCTCGGTCAAGAACCGCTACGGTTCGGTCAATGAGGTCGGTATCTTCGAGATGAAAGAAGACGGCTTGAGACAAGTCGAGAACCCCTCGGAGGTCTTTCTCTCCCGCGATCGCCAGAATACCGTAGGTTCGGCCGTGGTGCCGGTTTTGGAGGGCTCGAGGCCCTTGCTCGTTGAAATTCAGGCGCTGACCAACATGACCAGCTTCGGCCAGCCCCGCCGCACCGCCAATGGTCTCGATTTCGGGCGCCTCCTCATCATAACAGCGGTCCTATCGAGGAGGGCTTATTTGAAGCTCGGAACCCAGGACGTCATTGCCTCTGCCACCGGCGGCTTGCACGTCGATGAACCGGCTGCCGATCTGGCTGTTGCCCTGGCCATCGCGTCGAGTTATAAAAATGCTCCGGTTGATCCACACCTAGTGGCTATCGGCGAGCTCGGATTGTCCGGCGAGATTCGCAACGTCCCTCAAATCGATCGGCGGCTTGCCGAGGCTGATCGGTTGGGGTTCAGGAAAGCCCTGGTGCCGGCGGCTGCCCGGGTCAAATCCCCCTCCCCAGATTTCAAGCTAATCCACGTTCGTGACATCCGGCAGGCGATCCGTGAAGGCTTGACCGCCCAGGCCAGAGAAGAGGATTTACCGGAAGAAACCCTCTGATCATGGCTGTGACCCGCGCCCGTCGTATTTTAATTATTAAAGCCGTCCACAGCATCGCCTTTTGGTGGATGTTAGCCTGCTTCGTCTACAACGTCTATGCAGCGGCTACGGCGACTTTCACCTGGGTACTGGCCGTCACCTATGGCACTCATCTGATCGAGGGCGTCGTACTCATCTTCAACCGTTGGACCTGCCCGCTGCGGATCATGGCTGAAAAAGCCGGTGCGGAAAATGGCCAGATCACTGACATCTTCCTTCCCAAATGGCTCGCCGACCACCTGTTCCAAATCGGAAAGGGACTGTTTGTGGTAGAGACTCTTTGGCTAGCTATCAGCTTTATCAATCATTAGGAGAATAATAGGTGACTATAAAAAAACTGACCATTGAAATCCCGGAAGAATTGTTCAACCGTTTTTTCAGCCATCTTATCCGCAATTCGGAGACCGGGCGCCAGCCGACCTTTCAAGAGGTGAACGTAGCCGGACAAAGGGCTCTTGTCGATTGGTTGGACAAGGAAGAAAAAACCGGATCGAAATAATCCGTCTTGCAATAAATATCTAGCCGGCATTTCATAAATCATTAGCTAGCAAACAGTGATACCGGACAAATATGTAATTTTGGTTACGGAATGGGCGTCATCTCGCGTTATCAAATATGGAAAATGCCCAATTCAGGTTATGAGATTTTATGTATAGGACTTTTATAGACATTATTAACCAAAATGTATTGTATTCGTACTATAATATATATTGGATAGGTGGCGGAATATGGAAGATAGGCATCGATTGGTTTCCGAGGCTTACAAGGTTGCCTGCCGGATAGAGCAGATAGAACTCCGGTTATCCGCGCTTGATCTCCGCGGTCGAGACTCCTTAGATGAACTCAAACACCCGCCCACGTTGGAACTTATCGAGGAACTCGCGAACCTCAAACAGATCTTCTATGGTTTGATAGAACGCATCAATCTCTTGAAATCCCAAAAGGCAATTCATCGACCCTACGCCGCCATCTAGATTTAATCGGCCGGACGCTCGAGTTTCAGAAATTTTCCGGTCTTTTCGCTCTTAACTTCAAGCATTTTTCGGTACTTATTCCTGATTTTCTTATCGGATATGCCCTCGTTTTCGATCCCTTCTAAACCCTTGAATGTCGCCAGGTAAAAATATCCCTTTTCCAGGAGTTCATTGACCGCCTTCGGCATAGAGACCTTTACGTTCCAGTGGTCTACTTTTGAGGCCGGCTATAAAGTGGCGATCCATCTCCTCAACCCCTCAAGTATCAACTGCACCGAGATCATCGACACGATCAGCCCGGTGACGCGTATCAAAGCGCCGATCAGGTTGTAGTGTCTCAATAGATTGAACAGGGGTATCGCGATCAGCATAAAAACGAAATTGATGGCAATGGCGATAAACGTCGCCAGCGAGGTCTGCAGCATGCCATTCTGAGCAGTGAGGGCGATGACGGCGGTGATCGTGGCTGGCCCGGCAATGAGCGGCGATGCCAGCGGCATGATGGCGTGTTCAGTCAGGTGTTGGCTTTCCTGCGCCTCGTAAAATACCCCCTTGGTCAATGCCCTGTATCCCATGCTGAACAGCACGATGCCGCCCAGTATCTCGAATGAGTAGATATCTACGTGGAAAACCTGAGTAAAAACTATATTGCCAAGGATGATGAAAACCACCAGTATCAGCAATGCTGCGGCCGAGGATTCTAGCGAAACGATGAGTAGATCGCGGCCGCGCTTAACGTCTTCGGCGGATGCCAGGAAAAAGACCTTGCTGATGGGATTTATCAGCGCCAACAGGTAAATGGTTGCCGCAGCAAGGGTTTGCACGGTGAACATGCTGCTTTGAGTATACAACCGGGCAAGTGAATGTCAATATATTGTTGCCTTTAAGTCTATGTGTGAGTGCCGACCCGCCAGCCGCACTATCCGACCAGCTTACCCACTTTCTCCAGAGCGTCGAGGATTTTGCGGTCGGATCGGGTATCGTAACCTTGGAAAAACCCCGCGCCGGGATATCCCAGCCCGATCTGGATAACCTTTTTATCTGACCCGAGGGGCTTTACGATCGTAATGCCGTCGAACGACTGAGAAGAAATCGGCGTCCAGAAAGCGCCGACGTACTTGATCTGGTTGTCGACACACACCACAAAGGACTTGCCCGTGGTCGGCACCTTGAGTTCGGTAATCCGGACAAATGCTTCATCGCTGAGCTTTATCTCATGCGTCTTGGCATCATAAGAAACGATATCATCTCCGCTGATAAGTGGCGCATCGGCAAGACCGATATAGTTCATAGCTGGCAGCATTGTCGGAGAAATATCGTTCTTCGTCAGGTAAATAGCAAACCCTTCGGTTGCCGGTTCTTTCGAGGTGCAGGCCCCTAAGGTAGCCATGCCCGTTAAAACCACAGCGAGGAATAACACCGGGATGGGCTGGAGCCAACTCTTCATTTCATTGTCCTCCGTTACAATAACGTAAAAATTGGGATCAGGGTTGCCCCTCGGTTCTGATATTCCCCTCGTCGATATTTAAAAAGATCAGAAATGCGGGATATCTTTCGAATATATTCATCGTTATAGAGTGTAGAAACTCCGTTTGAGGTAGTGCCCTATGAAAAAGATCGCTATTTTTGGTCTGTCGATTTTGGCTTTTGCAGGTATGCTGATTATCCCCGGATGTTCGGCGGGTGAGGTGAAAGACCCGGTCTCGGGGCTACCCGTATTCGCTTCGGAAGAAGCGCTGGTTTCCGCGTTTACCCAGGCACAAGCCCGCGGTTATTCAGGCGGCTACTACGCTAAAGAAGGAATAATGCCCCCTGTTCTGGCGCCCGTAGCCGGCGCCGCCAATGCGGCCAGCGACGCCGCTTACTCCGGCACCAATATCCAGGTCGCTGGCGTGGATGAAGCCGATATCGTCAAGACCGACGGCAAATACGTCTACGTCGTTTCTGGCAGCACCATTTATATCGTCCAGGCTTTTCCGGCGGACACCGCCAAGATCATCGCGCAGATTGCCATCACGGGGTTCACCCCCCGAGAGCTTTTCGTCGACGGAGATCGCCTAGCCGTCTTCGGTTCGACTTATTCCACCGGCGGCGATCCCGGTTATCCCACCATCCTGCCCGCCGATGTCAAAGGCGGCATTGCCATCATGCCCTATCCGGTTCAGTCCGGTCTGGTATCGGTCAAACTCTACGATATCAAGGACCGTTCGAATCCCAAACTATTGAAGAGCATCGATATCGAGGGTTCGTACCTGACCTCACGCAAGATCGGCGCCGACGTCTACTTTGTGGTTAACTCCTATCCCCGTTACGCCCAGACCAAACCCACGGCTGCGGACCTTATTCCGGCCTACCGCGAGACCGTCGGCGATGCCAAGCCCGGCAATTTCCAACCCATCGCCGGCTACAACCAGATAGGCTACATCCCGCCAGTCCAGGCCGCCAGCTTCCTTACCATTGCGTCAATGTCGATGACCGACGCCAATAGAGAGGTCGGCAAGACCGTCATCGCCGGCAGCGGCGAGAACGTTTACGCCTCACTGGACAGCCTGTACGTCGCCCAGACCTCCTGGCCGGCCTACACCGGCATCGGTGAGGTCGTCACCGATAATACCCAGAACACCGTCGTCACCAAATTCTCCCTGAAAGGCGGTAACGCCACCTTCGCCGCCACCGGCAAGGTCAAGGGGCACATCCTGAACCAATTCGCCATGGATGAATTCAACGGCTACTTCCGCATCGCCACTACCATCAGCGGCTACGTGAACAGCCGCGACACCTCCACTAACAATATCTACGTTCTCGATAGTTCCATGAAGGATGCCGGCGCCCTTGAGGACGTCGCCCCCGGTGAAAGCATTTACGCCGTCCGGTTCATGGGCAAGCGGGCTTATATGGTGACCTTCCTCCATGTCGATCCGCTCTTCGTCATCGATCTTTCCCAGCCGGCATCTCCCAAGATCCTCGGCAAACTGAAGATCCCGGGCTACAGCGATTATCTGGAGCCGTACGATGAGACCCACCTCATCGGCATTGGCCACGAAGTCGATCCCAGCATCGACGCCGGCCTGATCCATACCGAAAACGCCGTCTATTACACCGCCATCCAGGGCGTCAAGTTGTCTCTGTTCGACGTCAGCGACGTCGCCAATCCGATCGAGGTTTACAAGGAAGTCATCGGCGATCGAGGCACCGAGACCATTGTCGGCGACGACCACAAGGCTTTGTTGTTCGATAAACAGTCGGGACTTCTGGTCCTGCCGGTTACCGTAGCCCAGTTGAAGCCGGGTCAGCCCAAGAATCAGCAGGGCGAGTATATTTTCCAGGGCGCCTACGTCTACAACCTGACTCTGAAGAGCGGCTTTGCCTTGAAGGGCAAGGTCACCCACTACGATTCGACCGACGTTTTCCAGAAGAGCGGGATGTATTTCTACGGCGGACCGGCTGAGATTACCCGCAGCTTGTACATTGGCGACGTCCTCTACACCGTGTCGCAGTCGAGGCTGCAGTTGAACGACCTCGGGAACCTGGCGACTTTGAAGGTATTGCCGTTCGGTCAGAAGTAAACCGGCTACCGGTTTTTGGCTTCGGCTAAATCGAGTAAAGACCGGGCTAGTCTGCTGTCCCAGCCCGTTTTCGTAATATAATGTTGTAATAGACGAGGCCAACCGCGGTGAGGACGCCTCCGAATATCAGGGCGATCGTCCCGGTGTTCAGGGCCAACCAGCCGCTCAGCACCAGCCCCAGGGCAGGTACGATTCGAGCTTGCATCAGTCGGGACGGGTTGGGTTCGATTCTGTCCGCCAGTTTTATGGCCGCGGCATTTACTCCGGCGAATGCCAGGAGGACGGCAATGTTGGTGACCTGGGCGACAACCTCAATGTTCTCCAGGAATACGAACAGGCTGGCCAGGATCCCGACCCCCAGTATCGCGATCCAGGGAGTGCGCTGCTGGTTGATTGAACAAAAAGGCAGCGGCAGCACCCCGGCGCAGGACATCGCCCATACCGCCCGCGACGAAGACATCAGCAGGAACAGCCCGCTGCTGCTGGTCGCCGTCAGAGACAAAACAGCAATGAACGCCCCCGCCTGAGACCCCACGGTGCGCGACGCCACGTCAGCCATGGGAGCCGTCGACAGGCTCAGGTCTGAAAATCCCAGGACGCTGACCACTGACACCGACACCAGGACATATAATACAGCGCTGATCGCCAGCACAAAGAGCATCGCTTTCGGCAGGTCTTTCTCAGGTTTCTTCATTTCTTCGGCTAGGTTGGCCATGGTCTCGAAGCCGAGCAGGGCGAAAAACACCAGGGCGGTGGCGCCGAAAACCCCTGTAAATCCCGATGCCGTCTCAAAGAGGTTGAATGTCCCTATGTGCGGGACCCCGATCAGGATGACGGCGACTAGGCCCAGTACCGTCGGCACGGTGAGACCAATCAATAAAGCGACCGATTTTCTCATGCCCGAAAAAACAATAACCGTCATTACGGCCATCAAGCCCAGGGCTCCGGCGATCGGGGGGACGTGGAACAGGTTCTCGAGATAACCGGCAAAACCCAGAGAGATCACCGCCGTTGAAATAATCATCGACCAGGTCGTCAACCAGCCGGCTAGGAATCCCAGCCGCCGGTTGAAAGCAAGGGTGACGAATTGGTATTCCGGGGCGTTTTTCGGTCTGAGGCGGACCAGCCGGGCGTAGGACACTGCGGTGAATGAAGCCACCGCCGCGGCCAGGGCAAACGACAGCCACACGGCGTTGCCGGCACTTTCGGCCGCAGCCCCGATAAGCACGTAGATGCCTGCCCCGATTGTGACGCCTAGCCCGCTGAGCACCACCGGGAACAATCCCAATCGCCGCTCGAGGCCGGGAGTGGTTTCGGAAACCATTTCGACCTACTTTAGATTGAATTACCGGCTGCGCCGGCTTGTTTCAAAACCGATAAAAAAGATGCGTCCGATTATACCTTCCGTGCGTTCAATGGAATAACGGGACGCATCGCCTGTCGTAATACCATCAGTTGAAAGACAAAGAGTGTATCAATCGGTGTAGTTGATGACTACCTTTTTCACATCCCACAGAGGCTCGATCTTTTCTCGTATTTCTTCCTGGATCGCCGGGGCGAACTGGTGGTTTTGGGGTAAATCGAGCTCGATGGTCACTAACCCGTCATTAAGCGTAATATCCTTGACCAGGTTAGTCCTCATCACATCCAGGCCGCTTATAGGGTTGATGACTTTCTTCAAGCGTTTCCGGATGCCCTCCACCGTGGTCGGTTCTTTTTCGGTGATCAGGCCGTGCCTCTCTTCGTAATTCTGGATCGCCGATCGGAGTCCCTCCACCGCCAGGACCGAGCAGTGCGATTTTATCTTGGGCAGTCCGCCGAGTGCCTCCGAAGCCTCCTGCCAGGTGATGTTTTTTGCCTCTTCCAGCGTTTTGCCCAGCGCCAGCTCTGTTATGATCGATCCGGTGGCGATGTTCGAGGCGCAGCCGTAGGACTCGAATTTTACGTCGGCAAGCCTCTTCGTCCGGTCGTCAACCTTAATATACACCGACACCATGTCGCCGCAGGCAGGGCTGCCCTCGGTGGCTTTGCCGTCGGGATTTTCGATTCTCCCCACGTTGCGCGGGTGCCTGAAATGCTCCATCACTTTATCGGTATACGGCAGGTTCGGCATGTCGTTCTCCTATTTACCGAGCGGGCTGATTTTTCGAAGCTCCCTGATGACTTCAGCTAAAGCAGTTACCACCGAATCTACCTCTTCCATAGTATTATAACGTCCAAGCGACAACCGGATGGAGCCGTGGGCGCGTTCATGGTCGCCGCCGATGCCGTAGATCACATGGCTGCCCTGGAGCGATCTGCTGAAACAGGCCGACCCGGTGCTGACGGCAAAACCGCGCATATCCAGGTGTAGGGTAATGGATTCGCCTTCGACGAAGTGGAAGCTGACGTTTACGTTCTGGGGCAGGCGTTTGACCGGGGGACCGTTCAGCGTCACCGACGGTATCTCCTTCAATATACGGGAGATGGCGTGGTCTCGCATGGCTCTCAGGCGGTCATTTTCAGACTGTTCCACCAGCTCAGCTGCCCTGGCAAAGCCGATTGCGCCCGGGATGTTCTCAAGACCGGGGCGCCGGTCGAATTCCTGGAAACCACCGTCCATCAATTTGGCTAGCGTCGTGCCTTTACGCACCACCAGTCCGCCGATGCCCTTGGGCCCGTGGATTGTGTGGGCGGACACCGTGAGCAGGTCGATCGGGACAGCGGACAGGTCGATGGGCAGCCGCCTGAAGGAATGGGTCGCGTCCGAATGAAATAAGACATTCCGGCTCCTGCAGATTCGGGAGATGGCCTCGATGTCCTGGATGGTGCCGATTTCCTGGTTGGAATGCTGCACCGATACCAGGATCGTCTCGCCGGTGATGGACTGCTCCAACTGATTGAGATCGACGAATCCTACGCCGTCGACGTCGAGGTAGGTCACCGAAAATCCCTCTTTTTCAAGCGCCCTGGCGCTCTGTAGCACCGGGAAGTCCTCGATTTTCGATATTATTATGTGGTGCCCCTTGCTCTTGCCCAGCGCCCTGGCGACGCCTTTCACGGCCAGGTTGGATGACTCGGTGTCGCCGGAGGTAAAGATGAATTCCTCAGGGTTGACCCCCAATAGACTGGCCAGCCGCCCGCGGGCGCCGTCCAGTGCCTCTTTCGCTTCTATCCCCTGGCTGTAGGCGAATTCCGATGTCGCTACGGCGTAAGTCTGAAAGAAATAGGGCGACATAGCCTCGAGCACCCGCACGTCGAGTCTTGTCGCCGCGGCATTGTCGAGATAAACGGATTTATTCTCCATATCCTGCCTTAAATGAACAGATTGACTTTCGAATTCTTGGCTTCCAGGACAAAGGTGCCAACGGCGCAGTAATCAGATATCAGGTCTTCTCTCATGTCCTCTTTCTTTAGCCCCATGATCTCCATGGTCATATCGCAGGCCAGGATTTTCCCGCCCAGTTCCTTGAAGTCGTTCAGCATCCTGTCCAGGGAGGCGACGTTGACCTTTTTCATCCGGTTTTTCACCATCCATTTCCCCAAGCCAAACATGTGCATCTTGGACAACGGCCCCTTGTCGAGGCCGCCCTTCTTGAGCCTCTGAAGGCCCCAGAAGGTAAAGAATATCGATGCCTCCATGCCCATGGACAGGGCTCCGTTGGCTATAATAAGGGCGCTGTACACTTTATCCATGTCTCCGCTATGCAACACGATGGTAATTTTATCGGCCATCATCGACCTCCTGACAGGGTTTTAGTGGTCATCGCCTGATCCTGATTGTCCACGTGCCCCCGGCTACATCCTTGACCTCGAGTAGTTCCAGTCCCATTTCCCGGACGGCCATCGGGATTTCCTTTTTGGAGGCCGGATGATCGCCGGTGACCTCGATGATATCTCCGGGTTGGGCTTTTCTTATCGCCTTTCGGGTTTCCACCAGCGGGATCGGGCACGTCTCCCCCATGCAATTGATTTTGATTTCAGACATCTGGCCCCCCCTGTTCCGAATACTGGGCTGGCAAAAGCCTCACTTTCTATTCTACAGCCTTCGGGAATTAAGTCTGCAATCAAAGTCACACTCACTATAAGAATTTGTGAGCTCCGCAAGTTCTCCTCTGGCGTGTCTTTGCGAGACCCGCGATGAAATCGGGGATCGGCAATCGTCTCAGTCCACCGATCAGATCGGGCAACTTGCCTCGTAGTCCTATAACTGACGGCTGATCGCTGATGGCTGAGAGTTTAAAAAATATTCCACCAAAAACGACACGAAACGCTTGACAACATCATCGTACACCTGTGCTATAATACCGCCATGTTGTCCCCTTTGTCGTCCTGAGCGTAGCGAAGGACCTCTGTGCCGCCCCATCTACAACTCTATTGTCTAAGGACGTTTCTCTATTAGTGCTCGCTCGATTTTTTCTATCTGGTACTGGAGTCGTTATGGTTCGTTTTTCAAAACAAATCTTACGATTGATCCAAAGCTAAATTCCAATGATTCGTTTCACAAAAACACTTTATCCGAAATAACAAAAAACGAATCTCCGAAGACAAACAAGCCCATAGACTGTTCTCAGTTGATCCTGCCCCGCCTAGGTGTGGGGCTTGATGCGCACCAAACGTCTCGTCGAGATCAACTCCCTCATTCCCGCGCTTTGCCCCGGGGAAGGCGAGAATCCACGTGAGTGTTTTGACCTTTGAATTTGGAATGTTAAAACTTATTTAGGGTTTAGAAATTAGGATTTGGTGCTTGGTGCTGAGGGGCAAAGGGAGGCTTCAAAGCTAAAATGCTTTACGGGATACGCTTTTTGGCCTATAATGAAATGAGTATCCCCGTCTAAGAGGTTAGTCATGGCTAGTCGTTTCGACAAATTCTCCGAGCGCGCCCGCCGCGTTCTCACCTACGCGCAGGAAGAAGCTCAACAACTTAATCACAACTATATCGGTACAGAACACATCCTCCTGGGCATGGTCCGCGAGGAAGACGGCGTTGCCGCCCGCGTCCTGGTCAACTTGGACGTTAACTTGGCCAAGCTCCGATCGGCCGTCGAGTTCGTCATCGGCCGCGGCGAGAAACCGTCCGCCGGCGAAACCGGCCTCACCTCCCGCGCCAAGAAGGTCATCGAACTGGCGATCGACGAAGCCCGCAACCTTGGTCATAACTATATCGGCACCGAACACCTCCTCCTGGGCCTGCTGCGCGAGGGCGAAGGCGTAGCCGCCGGAGTGCTCGATTCCTTCGGCATCTCCATCGACCGCGTCCGCGCCGAGATCACCAAAGTCCTGCAACAGGGTGCCGCCAACCGCACCGGCCCCGCTGCCATCAAATCGGGCAAAGCCCCCGGCAAGACACCTAACCTTGATGCCGTGTCGGTGGATCTCACCGCCGCCGCCCGGGCGGGCAAGCTCGACCCCGTCGTCGGCCGCGTCAAGGAGATCGAGCGGGTCATCCAGATTTTATCGCGCCGCACCAAGAACAACCCCGCTTTAATCGGCGAACCGGGCGTCGGCAAGACGGCCATCGTCGAGGGCTTAGCCCACCGCATCGTCTCCTCCGACGTCCCCGAGACGCTCGAGGGCAAGCGATTGGTGTCACTCGACATCGCCTCCCTTGTGGCCGGCACCAAGTATCGCGGCGAGTTCGAGGAACGCTTGAAGAAGATCCTCGAGGAACTCCGCACCGTCGGCAATATCGTCATCTTCATCGATGAGTTCCACACCATGGTCGGCGCCGGCGCCGCCGAAGGCGCAGTGGACGCCGCCAACATTTTGAAGCCGTCCCTGGCCCGCGGCGAGATCCAGGTCATAGGCGCCACCACCCTCGATGATTACCGCAAGTACGTCGAGCGCGATGCCGCCCTGGAGCGCCGCTTCCAGCCCGTCCTCGTCGAGGAGCCATCGCTGGAAGATACCATCGAGATTTTGAAAGGCATCCGCAGCCGCTACGAGGAGCATCATCGCCTGGAAATCACCGACGATGCCCTCGAGGCCGCCGCCAACCTAGCTTCGCGCTACATCTCCGACCGCTTCATGCCGGACAAGGCCATCGATATTATCGATGAGGCGGCCTCCAGAGTCCGCATCCGGCATCGCACCAAGCCGATGCCGCTGAAAGATCTTAAAAAAGCCGAGGACTCCTACCGCCGAGATAAAGAGGCCGCCCTGGCCACCCAGCAGTACGACTACGCAGCCGAACTCCGCGAGCGCGAATACCAGATTGCCGAGAAGCGCCGCAAGATGGAAGAGGAGTGGCAGCAGGTCCAGGGCGCTGCCAAGCCGAAAGTCACCAAGGAGGACATCGCCGACGTCGTTTCCATGTGGACCGGCGTACCCCTGCTTCAGCTCACCGGCGACGAGACCGAGCGGCTCTTGCACATGGAAGAGGCGCTGCACAAGCGCATCATCGGCCAGGACGAGGCCATCGTCACTATCGCCAAGGCCGTCAGGCGCGCCCGCGCCGGTCTCAAGGACCCACGCCGTCCCATCGGCAATTTCGTCTTCCTGGGTCCCACTGGCGTCGGCAAGACCGAGTTGGCCAGGGCTCTGGCCCAGTTCATGTTCGGCTCTGAGGACAACCTGATACGCATCGACATGTCCGAGTTTATGGAGAAGTTCGCCGTATCCCGGCTGGTCGGCGCGCCTCCCGGCTACGTCGGCTATGAAGAAGGCGGACAGCTCACCGAAGCAGTCAGGCGCAAGGGCTACTCCCTGGTGCTGCTCGATGAGATCGAAAAGGCCCATCCGGATGTCTTCAACATCCTGCTCCAGATCTTCGACGACGGCCACCTGACCGACGCCAAGGGCCGCCGGGTAGATTTCAGGAACACGATTATCATCATGACCAGTAACATCGGCGCCGAACTCATCAGGAAGGGCACCGGCACCATCGGCTTCACCACGACATCCGACGCCGCCAAGGCCCAAGACATCGGCTACGAGCGGATGAAGGACAAGCTACTGGCTGAGGTCAAGAAGAGTTTCCGGCCGGAGTTCTTGAATCGCATCGACTCGACGGTGGTATTCCACTCCCTGACCAGGGACGAGATCCGCCAGATCGTCGACCTGCAGCTTGCTTCGGTGACCAAGCAGCTCAAGGAAAAGAACATCGCCATCGAGATCACTGAGGGCGCTAAGGACGTCCTGGGCAAGAAGGGCTACGATGAGGTTTACGGCGCCCGGCCGTTGCGCCGCGTCATCCAGAACCTTATCGAGGACCATCTGTCCGAGGACCTGCTGCGAGGTCAGTTCAACAGCGGCGACACCGTAGTCATCGAACCGTCCGCTGACGGCGAGGACCTGATCTTCAATGTAAGACACCCTGAACTGCCGCCTCCGGCGGAGACTGCCGAAAAGCCCGCCCTGGCCGGCGGCTAAACGCTCTGCAACGCTTACTTAAGGAGCCCTTCGCATGAAGGGCTCCTTCTTTTCACCGGCATCCCCTCAAACTTACTTGAAATAGTAACCTCCCAAGTCCTTTTTTCCGTAGTTTTGGTAGCTGAAATTAGGTAGTTTTCCTTATTCCCTTGAGTATAGCTTACGAGTATGCTGTTAAACGGGGCATGACAGAGTATCCTGAGAACACAGCGAGTTAGTGATCTGCTAGCGGGTGAAGAATTTGGCTGATGCCGGGCTCCGATAGGAAGCGCCGGTGCCAACAACCACCTGGATCCGGACTACTCGACTGAATGTGACGAGACTTCAAAATTGAAGGCCGTTAAGAAGAGGAACTCCAGGAACATGCCCCTCTTCTTTTCCAACTCCCCCAGCCAACAAATAGTGCCTTTCACAGATGAAATTAGGTAAATCTACCAATTACGTTAGTCGTCCAGCGGCGATATTCTCTTCATGGCGACGTAATCAGGCGCCCGAGGGGAGGGGCTCTGAGCGATAGGACAAGCTCGAATTCACAAACATATCTACAGCGGAAAGGGATTTGGGGAATCAACGGGGAAAATAAGGAAGGGAGAGTAACAACATGCTAGGTAACAAAATAGCGTACGCGGTTCTGCCCGCGGTTGATATCAAGAGGGCGCGGAAATTCTATGTGGAAAAACTCGGCTTGAAAGTGATGATGGAAGACCCGTCTCCGGGCATTATGCTCATGGCTGGCGAGGGCTCCATGATCTACCTCTATCAGAGAGGGCCTACCAAGGCCGACCACACCGTCCTGGAGTTCAAAGTGGATGACATCGACGCCGAGATGAAGGACCTCCGGGACAAGGGCGTCAAATTCGAAGAATATGACATCCCCTCAATGGGCATCAAGACGATCAACGGCGTTGCCACCATGGGTTCCGGTATGGATACGGAGAAAGCTGCCTGGTTCAAGGACTCCGAAGGCAATATTCTGGGCTTGGGGCAGATGTCACAGGCCGTTATGGACAAAGCCATGATGCAAAAATCCATGATGGAAATGGGCACGCCTCAAAAAGCATCAATGAGGAAATAAGCGACTTTTTGAATTCATGCCAGGCTGCTAGGGGCGGAGAGGGAATTTCGGGCTCTGAGGAAGTGAAAAAGGAGAATTGGATGGCTACTAAAAACGCCTCAACGGAAATCCTGCTCGATGGTGCTCAGATGAGCATCGCCTCGATGATGGCCGCCATTGCCGGGTTCTTGAAAGAAAAAGGAATCCCCCTGAAGGAGTTCGTAAACTATTTTGGTAAACAATTCGAGGGTGCCTGGGCTGATCTGGAAGGCAGAGGGGTTAATGAAGTAATGGACCACTTCCTGGACCTGGAAGTTCTTCCTATGGGCGCCGAAGTAATCTCCAAGCAGGCAAGCCTTGAAAAAGCCGAGGTCACGTTGACTTCGCTGCCGCCCAGGAAAGTGCTTGAGAGGTTCGGCACAACCCCCTCGGAACTTCTCAAGGGTTTCGGCGTTACCGAGCGCCAGTTCGCCTCCATCTACGATTCGTTCATTCCTGCCGCCAAAGCCATCGGATTAAAATTCAGCCATCATGCGCAGGACGGCCATGAGGTACTTGTCCTGGAAAAGGCTCGCCAGCGCTAAATCGACCGTTGAAAGGAAACAGGATGGACGATACCGTCCGTATCTACGACGCTAAAAAGAAAACAGTCGAAGCCGTCGCCAGGATCGATAGGACCGATGCCGAGTGGCAGAGGCTGCTAACTAAAAAACAATACGAGATCACCACCAGGAACGGTACCGAGGCTCCCGGCAGCATGACTTTCGATGACGTCCATGGACCGGGCGTCTTCAAATGCGTCCGCTGCGGCACCGACCTGTTCAAATACTCTACGAAGTTCGAATCAGGCACCGGCTGGCCAAGTTTCTACGAACCAGTCTCGCCCCTGAACGTCGTGTTGCAGCCCGATCACTCGTTTGGCATGACCCGGACCGAGGTCCTGTGCGCCCGGTGCAGGTCGCACTTGGGACATGTCTTCGATGACGGACCGCCACCCACCGGCAAGCGCTATTGCATGAACGGGTACGCCCTGAGATTTGTGCCCGATAGCCAGTAGATGCGTAATGAACATTTTGAGCAAGGAGTGAAATGAAAATCATCGGCTTCCCGGACATGGCTGGCCTGGTCCCGGGCATAGTTCTCCTACTTGTGGGTATTCTTATACTTATCTTCCCCAAGATTATAAACTACCTTATTGGGGCCGCGATGATCCTGGCCGGTATCGGTTGGCTTGCCGGGGGTAACCCCCTGGCTGGGATTGTTTCGATCCTATTCGGCATCCTGGTTTTCATTTTCCCGACGATACTGAACTATCTCGTCGCGGCTTACCTTGTGTTAGTCGGCATCTGGCTGTTGATTAATAGCGCGGTGATCATCGGCATAATTTCGCTGTTGGCCGGCATCATCATACTTTTGGCACCCGAAATTCTGAACATCCTTTTTGCAATCTACTTGATCGTGGCGGGCGCGATAGCCATCGGACATTACTATGGCTGGTTCTAAATAAGGTGGGGAGGAATAATATGGCCCAAATTGAAGTCCATCGTAAGGCTTACACCAGAAAAGATGGTACCCATGTAAAAGCTGCGACTTATTATGCGAAGGATAGAGGCGAGCCCGGAAAGACACCCGAGTCGCAGAAATGGTATCAACACGGGGTCGACATGAACTGGAGCAAAGACATGGTGGCTGAAACCCGGCGCAGACATGCCCTCGAAGCCCATAAAGGCGATGAACTGGCCACCGCCAGATCGCTGCAAGCACTGGCCAATGTTACTACCGATTCAGCAACCAAGAACAGAGCCACTGCCGATGCCGACTACTTTTTCTCCAGGCACAAAGAGAATAAATAATAGCGTTCGATTCTGATTTGGAAGCGAGGTCGAAAGAAGATGCCTTACCGCATTGAGCGCCGAGAAGGCCACAAGAACTCAAAGGGCGAATCGGCCCCCTGGGTCATTATAAACAAGGATCGGGAAGAGGTTGTCGGTAGCTCGGCTACCAAAGAGGACGCCGAAGCCAGCATCCGGGCTAGGTTAGCCGGAGAGCACGGCGGCTTCGCCAAAAAATAAACCGATAAATATTTACTACTGTAAGGAGGAAGAATGTCACTTTCGCGGTTGGGTTACACGCTGGCACTGATCGGTGGCATATTGATGATCGTGTTCGGCATTCTCGCCGTGGCACAATCTACGTTCAGGGTTGCCTTTTATGGATGGGGCTTCTTCAATGGTGGCTTGATCACTCTTCTTGCTGGTATTATTGCTGTCATTGGCGCCAGCCGAGTCCGTGAACTGGTCTGGGCGATCATCTTGATCGTGGTCGGACTCATTGGCGGCGGTTTGGGCGGACTGCTCGTTCTCATCGGCGGCATCCTGGGACTGGTCGCATCGATTTCAAGGCAGTCTTGATCCGATAATCATTCCCAAAACCAAAAAGCCCGTCAGTGAGACGGGCTTTTTCATTTAGAAATATAAAAAGTCCCCTGGCAATGGCATATTTTCCCCAAGGGGTCGCCCCCTCAGTATCGTCTGCGCTGACGCGTTTCACGGCCGTGTTCGGGATGGGAACGGGTGGGACCACGTCGCTCTTATCACCAAGAGACTTTTTAACGAAAGTAAGCTATTAAGTTTTTAATCTGAACTTCTAATCTGATACCGCCACTTGTTTTCGGTTACCTCAACTCTGAAGCAAGTCAAGCCCACGACCATTAGTACCAGTCAGCTGAACACGTTACCGTGCGTACACCTCTGGCCTATCAAGCAGGTAGTCTACCTGCGGTCTTACCCTCTTGCGAGGGAGGGAGATCTCATCTTGGAGCCAGCTTCGTGCTTAGATGCTTTCAGCACTTATCTGAACCGGACTTGGCTACTCAGCAGTGCTCCTGGCGGAACAACTGATACACCATTGGTCCGTCCTTCCGGGTCCTCTCGTACTACGGAAAGCCCCCCTCAAATCTCCGGACGCCCACCACGGATAGAGACCGACCTGTCTCACGACGGTCTGAACCCAGCTCGCGTGCCGCTTTAACCGGCGAACAGCCGGACCCTTGGGACCGATTTCAGCCCCAGGATGCGACGAGCCGACATCGAGGTGCCAAACCTTGCCGTCGATGTGAACTCTTGGGCAAGATAAGCCTGTTATCCCCGGGGTAGCTTTTATCCGTTAAGCCACGGCCTTTCCACGAAGGGCCGTAGGATCACTTTGCCCGACTTTCGTCTCTGCTCGACTTGTTGGTCTCGCAGTCAAGCCTCCTTATGCCAATGCACTCTATGGGTGATTTCCATCCACCCTGAGGAGACCTTTGGGCGCCTCCGTTACTGTTTGGGAGGCGACCACCCCAGTCAAACTACCCACCAGGCACTGTCCCCCGGCTTGCTCCGAGGTTAGAGGCTAGATTCATCAGGAGTGGTATTTCAACGTTGGCTCTGCCAGAGCTAGCGCCCTGGCTTCACAGCCTCCCACCTATCCTACACGAGATAAACCCAGTCTCAGTGTCAAGTTGTAGTAAAGCTCCACGGGGTCTTTTTGTCCAGTGGCGGGAAACCCGCATCTTCACGGGTATTTCAATTTCGCCGAGTCCCTCGTTAAGACAGCGTCCAGGTTGTTATGCCGTTCGTGCGGGTCGGAACTTACCCGACAAGGGATTTCGCTACCTTAGGACCGTTATAGTTACGGCCGCCGTTCACTGGGGCTTCGGTTCAAAGCTTCGCTTGCGCTAACCTCTCTCCTTAACCTTCCAGCACTGGGCAGGCGTCAGCCCCTATACATCAGCTTACGCTTTAGCAGAGACCTGTGTCTTTGTTAAACAGTCACCCGGACCCCTTTATTGCAGCCCTGAATAATCAGGGCACCCCTTATCCCGAAGTTACGGGGCTAAATTGCCGAGTTCCTTAACGAGGGTTATCTCGATCACCTTGGGACACTTACCCCCACCTACCAGAGTCGGTTTGCGGTACGGGCGCCACTGTTTCAACGGCGACGAGGGTTTTCTTGACGGTATGGACTCAGTTAAATCGCCTTGGATCTCTCCGCAACTTCCTCCAGCCTTCAGCTTATCGCGGGAGCGGATTTACCTGCCCCCACACGCCTTTGACTGGTGACACACCATGTCCAATGGGTATGCCTAACCTATCCTTCCGTGTTGCCCCTTCGCCTCTACAGCGGCGGTGCTGGAATAATGACCAGCTGTCCATCGCTCTACGCCTTTCGGCCTCGGCTTAGGCCCGACTAACCCTACGCGGATTAACCTTGCGTAGGAAACCTTAGGTTTACGGTGGGTGTGTTTCTCACACACCTTGCGCTACTCATGCCGGCATTCTCTCTTCCCCCCGCTCCACCATTGTTCACACAACAGCTTCGCTGCAGGAGGAACGCTCCTCTACCATCCTTCCGAAGAAGGATCCATAGCTTCGGTGACAGACTTGAGCCCCGTTGGGTTGTCGGCGCAGGGCCACTTAACCAGTGAGCTATTACGCACTCTTTAAAGGGTGGCTGCTTCTGAGCCAACCTCCTGGCTGTCTGGGTAGTCCAACTTCCTTTGCCACTTAGTCTGCACTTAGGGACCTTAGCTGATGGTCTGGGCTGTTTCCCTTTCGACTACGGAGCTTAGCCCCCATAGTCTCACTCCCGGACTTTGGCTTATGGCATTCATGGTTTGGTTGAATTCGGCAGGATCTCTCCCACCTAGTTCATCCAGTGCCTTACCTCCATAAGCGAACATCCGAGGCTGTACCTAGATACATTTCGAGGAGAACCAGCTATCCCTGGGTTCGTTTGGCATATCACCTCTATCCACAACTCATCCAATAGCTTTGCAACGCTAATTAGTTCGGGCCTCCACTCCGAGATTATCGGAGCTTCACCCTGGTCATGGATAGCTCACCCAGCTTCGGGTCTAATCTGTGCAACATGACGCCCTATTCAGACTCGCTTTCGCTACGGCTCCGCAACGTAGTTGCTTAACCCGCTACACAGATTAACTCGCCGGCTAATTCTTCAATAGGCACGCCGTCACCCCGATAAATCGAGGCTCCGACTGCTTGTAAGCACACGGTTTCAGATCTATTTCACTCCCCTCTCGGGGTGTTTTTCACCTTTCCCTCACGGTACTAGTCCACTATCGGTCATCAAGAGTATTTAGCCTTACCATGTGGTCATGGTTGATTCCCACAGGATTCCGCGTGTCCCGTGGTACTTAAGAACAGATGAGGAGCCTAGCTCTTTCGCTTACTGGACTATCACCATCTGTGGTGGCTCTTTCCAGAGACCTTCTGCTAGAGTTCGGTTGGTAACTCCTTTGCCCGTTTAACACCGGGCGTTATCTGTCTTACTACCCCCCAGAAGCTTAGGCCGTTAAACCACTGAGCTTATGGAGTTTGGGCTGTTCCCGTTTCGCTCACCGCTACTTCGGGAATTTTTTATTTTCCTCGGGGTACTGAGATGTTTCACTTCCCCCGGTTACCTCTACTCAGCCTATGTGTTCGGCTGAGAGTGTCCCGATTTTATCGGGACGGGTTGCCCCATTCGGAAATCCCCGGTTAAGCTTGCTAGACAGCTAGCCGAGGCTTATCGCAGTCTTGCCACGTCCTTCATCGCCCCTTGATGCCAAGGCATCCACCGTGCGCTCTTTCCCGCTTGACTTGCTTCAGATTTGAGATAACCTATTACTTTTTTGGCGGTATTCAGTTTTAAAGGTTCAGTACAATAAGAAACGGCTTGGCGTTTTCACCAAGCCGTCTTGGTTAACACCGTTAGTGCGCTTTATGTTGCTCTATCAAACATCATTATTTTCAAACGCGAAAGATATAATAGCACAGGCTTCAAGGCCGTGTCAAGGCCCCTATTAGCTTTAGGTGGAGATGGTCATTAAAAATTTTCAGCTCTTTCACCAAGGGATTGCTGCCAGCCAGTTCGGAAAAAGTCCAGCCACACGAAAATCGCCTTACGTTCCAGCTTGACATCGAAGCCTTCTTTATCCTATAAAAGTACTTTGTGACTATTCCTTTATAAGGGGGTTTTACCTTGAGAGCCGACAACGAAACCAGGAGCATCATCAATAATCTATTAGAGCAGTACAAGGCGGCAGTTGAATCCAGGAATGCCGACGCTATTATTGCTCTAACAACTAATGATCCTAACATGCTGAACATCGGACCCGGCAAAGATGAGATGAGCATCGGCACTGGTCAGCTGAAAGAATACTACCAGAAACTGTTTGCAACAGCTGACACGGTCACTCTGAAATACGGCTACACTACAATCAAATCCAACGGCAACGTCGCCTGGGTCTCCAGCCATTTATGGGAGACGTTGAAAAAAGGTGCGAACCGCCAACTTGCGCTCGACATGCGCATGACCGCCGTTTTTGAGAAGATCGAAAACAAATGGGGATTCAGCGAGATGCACTTCTCGATCCCATCGGAAGTGAAGATGCCCGAGCCCTCGGCTGAAGAGAAGGCCGCCGAGGAAGCCGCCGCCGCCGCCGCCAAAGCAGCGGAGGAAGCCAAAAAGAAGGCCGAAGAAGACAAGAAGAAAGCGGAGATGAAGGCCGACGAACCCCCGACCGACCAATCATTCTTCGATTATTACTAATAGTAAAGAGGTCGATCAGAAAGGGAGCTAAAGGGCTCCCTTTCTATTTTCAGGCAACCATTCGATCGCTGAAATCCTCAAAGCTTGAACGCAGGCCATTATAATGATAGATTATTACCGTCCTTAGTTCTTTAGGACTAATTCCGTCAAATGGCGAGAGCTATATTTGTATCCCATAATCTCAACCGAAGAATTGGTGCCCAGGGTTCGGCTTTACCGGATATCCGCACCACGAATCGCTAAAAAAGCCGCCGCCGGCCAGTTTGTTATCGTGCGCGTTGGTGAAAATGGCGAGCGCATACCCTTGACCATCGCGGACTGGGACGCCCATGAAGGCAGCATCTCCATCGTTTTCATGGAGGTCGGCACCACCACCACCAAGCTCAGCCGCCTTCAGGATGGAGATGCCGTCGTCGATATCGTAGGACCGCTCGGCAATCCCACCGAAATCGAAAATTTCGGCACCGTCTGCCTTATGGCTGGCGGTTTCGCCACCGCTACCATCATGCCGATCGCACGGGCCATGAAAACCGCCGGTAACCGGGTGGTTACCATCGTGGGGGCCCGTAACAAAGACCTGCTTTTTTGGCGGGACCGGCTTTCCTCCGTGTCGGACGAACTGATCATTACCACCGACGACGGATCGGCGGGGCGAAAAGGTGTAGTCACCGAGCCAATTAAGGAGATGCTGGAGCGCGGCGAGCATATCGATCGTGTTATCGCCATCGGTCCTAGCATTATGATGAAGTTTTCAGCGCTGACGACAAAACCCTTTGGGATAAAAACTATCGTATCGATGAATCCGATTATGATCGATGGCACCGGCATGTGCGGTTGCTGCCGCGTTTCGGTCAACGGACAAACGCGTTTCGCCTGCGTCGACGGACCCGAGTTCGATGCCCACGCAATCGATTGGGACAATTTCATGGCCCGCCAGCGCACTTATGTCGAGGAAGAAAAGCGGTCCTTGGAAATCTGCCGGTGTCCAAAGTCTTGACGTGCTAAATGAACGAAAAAGCAAGCGTTAAAAAAGCCAAAGCCAAGATCGATTTGAATCGCGTCGCCATGCCGAAGCAGCGGGCAGAGTCGCGGCGTCAGAATTTTTCGGAGGTCGCGACCGGGTATACTGCTGATGATGCTACAAGAGAAGCTTCGCGTTGCATCGAGTGTAAAGCCCGCAATTGCGTGGCTGGTTGCCCGGTAGCTATCGACATTCCACAATTTGTCTCGGCTGTTAAGACCGGGGATTTCGCGACCGCTGACAAAATCATCAAACAGACCAACGCTCTGCCGGGGATCTGTGGGCGTGTTTGCCCCCAGGAATCCCAATGCGAAGCGGTTTGCAGCCTGGCCAAGAAAAAGGCCCCGGTCGCCATTGGCCGTTTGGAGCGCTTTGTGGCCGATTGGGAACTAAGTCATCGCACAGATGCACCAACCACTATTGCTCCCTCAAGCAACGGTAAAAAAGTAGCCGTCATCGGTTCAGGTCCCTCCGGTTTGACCTGCGCTGCTGAATTGGCGAGGCTCGGCCACGCTGTCACAATTTTTGAGTCTCTTCACGTTGCTGGCGGTGTCTTGATGTACGGCATTCCAGAGTTCCGGTTGCCCAAGAGCATTGTTCAAACAGAGATTGAATACGTCAAGAGCCTCGGGGTCGAGATCGTTCTGAACGCGGTTGTTGGCAAAACCTTCACCATCGACGAACTTTTCGAAGACGGCTTTCGGGCTGTCTTTTTGGGCACGGGAGCGGGGTTGCCCCTTTTCCTAAATATCGAGAATGAGAATGCGCCCGGGGTTTATTCGGCCAACGAATTCCTGTCCCGGGTCAACCTTATGAAAGCCTACCGTTTCCCAGAATTCGATACGCCTCTCAAGGTCGGCAATGAAGTCGCTGTAATTGGCGGCGGAAATGTCGCCATGGATGCCGCCCGTTGTGCTGTCCGTCTCGGCGCGAAAGTCACGGTGGTGTACCGCCGGAGCCGTGAAGAAATGCCGGCCCGCCTCGAGGAAGTGGAAAACGCCGAAGAGGAAGGCATCAATTTCCTCTTCTTGACCAACCCAGTCTCGTTTCAGGTAGATGAACGGAAATGGGTTTCAGGAATGACCTGCCAGAAGATGACGTTGGGAGAGCCTGACGCCTCGGGCAGGCGGCGGCCCGTACCGATCGATGGCTCCGAATTCAACCTTCCTGTAGACATGGTCGTAGTCGCTTTAGGCACTCGACCTAATCCGCTCATTGCCCGGTCTGCGCCTGATTTGGCCTTTGCTAGCAAGGGCACGGTCATTGCCGACGAATCGACCGGCCTGACCAGGAAAAGCGCCGTCTGGGCCGGTGGTGATATCGTCACCGGATCGGCGACGGTTATCTCCGCGATGGGCGCTGGCAAGGCTGCGGCGCGAGATATCGATCGCTACCTCGCCTCGTTGTAACTACAGCAGACAACCAACCAAAGCCGCGGTTTCACCGGATTCCGGTAGTTCGGCGACTGTAACGATGATCAGCAAAACCGCGAGCCCCAAGGTCGCCAGCGCTGCAACAGCCAGCTTTTCCCGCCTCAGCAACCGTTCCTCCCCGAGTTTGTCTCCCCCGATGATAGCGGTGGCCATTCGCGGCAGGATGCCGTAAAGCAAAGTAAAACTTACCGCCAGCATTATAATCACGATGATATGTTTCAAAACTACCAGTGTCGCCCACGAATTATCGAAGAAATGACCAAATCCCGGGTAATTCTCGTTGGTCTCCATAAGGATCGTACCGGTAACGATAAAAACAGCGATTGCCGCCCATGTGATGGTCAGATAGCGTTTGCGTAACGTGGAAATAAAGCTGGCTCTGGCGGAGTCGGGAACAAACCGACGGAGACTGTTAAATGCGAGCAAGGTGTTGAACCACAGGCCAATCCACGTGACTATTGCCGACAAATGTATCCAAAGCAGTGGTACGGTATAATCCATGCTCTCGCCCTTTCTACCTCAATATACCACCGTGTTTCGACAAGTCTGACATCGCGTTCCGCGGCTGGACGGGCGCACAAAAAAATAAGAGGAGGCTCTTTCGAGCCTCCTCTTTGACCGATAATTTAAGTAAGAGCTATTTGCGGTAACCGCCATCCAAAGCGGTGAAGGTGCTGTTGATACCGAACTGGGGCAGGGAAGAATTCCACCATTCTTCCGGATCCTTGAAAGCGCCGTAGCCAAAGGTTCTGCCCATGGTGGCAAGGAAGGGATTGAAGATACCGACAGTAGGAATTGCCGACTTCAGTACCTCGTGGACCATTGCGCCTTCGCCGGTGGAGAAAGTGCAGTTCGCCGCGCAGGCGCTGCAGCCGGAACCGGGAATGGCTTCCTTGCTGTAGTTGTTGCAGGAGGAGCCGTTGAAATAGTAAACCTTACGTCCAGTGGCATGCTGGGTATCAGGTTTACCGTTGATCGCCGGCATTTCGTAGGTCGGTGGGCCGAAATCTAATTTTGGAATGGAATTAGACGGACAGGTGTCTGCGCAGATACCGCAGGTTTGGCAGAATTTCCACTTGCCGGCGTCTATCGGATGCGTCTCGGCCAGAGGCATATCGGTAATCTGAGCCAGATCGGTCGATCGGGGACCCCAGGCGGAAATCACCCAGTTGGTCATACGGGCATTTTCCGCCTTACCGGTCATGACGGCGACGCCGGGGGTCTGGAAGCAGTCGGTGCCATGGCCGGTACCGCCGAACATGTTGTAGCCCAGAGCCCTCATAAACTGGTAGGTGCTATAGAAAGCCATGTTGCGGGTGCCGGAGTTGGCTACCAGGTTCGACTTGGAGATCCTGGAAGGATATGTCCGGTCGGTCTCTCTCGGTTCAGGCCCGCCGAGATACAATACGTTTAGATCTTTGTTCGGGATTACCCATTTCGTGGTTGTGTAGTAAGGTTCGGCGACGTCCTCATATACGATAGGCCTGGCGGCTGAATCCGGTACATTTGCCGGATCAGTATCGATATATTTATCACCCGTCGCGCTGCCCTTTTCATTTTTAGCCACCAGCTTGGTGCGCCATTTGCTGTCCAGGTTGTTTGACCCGAGTTCTGCCATGCCGAACAGCCTGATGGCTGCAACCATCATCTTGGAGTTCTCTTCAGGTGTGCCCTGCCACTTGGGTACACCCAGTGATTCAGGAGTGGTCACGTTGATCTTTCCATCAATTTCGGGACCGAGAAACGACACAGACCACCGGTTGGCCTGGCTGAGACCGGTTCTGAGGGCTTCCCATTTGTGGCCGAAACCGGGGGTATTAGCCTTCATCCTCTGAGCCTGCAGTGCTGCTGAGGCTGCGCCGATCTTGAGAATATAGTCTTTGCCATAATACTTGGCGCGGATATTGGAACACTGACCCATATAACGGCGGTCGTACCGCTCCATCAGGTCCCAGTCCAGTTCAACTGCTGGATCGAGCCGTTCGCGCTCTTTAACGTACCAGGGATGTTTCTGCATGGAATCGCCGGATGCCGATAGTTCATCAAGATCATGGAAAGTCGGGGCAACCAAAGCGGCTCCGCCGACGCCGGCACCAGCCAGACCGAGGGCTTTCATGAATTGCCTTCGAGAAACCGTGCTATGGAACAGGGACATTTTCACACTCCTCATTTTATTTCTCTCAAATTACAATCTGTCACTTCAAAAGTAAATCCGCATTTATGCTGATTTATTTTTATTAATCTCCGATTTGTACGTAAAGATTAATTTATATTAATGTTCATTCTTAATAAAGCATCTGGGGAAGGATATTTAAAACAAGAAGGAGCCTTTATGGGGAGCCTCCCTAGACCGTTGAGGCTAGATGTCCTGCTCTAAACGGCCGTTGCCGTTATTGGCTTCAATTAATAGGATGATGGGCAGTTTTTAGGTCTTGACATGATATCGGATATTTAGGAACGGTTACTTACTAACTAATTTGGGCGGTACGGAGGTCTGGCTCGGGCAAGAAATGAAACCCGCCCTATTTTGTTCGGCACAATAAGACGTCCCTTCCTTTAAATTAGGAGCAACGACGTGAGTAATAAAATCCCCGATCATCCGCATGAAAACCGGATCATGAGCCCGATTATTAGCATCGATGGCGTAGTGATAAGCCGCGGTCCAGTCTCCGGATTTCGAGGCTGCTACCGCGGCTGCAAAAGTCGCCAGGTCTGTTTTTGACCAGAAACTAGCTTTTTTATAAAGACTTAATGCCAGATCTGCGTTTCCGGCTTCGATAGCCTGGTGCATTGTTTTCTCTAAGGTTGCAGCGCTTAAATCTGTTTCACCCGGTTGCCCATAGCCATGGCAGGCCAGGCAACCACCATAACACCGGCCTTTCTGAAAGTGAGGGCACTCAGCGCAATAGTCAAAACAGCCGGTACCCAGAAATTGGGTGTCGAGATGCTTCATGAACCAGTCTTCAATCTCTTTTTCCGAGTGAAAATCGGTCAACTTAAGCCGAACTGATTTGGACAAAGCAAAGCAACGCAGAACTTCGAGTTCTGGAGTAACGTCGAGCACCGGGGCGCAGGGTCCCATGCCTGAAGCAGTCCCGGGATGATACTGCCTGATCCACGCCAGGTCGCTGTCCTTGAAAAAACATAGCGGTACAGGACAATCAAGATTGGCTTCGAGGTTCAAGGCTGCTGCTTTTCTCAGCATGACCATACAACGTTCGGCAAGAGCAGGGAATTCCGTTGTAGGCACGACTTTCGATTCAATTCCCCGAATCGGATTGGCGACCGTCCAGGTGAACCTTGACAATCCGAATTGCCTAGCCAAGTTGGGAATAAAATCAGGATCGAAATCCAGGCGCCATACGTTGAAACCGATGGAAACCTTGAAGCCTTTTTTCAGAGCGGCTTCGACGTTATTGATCACTTTATTGAGATGCTTCGGATTGCGGTAGTCCCTTGGCTCATTGATATTGAAAACGATCGAGATCTCCTGGGGAGGCAGTTCATCCAGGAGTTCTTTATTGAAAATGCCGCCGCTGAGAATTCGTATAGAAGTACCAGGTGAAGCCTGGCGGAACATTTTCACAATTGTCGATAGCTTGGGATGGAGAAATGGCTCGCCTCCCAATAGCGATAGGTAGTCCAACCTGGAATTGGATGCCCATTTCACAAACGTGGCAACATTCTCGAGGGAAATGGCGCCTCGCCTACCGTCTTCGCGTTCTGCGGATTCAAAGCAATAAGGGCAGGAGTTTGAACAGGCTCTCGTTAAAACAAGGTTCATCTGCAGCCTTTACCCCAAATTATGACAGCAGTAAATAATACAATAGTGAACAAGGTATGTTAAACGGAAGATTTAAATGGGTTCCTCCGGTTAAATGCGGAGGAACCCATTTAATTTTGTCAGGATTCGGAAATTCGTTTAGCCGTAGCTGGTATGAGTCGCAAAGAGAGCGGAGTTGAAGCCATAAGACGGTCGGGACATATCCCACCAGGTTTCAACCGCTTCTCCTTCAAGCATGTTGTACCCGAATGTCTCATGCATGGTGGCGAAGAAAGAATTGAAAAGGGGCGTGGTGGCTGCTGTACCTTTTACAATCGCGTGAATCATGCCGAGGTTGGCGCCATTGAACACGCAATTGCCCCAGCAGCGGTTGCAAACAGCAACTGATCTCACGTAAAGCTGGCATGTAGGCATATCGGTCCAAAAGCTCTTACGGCCTAGCTTGTGGAATTCGCCACCGGCGTCCTGGCGCAGAGTTGACCAGTAAGGAGAGGTAAACTTTTCGACAGGCGTGGTGGCACTTGGGCGGACATCGTAGGAAGGTTCGCCATCGCCCTTCCTTTGGATCGAACCAGAAGGGCACTTCTCTGCGCAGATGCCGCAGGATTGGCAGAACTTCCAGATGCCGGCATCAATCGGGTGCGAGTTCGCCAGTGGCAGGTCGGTCAGCATATCGAACAGGCCGCCATAAGCGCCGTAAGTGGGGTTAATGGCCATAATAGAATGGCGGGAGTTTTCAGCCAAACCGGTCAAAACGGCAGATGCGCCTGATGGCATGCAGCGGTAAGGGACATCAGCCATGCTCTGGTAGCCGAGACCATGGATGAAGTCCTGGGTGCAGGTGGTTGTTTCGCGCCGCATGCGGTAGCGCGTTTGGGCAGTCTGACCGAGTTTCGTCGGCCGGCGCCGGTTGAGTTCAAGGTCATGGGGGATCAGGTAGCTGATCGAATGAAGCTGAATTCCATCCGGGATCGTTGTGATGTTGTCGGTTGGACCCGACCACGTAAAGGTAGGCTGGTTGGCAAAAACGATCGGTTTGATCGTGGACGACTTCGGTTCCTTGTTATAGTCCCCAACGGTCGGGTTATCACCCGAGAGGCCGACCAGGTTTTTGTTCAGTTCTTCTGCGCCGAAGTCCATGGCTCCAAAGAACACCATAGCCGCCCGCAGCATCTTAAAACCTTCTTCCGGGGTACCGGTCCACTTGGGCACACCGAGCTGCTCGGGCGTCTTGACCTTCTTGCGTCCGAATTTATCAGCTTCGCAGGTTGGGATAACGCCGCCGACGCCGCCAGTAACACCGGCCAGTGAGATACCCGAATAAGTACCACCGTTGGCCGCGCTGAGAGCCAAATCACGTAACAAGTAACCCGGCTCATTGGCTTTACACCGGTCAACATCAGGCGCTTCGGTCTTGGCCATGGCGTTGTATTTCTCAAGACCGACATACCTGGCGGTAACCGCTGCGGACTGTGTGGAATGACCGCCATGAACGCGCTTTACCAGGCTCCAGTCCATTTCAACGGTAGGTTCATGAACTTCCTTGATCCACCAGGCGCGTTTGCGTTCGCCGCCGGATGCTGCCAGCTCGTCTAGGTCATGGAATGCCGGGGCGCCAGCCATAGCGCCCATGGCTCCGGCGCTTACGAGGCCGAGGCCTTTCATGAATTCTCGGCGACTGACTGTGCTGTGGAAACTAGACATCCTCTTCTCCTTAATATTATTTACTTTTAAGTAATTTACTATTATGGTATTGTACTGTAAATACGCATCTATGCTGATTTTTTTTTATTAATCTGCATCCAAAGCTAATGATTAATTTATCTTAATGTTTTCTGTTATCGGTAGATCAGGCAAAGCTTTTAAGAAAACGAACGGCGGTTGGTATGTACATAAAAATGAGGGCAGGCTCTATAGCCTGCCCTCATTACCGACAGCAGAATTAATTTAGTATCCCATGTCCTTTGCGTAGACTGTGGAATCAAAGCCGTATGCTGGCAGTGATGAATGCCACCACCTTTCAATCTCTTCTTCCGTCTTCATACCATACCCCATCGTGGGATGCATGGCCGAGAAGAAGCTGTTGAACAATGGTGTGATGGACGCTGTTGCCTTGACCACCTTGTGGATCATGGCTCCATTAGCTCCGTTGAAGACGCAGTTGCCCCAGCAAACATTGCATCTTTCCCCATTCATATTTCGTCTTACCCAAAGCTGGCATTGCGGCATATCGGTCCAGTAGGTTTTCCTGCCGAGTTTATGAAACTCCCCTTCCGTCCGAATGCCTTCCCATGGCAGAATATGAGCTTTGGCCTCATGGCTCGGGGTGACTTCCCAGCTCGGATCCCCCTCGCCTTTTTTAACGATCGAATTAGACGGGCAAAGGTCAGCACAGAGACCGCAACTCTGGCAGAAGCGCCAGATACCCGCATCGATCGGTTTGGTGTGCTCTACCGGCAGCGTGGTCAACAGATCGAAGTAACCGCCAAAAGCACCGAATTCAGGACTGATGGACATAATGGAGTGCCGTGCGTTTTCGGAAAGGCCACCAAGTACTGCCCCGGCGTTAGAAGGTATGGCACGGTATGGCTCATCAAGCATACTCTGGTATCCCAACCCTTGGATGAAGCCTTGTGTGCAGGCACGTGGTACCTCACGTAAACGATAACGGGTTTGGGCAACACCGCCCAGCGTTCCGGGACGCATCCGGTTCAATTCACTGTCCTGGGGGATCAGATAGGTAATGCTATAAAGAGGCACATTGGGCAGATAAGTTATACCCGTCGTTTTGTCGAAGCTGAACTTCGAATTGGTTTTGGAGAATTCAATCGGCTTTGTTACCGTGGTTGGAGGTTGTTTGTCGTAGTACGAAATACTCGGATTTTCGCCGGTCAAACCGATTATTTTCATATGGTGCTCATCGATGGCTGCCGTGCCGATATCCGCTGCACCGAAGAAAACCATGGCCGCCCTAATCATTATGGTCGCCTCTTCAGGCGTACCCGTCCAATTTGGAACCCCTCGCTCTTCGGGGGTTTGGACTTTCTTCTGGCCGAATTTAAGATCGGATGCCGTATCACCGAGGGCGCCGGAACCGATGCCATTGGCTGAAGCTAAGGCCTGATCGCGTAATCGGTAGCCAGGCTGATTAGCCTTCATCCTATCGGCGGGGCTTGGGCCAGTTGCTACTTCGGCATTGTACCTATCCAGACCGGGATAAGCCGCGACGATTGCGGCTGACTGAGTGCTATAATTGTAGTGGCGCTTCATTAAGGACCAGTCTATTTCAACGGTTGGTTCGTCGACTTCCTTAACCCACCAGGCACGCTTCCGAGTGGACACGCCGGATGACATCAATTCGTCCAGGTCGTGGAAGGCTGGGGCAGCTGCCATTGCACCACCGATACCGGCACTGACCAATCCCAAACCTTTCATAAAATCGCGGCGGGTTACTGTACTATGGAAACCAGACATGATTTTCTCCTTTCGAGTAATTACTTCTGAGTTATAGGTTACAACATTGAGCTCAAATGTAAATCCGCATTTATGCTGATTTATTTTTATTAATCTAAACTGTAAAGCTTAAGATTAATATATCTTAATCTTTACCGTCGAATATTAAAGGGCTTTCAAATTGAAATTGAAAAGGGAGAGGGAGTTCGATAAGAATACCTGCTATTTGAGAAAGGATTGAAATAATAAAAGAGGGGCAGGCTTTAATGGCCTGCCCCTCTCCTTTCCGAAATGCTATTTCTGCTAGTAACCCATGTGCGTGGTGTACATCGTTGAGTCAAAACCGTAACTGGGAAGCACCAGATCCCACCAGTCTTCGATAGGAGCTCCTTCCTTGACCCCGTAGCCAAAATTCGGATACATAGCGGCGAAGAAACCGTTGAACAAGCTAGTGGCTGAAACCGTACCTTTTACCACATTGTGAATCATAGCTCCGTTGGCGCCATTGAATACGCAATTACCCCAACATACGTTGCAGGTCGCTACGCTCCTCACGTAGAGCTGGCAGGTCGGCATGTCCGTCCATAATGTCTTCCGGCCCATCTTGTGGAATTCGCCGCCGGCGTCCTGACGTAGAGTCGACCAATACTCTCCGGTGAGTTTATCAACCGGGTTGGTTTTTGAAGGTCTGACTTCCCAGGAAGGCTCGGCTTCACCTACTTTGGTGATCGATTCGGAGGGACATTTATCAGCACAAAAACCACATGATTGGCAGAAGCGCCAGATGCCAGCGTTTATCGGTTTGGTGGGCTCCACCGGCAGGGTAGTCAATAGATCAAAATAGCCTCCGAAAGCGCCGACTTCGGGACTAATCGCCATAATTGAGTGTCGAGCGTTTTCAGCAAGGCCACCAAGCACTGCCCCGGCGTTGGACGGAATGCCTCGGTAGGGCTCATCTAGCATGCTCTCATATCCAAGTCCCATGACGAAAGCCTGGGTGCAGGCTCGCGGCACCTCGCGCAAGCGATAGCGGGTCTGGGCTAGGCGGCCTAAGGTCGTCGGGCGCAGGCGGTTCAATTCAGGATTTTGAGGCTGCAGCCATGTTATTCCGTACAGTGGCACATTAGGCAGGTATGAAATGCCGGTCTTAGAGTCGAACGAAAAATTAGGTTTATCGTAGAATACAAGGGGCTTAGTGGAAGTGGTTGGCGGCTCCTTGTGCATATATCCAGTACCCTGGTTTTCGCCCGTTAAACCTATAAGTTTTTGGTGATGTTCATTGATCTCGGATGTAGCTATGGCTGAGGAGCCGTAGAACATCATTGCTGCCCGAAGCATCTTGGTCGCCTCCTCGGGAGAACCTGTCCATTTTGGTACGCCGAGTTGTTCGGGAGTCTTAGCTTTGACCTGACCGAACTTCAGATCGGATGCCGTATCCCCCAAGGCTCCTCGGCCGATGTTATTGCCGCCGCTCAAGGCTGAATCACGCAACTGGTAACCCGGTTCATTGTCTTTCAACCGGTCAATATCGCTCTTCTCGGTTTTATTCATATCGTTATAGGCATCCAGCCCCGGGTAGCGGGCAACAACGGCCGCGGATTGGGTACTATGTCCGCCGTGGCCGCGTTTCATGATGCTCCAATCGATCTCAACCGTAGGCTCGTCAATTTCCTTTACCCACCAGGCACGTTTGGGTTTTGAGCTGTCTGAAGCTGTTAATTCATCGAGATCGTGAAAACTCGGTGAAACGAGAGCAGCAGCGCCCGTAGCGGTTAATCCAAGACCCTTCATGAAATCGCGTCGGGTGACGGTGCTATGAAAAATAGACATCTGGATTTCCTCTCTTTCTTGTGTTCGTTTTATTATTCGCAGTCTTCCCCGCGGCCAACCGGTCTTTCCCGGTCGTCAACCTGCATGCAGCCTCCATTGCTTTGTTTGCTGGGCTAAACATTTATTTGTTAGGTTGCTTTTCAACTTTAGTTGATTCATTAAGTAATCTGATATGATCATTGTCTTTTATGAGTCAACTTAGCAGTATTATGGCATCTACTATACTGATTACATCGTTCTTTAGTACTAGTACTATGCTGATTTATTTTTGTTAATGCGACATTTATATTAGGAGATTAATTTATCGTAATCTTTTTGGCTGGATTAAATATGAGGTATTTTTTGTGATATGATGTTGCGAAAATCCTCACAAAACAAATCCACTTAAAGGAGCGTGGATGGCCCAAAATTCTCCAGGCTCGGACATTTATCAGGTTATTTTCAAAAACAACCCTGACCCCATTATTTTTTGTAGCGTTAGAACTTTCACAATCGAGGAGGTAACTCCGAGCGCCTGTTCGTTATACGGATATGCCCGGGAAGAAATCTTACGAGAGAGCATATCCAGAATCGTCGCGCCCGAAAGTTTGGAATCCTTGAAAAAGATGTTGTTAGCGATCCCCGAAGGGGTTCAAGCATCCTTCGACGCGACTCTTGTTTCACGACAGGGAAGACTTTTTCCAACAGAGATTAATGCGCGCCTCTTTGAATTTAATGGCCAAAAGGCTGCTGTGCTTGCTTGCCGGGATGTCGGCTTTCGCAAAGGCACAGAAAAGCAACGCGAGGATCTCCTACAACAGGAAATCAAGCTCCGTGAAAAATTCCAGGCTGACAAAGATATGCGGACCAACTACACCCGTGCCCTGGTTCACGAGCTGAAAACACCTTTGACCTCACTTATGGCTTCAAGTGATTACCTGGTGTCTCACATCCGGAAAGAACCGCTACTCAGCTTTGCCAAGAACATCAACTTCGGCGCCAAAGCCGTCAATCATCGTATCGATGAGCTGCACGACCTTATCAGATTGGAACTTGGCACCCTCAACCTTGAATTCTATCCCGTTAATCTTCGGCAATTGCTTCGGGAAATCACAGAATTTGTTAAACCGACCGCCGAAAGAAGCGAACTGGCTTTCAGCCTCGAACTGCCTGCCAGGCTGCCCCGGGTCTGGGGAGACCGCGAACGCCTGCAACAGGTGATTATGAACCTGCTCAACAACGCCTTCAAATACACACCCAAGAAGGGTTCGGTCATCATGAAAGCGTCCGTACAACCGGGCGAGTTGGTCGTTGAAGTCAGGGACACAGGCTGCGGCATGTCGCCTGACACCCAAAAGGCATTGTTCCAGCCGTATGAACGTCGTGATCCAGGTCAACAGCGGAAGGACGGACTTGGGTTGGGATTGGTAATAACCCGGGCAATCGTGGAAAGGTACAAGGGCAGGATCTGGGTGGAGAGCGAACTCGGTCGGGGCAGCCGTTTTTTTGTAGCCCTGCCTACCGTTAAAAAAGGGGAAAAGAATGAAAGCGCTGATAATTGATGACGACGACGGCATCATCCAGCTGGTTTCCCTCTGTCTTGGCGTAATCTGGCCCGATATCAAGATCGTCTGGACTCACCTGGGCGGAGAGGGTTCGGAACTGGTAAAAACCGCTACGCCTGATCTGGTCGTGCTTGATCTTGGCTTGCCTGACATGAGCGGCTATGACGTTCTGAGGTCGATCCGATCTTTTTCCAAGGTGCCCCTAATCGTGCTAACCGTCAGAAATGAAGAAGTCGACGTCGTACGCGCTTTCGAACTGGGGGCCGATGACTACATCGTGAAGCCGTTCCGCCAGTTTGAGTTTTTGGCCCGCGTTCGTTCGGCGCTCTCCCGGTTCGTGCCTCAGCCGGCCAGGGGAGAGGAACTCAGGCTCACCTTCGGTGATTTCCACTTCGATGCCTCACTGCGGAGGTTGGATTACCGCAACAGGTCCATCGATCTCACCTCCACGGAAAGCGTCACCCTGCGTATCTTGTTGGAAAACGCTGGAAACGTGGTCAACCACAAGACTATCGCTCAGCAGATATGGGGCCATCCGGTCCCCGACGATGTTAAGATCATTCGCGTCTACATCAGACATCTTCGCGAAAAAATCGAGACCGACCCCAATAACCCCAGTTTGATCCTCACCAAAGCCGGCGAAGGCTACCTGTTAGCCAAGACTAACTAAGAAACAGGTGAGTCGCCCCTGCCGGAACCTGAGGGGTTGAGTTCTGTTATGTTGCCCCATGCTAGGCACAGGGTATAAAATATTAAATACTTCCCGCGAATCAAGAGGCAGAAATGGCGATCGAACTGGTCCATGTCGGCTTTGGTAATATCCTGGCGATGAATCGCCTTATCGCTATCGCCCCGCCCGGCTCCGCCCCCATCAAGCGCATCATCCAGGAGAGCCGCAACAAGGGTACGTTGATCGATATGACCAACGGCCGGAAAACCAAGGCGGTGATTTTTACCGATTCGGGTCACGTGGTTTTAGCCGCACTGGCACCTGAAACCATCACTGGCCGCGTCAGTATTGGCCGCGGTGCCATGAAGACGGATGTTGCCGAGGTACCGCTTGACCTTTAGCCCGCCCCGGCCGGCTCCGGTCCTGCTCATACTTTCAGGACCTTCAGGAGTTGGCAAGGACGCCGTGCTCGAGCGGATGAAGGAGCGCCGCCTGCCCGGCCTCAAATTCATCACTACCATTACCACCCGGTCCCAGCGCCCCCGGGAAATCGACGGCAAAGACTACCGTTTCACTACCCAGGCCGAGTTCAAAAAGGCGATTGCCCAAAACGAACTCCTTGAGTGGGCTGAGGTTTATGGTAATTTTTATGGCGTGCCCAAGTCCGCAGTTCGTGAAGCATTGAGACATGGTTCCGACGTCATCGTGAAGGTGGATGTCCAGGGCGCAGCCTCGATCAAAAAGATCGCCCCTGAGGCAGTATTCGTTTTCATGCTGCCGCCTTCGTTGGAAGACCTGAACTACCGGCTGTCACGCCGCTTAACCGAATCGCCGGAGACTTTAAAGAGGCGGCTCGAGACAGCGCCTGAAGAGCTCAAGCAACTACCTGCGTTCGATTATTTCGTGGTCAACCATGACGGCAAAATCGATCAGGCGGTTTCGGAGATCTCGGCCATCATCGCCGCCGAAAAATCGAAGGTTCACCCCCGCCGGATTGACCTGTAAACGCCGGGCCTAGCCGCATCGGACGATCCGCTTTAACCCCTAGAATATTAGGTTCAGGATCCAGAACAACAGGGCAGCGATAATCCCCGCCGCAGGGATGGTCATGATCCAGGCCCACACGATGCGCAGAGTCACTCCCCAGCGCACGGCGCTAAGGCGCCTCACCGAACCTACGCCTGAGATGGCTCCGGTGATCACGTGAGTGGTACTGACCGGGATCCCGAGATGAGTGGCCGTAAAAATACTCACCGCGCTGGCGGTCTCGGCGCAAAAACCGTCGATGGGCGCTAGTTTGGTGATCTTTTGTCCCATCGTTTTCACGATCCGCCAGCCGCCGCTCAATGTCCCCAAAGCGATCGCCGCTTGAGCGGCCAGAACGACCCAGAGCGGGATGTCGAAAGTCGAAATCACCCCTCCGGCGACCAGCAGGCTGGTGATAATGCCCATGGTTTTTTGAGCGTCATTGCCGCCGTGCCCCAGGCTATAAGCCGCCGCCGAAAACATCTGAGCCACCCTGAAGAACCTGTTTATGACCCCCGGAGGGTTCCGATAAACGATCCAGGTCGTCGCCACGCGTAGTATAAATCCGAGGGCAAGTCCTATAGTCGGAGCCAGTACGATAAAGATCAGAGTCTTGTACCAGCCAGCCATAAGGATGACTCCAAAACCGGCGTGGGCGATCGAGGCCCCGGCATAGCCACCGATAAGGGCGTGAGACGAACTGCTTGGCAGCCCCAGGTACCAGGTGATGAGGTTCCAGGATATTGCCCCAAGCAAGCCAGACAGGATTACTGTCGGCGTTACCGTATTAATATCGATCATGCCGCTGCCAATGGTCTTGGCAACTGCGGTACCGAAAACCAGGAAAGCGATAAAATTAAAGAAAGCTGCCCAGGCTACCGCCTGCCGCGGGGTCAGGACCCTTGTAGAAACGATGGTGGAAATGGAGTTAGCCGCATCGTGCATGCCGTTGGTATAGTCAAAGGCTAACGCTATGAAGATGATAAAAATGATAAAAGCTAAGTTAGAGTCTATGTTTCAAACCTTCTTTTCAAGTTTGGGGTAACTGGATATCAATCACACTAAATGCTTTAAGCGTTTTTAAGGGCTACGCCTTCGAAAACGTTGGCTACATCCTCTGCGCGGTCGGTGGCACTCTCCATGGACTCGTAAATCTCCCGCCATTTGATGATATCGACCATATCGTATTCCTCGAACAGTTCGACGAGAGCGGAACGGTATGCCTGGTCGGCGAGATTCTCAAGCCGGTTAATCTCGATGCAATGCTCCAGGAGCTGTTTCAGCCCAGCCTTTTGCCGAAGTTTGGGAGCGGCTGCCGCGACTTCCTTGGTCGCTTCGAGAATGATTCCCGCCAGTTCCTTGACCCTTTCTCCGGGTTGGCCGACTTTGTAAAGAAGCATGTAATCCGCTGCCGAATGAATGAAATCGACCACGTCGTCCATGGAGTGGGCAAGCAGCGCGATGTCTTCCCGGTCGAAAGGGGTGACAAAGCTGCGGTGTAGCATGGCGATGATTTGGTGGGTCACCGAATCGCCGGCGTGTTCCAATTCGACGATCTTCAGAACTTTTTCATGGATGTCACTCCAATTGTTTACCAGGTCTTTCAACGCCTCCGCGGTCTTGACTATGTTGGCAGCGCTGACTTCGATAAGATCGAAGAATTTTTCTTCTTTGGGGATGATGGAAAATTTAGCCATTTTGCCTCCGGCGCTGATTACACCAATCTTCCTATTGTTGATATGATAATGGCGTAGAGGCAAAAAAACAACAGCGAATCTCGGAAACTGAGCCTAAAACATGCACCAGCACGATCATAGCCACCATGCCGTGGGCTCCCGTTTAATTCTGGGCATCGGTCTTTCGAGTATTATTCTCATAGCCGAAGTGATCGGCGGACTGATTTCCAACAGTCTGGCTCTGTTGTCGGATGCCGGGCACGTCCTGGCCGATATCGTTGCCCTTTCTCTATCGGCTTACGCACTGCGCCAGGCGCAACGCCCGCCCTCGCACCGCATGACTTTCGGCTACCACCGCATCGGCGTCATCGTCGCCATCGTAAATGCCCTAGCCATATTCGCCATCGCCGGGATCATTTTCTATGAAGCCGTCAGGCGTCTGCAATCCCCGCCGGACGTCGACAGTTCGGTGATGCTGGTCGTCGCTGTGCTCGGCCTGGTAGCCAATCTCATCGTCGCCTTCTGGTTGCGCGAAGCCCGAAAAGATAGCCTCAACGTCAAGAGCGCCTTCTGGCACGTGCTCGGCGATGCTCTGGCCTCAGTCGGTGTCATCCTCGGCGCCATCGTCATCAAGGTCACGGGGCTCGCCGAAGCTGATGCGGTGATATCCATCGTCATCGGTCTGATCATTGCGGTCTCGGCCTGGGGTATTCTTTCGGAGGGTGTTTCGGTGCTTCTCGAATCCACGCCGGCTCATATCGACCTGAATGAACTGGCAGGGAGCATCCGCGACCTCCCTGGCGTCAAGGAAGTCCACGACCTTCACGTTTGGAGCTTGACTCCCAACCTCCACGCCCTTTCCAGCCACATCGTAATCGAAGATCGCTTAACCTCGGAGACCGCTCTGGTCCGTGCCGAGGTGGAGAAGCTCTTAGCTGATCGCTACGAGATTAACCACACTACATTACAGCTTGAGTGTCAGTCCTGCTGCCCTGGCGGCCAACTATGCACCCTTGAGCCTGGTTCATGCCCCTTGACACCCCATGATGAAGCGGAATATCACCACGACGAGAAGAAATAATCGTTAAAATAGTCTGTTGAGTTAAAAGCCGGTGCCAATTTTATGGTTGACACTGACCGGGTTTCAGCCTAGAATTCCTTCCCGGTAGACAAAAAATCCCAGCCCGCTTTTTGAAAGGTTCATGAAGCAGACAGCAGCCATTTCTCTGTCCCGTTCCCGTCCCGCCGATCGGGTGATCAGGGTAGTCCGCCGGCGCAGCCGCATCTCCGCATTTCTTAATTCCCTGGCAGCCTTCCTCCGTTTCGGGAGTACGCCGGGGGCGAAATAGGTGTACATTGTTATCGCCGGCGGCGGAGTCGTCGGCCTCAACATCGCCACCCTCCTTTCAGTTGAGAACCACGACGTTGTCGTCATTGAGGAATCCGGTCAGGCCTTAGAATCGATCAAGCGCCAGCTTGATGTCCGTATCGTTCAGGGCAACGCCGCCACGCCGCGCGTCCTCCGTGAAGCCGAAGCCCATCGCGCCGATCTGGTCCTTGCGGTTACCGATTCCGACGAGACCAACATGGTTGTTTGTTTCATTTCCAAGGAAATGGGAGCCGCCCGGACTGCCGCCCGTATCCGCAACCCGGATTACTCGGGTTATTTCCAAATGCCGGCCAAGAGCCCGATCGCCACCCGCCGCATCGTTCGGCCTAAGAACCTGGGCATAGACGTCTATATCAACCCCGAAGCCGAAATGGCCCGCGAGATCCTCTCCATCCTGGCGGGTTTTTATTCGACCCCTGCCGAAGAATTCGGCAGTGGGACGGTCCGGATCCGGGAGTTCAGGATCGAAGACGACAATCTTGCCGGGAAAAAACTGTCGGAAATCGCTCAGGACATTCCTTTTTTCATTGTGGCCGTCGGGCACAATGAAGGAGGAGTGATTGCCAATCCAGAGGAAATCATCCACTCCGGTGATTCCCTGTACATCGCCATACCGGCGGACCACGTCGAGCGGCTCGCCAAGCTGTTTGCCGGCGCCAAAAGACCAAACCGGAACGTCGTGGTTATCGGCGGCGGCAGCATCGGCTATCTTGTCGCCGAAGGCTTGATCCGCCAGGGCGTCCAGGTCAAGATACTTGAGCGCGATCAGGTCAGGGCTGAGGAAATAGCAACCAAGTTGGAACGTGCCCTGGTGCTTCAAGGTGAACCGACAGACCGCGATTTTCTGTTGGAACAGGGCATCAGCAAAGCTGATGCAGTAGTGTCTGTCACCCAGAACGATGAACTCAATATATTAGCGACGTTACTTGCAAAGACCTTGGGCGTATCACGGGCTCTTTCCATGATCAACAACCCGGATTTCCTGCCCCTTGCTGAAGCTGCAGGCATCGATGTTGCCGGTTCTCCCGCTATCATTACCGCCCGCAAAATCGCCCACTTCGTCCTTCGCGGTGGTGCGGTTGCAGCTTCGGTCCTGGAGAACAACACCCTGGAAGCCATTGAATTTATCGTGTCACCGAAGGCGAAGATCGTCGGAAAACCGGTGAGCGACATCCCGGTGCCCAAGAACGCTCTAATTGTGGCAGTTGTACGCGACGGGCGGCCTTCGGTTCCGCCTGATGAGTATCCTATCGATGTGGACGATCGCGTCATCGTCATGTCTACCATCCCCGCCCTCCCCGAAGTTGAGAAACTGTTCAAGTAGGCCGAATGAACTTCTCGGCAATACTCCGATACCTGGGACTCCTTACTACTGTCATCGGCGCCACGATGATGATCCCCCTGCTGGTGGCTGCAGCGTCCCATGAACTTGAAGCCGCTCCTGCCTTTGCTGTGGTCATGGGCTTGGCGGTCGTCATCGGCGGTTCGATCACACTGGCTACCAGGCGCGTTAGAACTCAACTCTCTCGCCGTGATGCGATGGTGTTGGTGGTTGGCGTTTGGATCACAGCGACGATATTTGGGGCGCTCCCTTATCTCCTTAGCGGCGTGGTTCCCAATTTCCTGGATGCCTTCTTCGAAACCATGAGCGGCTTCACAACCACCGGAGCCACGATATTCTCGAGTATCGCCGATAAACCTCACAGTATCCTCGTTTGGCGCTCTTTCACACAATGGCTCGGCGGTTTGGGCATCATTACCCTCTTCGTCTCACTATTTCCGCTTTTTGGCCTCGGGGCGTCGCGATTATTAGAAGCGGAGGCGCCGGGGGGATACGCAGGAGAACGTTTAACCTCCCGCATCCGGGATACTGCCAGAATCATCATTATTATCTATGTGTGCCTGACTGCAATTCAGATCTTATTGCTGGTATTCACTGGCCTGCCGCTGTTCGATGCCGCTACCATCGCCTTAAGCACGGTCTCCACGGGCGGCTTTGCGGCAACAAATTTGTCAATCGAAAGCTATCATAACCTGCTTGCCGAGATCATCATCATGGTATTCATGTTCCTAGGCGGGATCAATTTCGCCCTGTTTATCTGGTTGATCCTCCGCCGCCGGTGGACACGCTTCTTCGGCAACCCCGAATTGCGTTTTTGGGTCCTGATCATCTTGGTTTCGGTTGCGCTGGTCAATCTGGACCTGATCTTCAACAAAGGTTTAGGAGTGCTGGAAAGCTTCAGACAAAGCAGTTTCAATATTCTCTCTGCAAGCAGCACCACAGGGTTCACTTCCGCCAATTATGACGCTTGGCCTGGTTTTTCCCGTTCGCTCATCTTGGTTCTAATGGTTATCGGCGCTTCGGCGGGGTCCACCGCCGGCGGCCTGAAAATAATCAGGTTGATAATCCTCTTTAAATACGCCTACAGGCGAATCCTCCAGGCAATCAATCCTGCTGTCATTGTCCCACTTAAGATCGGTGACACTACGCTGCAGGAGGCGACGGTATCACGCACAATAGGCTTGACAGTGTTTTATTTCGGGTTGCTTTGGGGTGGTTTTGTCTTTATGGCAGCATTGGGGCTGCCCTTCGAGGAGGCTATCTCATCAGTGGCTTCCTGCATGAGTAGCTTCGGCCCGGGTTTCGGGGCTGTTGGTCCTTATGGCAACTTTGAGCACATACCCGGTATCGGCAAAGCAGCTTTGTGCTTTTTTATGCTGGCTGGTCGTCTTGAGATTTTCGCACTGTTGGTTTTGTTCGCTCCCCCTTTCTGGCGCCGTTACTAACAAATATCGCTTTTTATTCATTAATCGACCGAGATTTAGGGCTTAAACCGGCATCTTTTCCCAGACGGACTACAAAATGTGTCCAACTATTGCCAAGGGGTTGCGGGCCGTTTATAATAGCCTGATACATATGCGCATCCGCCTCGGCGAACTATGAATAAATTTCGCACTATACTAGTTCCTGTTGCCGGGCGGCCGGAAGACGAAGATGCCCTCGAGATGGCCTGCCAGTTGGCTCGCATAACCGGCGACGTCAAGGTCATCGTAACCAATATCATCTCGATCGACCGGTCTCTGCCGCTGGACGCCGAGGTCGAATCTGAGATCGCCAAATCTGAAGCGATTCTGGCCAGGTTTGAAAATCTTGCCAAGAAATTCAATTATCCCATCGAGACCAACCTACTGCAGGCCAGGTTGGTAGCCCCCGCCATCGTCGATGAAGCCGTAGAACAAAAAGCCGATGCCATCGTCATCGGTTCGGCCTATAAGACGCGTTTCGGTGAGTTCAGCCTGGGAGACGTGGTGCCTTACATCCTGCAGCATGCCCCGTGCCGCGTCATTCTGAACCACCGCCCGGCATCGTTGTAAGGAGTCCCGGCATGAAAGTGATTATAATGGGATGCGGACGGGTCGGTGCACAAATGGCTGCGTTATTGGACCAGGAGGGCCACAGCGTCACCACCCTGGATACCGATGCCTACAGCTTCCGCCGTTTGCCTCCCGATTTTAAGGGCGAGGCGCTCCTTGGTGACGGGTTGGATGAAGACGTCCTCCGCCGGGTTGGTATCGAGGAAGCCGATGCCTTCGTCGCCGTGACCCAGGAAGACAACCGCAACGTCATGGCCGCACAGATCGCCCAGAAGATTTTCAATGTCAAAAAGGTCGTCTGCCGCATTTACGACCCTATGCGCCGGGACCTTTATTCCGTCCTCGGCCTGGAGGCCATCAGCCCCACCACCGTCCTTGCCGAAATGCTCAAAGAGAAGCTGGAGAGCTAAATGTACATAATTATCGTCGGCGGCGGCCGGTTAGGTTATTCACTGACCAAGGCTCTTCTCGGCGAAGGCCATGAGACGCTCCTCATCGAGAAAAACGCCGACGTGTGCGAGAAGATCAACAAGGAACTGGGCAGCATCTGCCTCCGCGGCGACGCCTGTGAAACAGCCATCCAGGCGGAGGCGGGCACGGGCAGAGCTGATCTCCTTATCGCCACCACCGGCGAGGATGAGGACAACCTGGTCGCCTGTCAGGTTGCCAAATACCGCTTCAACGTGCCCCGCACCATCGCCCGCGTCCGGGTGCCCCGGAACGAACAGATCTTCAAGCAACTGGGCGTTGATGTCACCGTCAACTCCACCAATATCATCCTGGAGCGCATCGAGCACGAGGTCCCGTCGCACCCGCTGACGCATCTCTTCTGCCTTACCGGTGACAACCGGGAGATGGAGATACTGGAAATTCGCGCCGCGTCCGGCTCCGCCGCAGTGGGCAAAGCGCTTAACGAACTGCTGTTGCCCAACAAAGCGGTGTTGGGGCTGGTCATACGTAACGGGGAAAAGCCTTTTGTCCCGCGCGGCGATACGGTGTTCAAACCCGGCGATCAGATCATCGCCGTGACTCCGACCGACGCCGAGGAAGAACTGCGCCAAATATTCTCGGGCAAATGACCCGGGGCTGGTTGGGCTCTTTCCACCGATGATTTCGCCGTCTGCCGTTTTTCTTCCGTTGGCGCTGCGTTGATAGCGTCTGCCGGTGTGTTAAAATGAAGCCACTTTCCGTCAAGGAGCCGCATTGCGTTATCTACTGGCCGGGCCTGACGATTTTTCTTTGAAGCTTAAGCTCGCCTCGATCAAGGCGTCGCTCGGCGACCCCGCCGTCCTAGCTTCTGCCACCAGCGTTTTCGAAGGAGCGAAACTCAAGCCGGGAGAATTCAAGCTTACCGTCGACGCCCTACCCTTCCTCACGCCGTGCCGGCTCGTGGTGGTCACCGGCTTGCTGGCCCGTTTCTCTGCCGGCGACGGGACGCTCAAAAAAGCCTCGAAGATCGACGACCCGGAAGTTTTTGCCAGCGCCATCACCAATTCGCCGCCTTCCACCGCCATCATCCTGATCGAAACCGAGCTTTCGCGGAACAATCCGCTGTTCAAGTATCTCGCTGACAAGGTCGAAGTACACGAATTCCCGATGCTCGACAAGCCCAGGTTGAAAGAATGGATCGGGCGCCGGGTCATGGACGCCGGGGGCGCCATTACCCCAATGGCCATCAACCTGCTGGTCCAATACGTTGGCGCCGATTTGTGGGCTGTCGCCGGCGAGATCGAAAAACTGGTGCTGTTCGCCGCCGGCCGCCCGATCACCGACAACGACGTTAAGACCTTGGTCGGCTACGCCGGTGAGTCGAACATCTTCGCTCTCGTCGATGCCATCTTCGAAACGCGTTTGAAAACAGCAACCGAAACCCTCGAAAATCTCAAGGTGAAAGGCCTGTCGGCGAGTTACGTGCTGTCGATGTTGTCCCGGCAGTTGCGTCTGGTTATCCAGTACAAAGAATTAAAAAGCCGTGGCAGCAAAGATCTCGAAATCCGGAGAAAGCTGGGACTCCTGGCTGATTTCGTGTGGAAGAAGACCCAGGACCAGGCGGCGCGTTTCACTATGAGCCGATTAAAAGATGTTTATAGCCGGCTTCTCGAAGCCGATCTGGCCGCTAAGACCGGTCGCATGGATGAGGAACTCGCCCTGGATTTGCTGGTGGCCGAACTTGCCAGCGGAGCTCCTTTAACGCCAGTTTTGACATAGGTTCCTGCCGGCAGGCCTCGGCAACTCTGGACAACAAGAAGGGGGAGTCTCTCGACTCCCCCTGTGACTGCGATATTCAATTGTTGAGCTTAGGCGGTCTTCTTGTGGCGGATGACCAACTGCCAAGTGATGGCCAGGAAGATCACGGCCGGCAGACCGGTTACCAGCAGGAACATGTTGGCGGCCTTGGGTTCGAGTTCAGCCTGAGAACCGAAGTAGTTCTGGATGGTGAAGAGAAGCAGGGCCAGACCGATTATGCCGATGATCCATTCATACCAGCGGAAAGCCATGCCCTTGCTCTTCATGAAGGAGACGAGCCAGATCAGGAGAGCGCCGAGGACGAGACCGATTACCAACCACATAGACTGAGTACCTCCCTTATTATTTCCTAATTATTCCCTAACTTTTCGCTTATTATAAGCCCGTTCCCACACCTTGTCAATACCCCAGTATTCAGAGTTTTGAACGTATTTTGAAAATTATCATCAGATTTTGCCACTTATTTTTTCAAAACAACTCTTAACCTCGCCTCATTTTTGGCCCTGCAAACCGCCGGCGGACGGCGTGCTTCCAGACGTTCCCATTTCCGGTCGCTTGTGCCGGGCTGCCCTGTATCCAGGATGTATCCCAAACGTGGAACGGCTTTCATTTAATTGACATCCCCATACCCCTCCCCTACAATCTAAATCCAAACGATTTCGATAGGTGCTGATTCTATGCCTTTTACCGGTGACCAGCTTCGCGCGCTTTTCCTTGAATACTTCGCTGAAAAAGCCCACAAGATACTGCCGTCATCGTCACTCATACCCCACGGTGATCCGACACTGCTCCTGACGACAGCCGGCATGGTGCAGTTCAAACCTTACTTTTTGGGTAAGGAAAAGCCGCCGGCGTCCCGCCTTACCACGTGCCAGAAGTGCTTCCGCACCACCGATATCGATTCCGTCGGCGATGCGTCGCACCTGACCTTTTTCGAGATGCTGGGGAATTTCTCGATCGGTGACTATTTTAAAAAAGAGGCCATCGACTTCGCCTGGGAATTTGTAACTCAACGGCTGAAAATTCCGGCCGATCGTCTTTGGACCACTGTATACCTCGACGACGATGAGGCGGTGAAATTCTGGCAAGCAAAGGGAGTGCAGGACAACAGGATCGTTCGCCTCGGCGAGAAAGACAACTTCTGGGGTCCGGCGGGGGATTCCGGTCCTTGCGGCCCTTGTTCCGAGATTCATTACGACTTCGGTGAGGGCGTCGGCTGCCGCCAGCCTGATTGCGGCCCCGCCTGCAAATGCGGCCGCTTCTGCGAGATCTGGAACCTGGTGTTCGTCCAGTTCGACCAGGACAAATCGGGGAGCCGGATTCCGCTTAAAAATCCCAGCATCGATACAGGAATGGGCCTTGAGCGCCTGACCACCATCATGCAAGGCAAATCCGGAGTCTATCAGACCGACCGGTTCGATTACCTGCTCGATAAAGTGGCAACGGTTTCGGGTAAAAAATATGGTTCCAGCCCGGAGATCGACCGCGCCATGCGCATAGTGGCCGAGCATTCCCGCAGCATAACCTTCCTGATCGCCGACGGCGTCATTCCGTCGAATGAAGGCCGCGGCTACGTGCTGAGGCGGCTGCTCCGCAGAACCGCCCTGTTCGGCCGCAACCTTGGCTTGGACAAGCCCTTCATGGTGCCCCTCGTCGAGACCGTTATCGAGCGCATGAGCCCGGTCTACCCTGAACTGGCAGCCCGCCGCAACTTTATCACCGAGCTTGTTGCCCGGGAGGAGTCTCGTTTCGCCGAAACCCTAATTACCGGCATGCGCCTTCTTGAAGAAATGATGGTCTCGGAGGCAGCGTTGCTGCGCCGCAAGATCACCGGCGAACAGGCTTTCAAACTTTATGATACCTACGGGTTCCCGCTCGATCTCACCTCGGAGATATCCTCCGCGGCTGGTTTTGAAGTTGACGCTGAAGGCTTCAACTATGAAATGTCCCAACAGAAAGAGAAAGCGCGCGCTTCGCACAAGTTCGAATTGAGTAAGGAGGCGCACGCCCGCCATTCGTTCAGCACCACCTGTTTCACTGGCTACGACACCCTGTCGCAGTATGCCACCGTTGACGGTATCTTGAAAAACAACTCCAGCGCCGATGTCATCCGGGAAGGTGAGGAAGGCGGCTTGATCCTGGACAAGACCGCCTTTTACGCCGAGATGGGCGGCCAGGTCGGCGATATCGGCGAGATCACTTCAGGCGAAAGTTCGTTCATCGTCACCAATACCGTCGCTCTCTCCCCCGGCGTGGTCCTGCACCAGGGTTACCTCAGCCGGGGCGAGATCAAGATCGGTGACGAGGCGCTTGCCAGAGTCGATGTGCCGCGTCGTTACGATATCGCCCGTAACCATACTGCGACCCACCTCCTCCAGGCCGCGCTGCGAGAGGTTTTGGGTCAACACGTTCAACAAAGGGGCTCTGTGGTAGACCCTGACAGGCTGCGCTTCGACTTCTCGCACTTGAAGGCCGTTTCCGCGGAGGAGATAGCTAGCGTCGAGGACATTATTAATGAACATATTCGTGAAAATCACCCAGTAGCGGCCGTGGAAACCAGTTATCAGCAGGCCCTTAAAACCGGCGTTACCGCCCTCTTCGGTGAAAAATACGGCGAGACGGTGCGGGTTTTATCCATCGGCGCTGATCAGCAGTTATCGGCCGAACTCTGCGGCGGCACCCATATCAAGACCACAGGCGAGATTGGTTTCTTTAAGATTGTGGCCGAATCGTCGGTCGGCGCGGGACTCCGCCGCATAGAGGCCGTTACCGGCCGCGGCGCCGAAGCCTTTGTGCGCCAACAGGTCAAGCTGCTGAACGACAAGACACGGGACCTCCAGACCGAGATCGAAAATGGTAAGAGCCAGGTCGACGTTTTCAAAAAGGAGCTGGCAAGAAAAGATGCCTTATCCCTATTGTCGGCCGCCAGGCCTATCAAGGGCGGCAAACTCCTGGTGGCCGCCGTCGGTGAGGCCGACATCGATACATTGCGCGATATGGCTGATATCCTGCGTGATAGGCTGGCGCCCGCGTTGATCGTACTGGGTTCGACTTACTCCGATAAACCTGTGTTCCTTTGCGTTGTGGCGCCGGAACTGGTTTCGGTGGGCTACCATGCCGGCAGCATCATCAAGAGACTGTCGGAAATCGCCGGCGGCGGTGGTGGAGGCCGTCCCAATCTTGCCCAGGGTGGCGGCCGGGATGCGACCAAACTCGCCGCCGCGCTGGACGCAGTCAACGAATTCATCAAATAATCCCTCCGATTTTCCTCTTTCCCCGAGTGGGAGAGGAACTGAAGGTGAGGGGCGTCCCCTTTTTCAGGGGCATGGCATGCCGAGCTCGGGGCTGGGGCGATTTGAAATCTGTATAATGTTAGTATTGGTTTGTTGGTAGAATTCTCCTCCCATGCTTGAACGCATTATAGGTCTTGACGTCGGCGACAAATGGCTCGGAGTAGCCCTTTCCGATCCGATGGGCATTATCGCCCGGCCTCTGGTCGTTCTGGAACGACGCGACGAAGTTTCCGACGCCGAGACAGTGGCCAAACTGGTCAATGAATATCGCGCCGGCAAGGTCGTGATCGGATTGCCTCGCCTCCTCACCGGCCATATAGGCTCCCAGGCCGAGCACGTTCAGCATTTTGCCGGCCGGATCGCTTCCATGACCGATGTTCCGGTACTTTTCCAGGACGAGCGGTTCTCCACCGCCGACGCCCAGGAGATCATGAAAGCCAACCGCAAGAAGAAAAAGACTTTTTTCAAAGAGCGCGATGACGCGGTGGCCGCGGCCGTCATCCTCCAGGATTTCCTGGACGAAAACCGGCCCGCATCTGGTGTCTGATATATGGAAATCCTTGATCCGCATTTTAAAAAGAACCCCTGGGCTTACATCGTCCAGAGCATCTTAGCCCTGGCTACCTTTTTCGTCGTTCTTCTCTTTGTCGAAAAAGTTACGCAGGTGGTTATCGTAGCGGCCTTGGGTGCTAGCACCTTTATCGTTTTCTCGATGCCCCACACCATGACCGCTCGCCCCCGGCGTCTTATCGGCGGCCATACCGTCGGTTTAATTTCAGGCACTGTCTCCCATTTATTGTTCGTCGACAGTCTTTCAGTCAATATTAATGAATCGACGGTGCTACTGGCCTTGACATTTGCCTGCGCCATTGCTCTTTCAATGTTTCTCATGGCTGTTACCAATACGGAGCATCCCCCTGCCGCCGCTACCTCCATCGGTCTTCTCTTAGCTGGATTGAGTTGGGCGCCCATTTTGTTCGTCCTTCTTTTCGCAGGACTGCTTTCGATAATTCACTATGTGCTTCGACGCTACCTGATAAACCTTTTTTAAGAAATTATCATCTTGGATTGTTGAAAATCCTGCTTCTTGATAGGATGCATTAATGACTGAATTTTCTTTCCTGCTCGAAAAATCTGGCGCCGCCCGCGCCGGGATCCTGACGACTCCCCACGCCGCCGTCGAAACCCCCTGTTTCATGCCGGTGGGCTCCCAGGCGACGGTTAAAACGCTCACGCCCGACGAGATCAAAGACCTCGGGTATCAACTGATCTTGGCTAACAACTACCACCTTTACCTCCGCCCCGGCACCGATGTCATTGCTCGTTATGGCGGGGTCCATAAGTTCATGGGCTGGGACGGAGCCCTGTTGACCGATTCCGGGGGCTACCAGGTGTTTTCACTGTCACCTCTCCGGAAAATGTCAGATGAAGGTGTTACTTTCCGCTCTCATCTCGATGGCTCGGAGCACTTCTTCAGCCCGGAACTGGCTATTAAGTATCAGGAGATTTTCGGCGCCGATATCATCATGGCCCTCGACGAGTGCCCTCCCGTGGAAGCCTCCCGCGAGGTCATCGAATCCGCCGTGAAACGCACCCAGGCTTGGGCAGGCCGTTGTAAAACCGCCAAGACTCGTCCCGACCAGGCATTATTCCCAATTGTGCAGGGTGGACTCCACGCCGATCTCCGCCGCCGTTCCGCAGAAGGCTTGATCGATGCCGACTTCCCGGGCTACGCCATCGGTGGCCTGGCCATCGGCGAGAGCAAGGACCAGACGGTCGAGATCACCGCCGCCACTAGCGATGTCCTGCCGGTTGACAAACCCCGCTACCTGATGGGCGTTGGTTCCCCGGAGGATATTGTTCGCGGGGTCGAGGTAGGCATTGACATGTTCGATTCCGCCCTACCGACCCGCGTCGCCAGAAACGGCGCATTGTTCACCCGGGCCGGCCGCATCGATATCGCCAACGCCCGCTATGAAGGCGAAAGAAACCCCATCGAAATAGATTGCAGCTGCTACACCTGCTGTAATTTTTCTGCCGGCTATATTCATCACCTTTTCCGAACCAAGGAATTACTGGCCTACCGCCTCGCCACGATACACAACCTTTTTTTCATGAACAAACTGATGGCCAATATCCGCCAGGCTATCCTCGAAGAGCGCTACGCTGACTTTTCCCGCACCTTCCTTTCGGACTACAAGCCGACCGATGAAGCGGTTCGCCTTTCCCAGAAGCGCCAGTGGCTCAAGGACCGCAACCAGCCGCAGGGGCACGGTATATAGTGCCCGTGCAGTGTAAATGACGAGAATGAGTGCATTCACGAAAACCGAATTGGAATCAGCCCAAAAGGCGCTGTTTTCAGCGATTCGTAAAAGCGAGAAAGTTCAGGCAACACTTTCCCAAAAACAGCCTCCCCGCACCCCTCAATTAACGATGGTTTCTCAAAGGCTCAAAGTCCTTCGATTGTCGTCATCACTAATAGCCAGAATGCCGAAGCAGGATATCACCGAAAATTATCCCAGAGAAGATTTAGAAGAAGCTCTCCGAACTTTACCATTGATAATTCGTCAGATTGAGAAAATTCAGCCAAACTTCAAGGAAGGTTCTTCCCAATACACGTTGGCGGTAAGAAGGATCAAGGCATTCAATATCGCGATCGCATTAATTGAAAGAGAATTAGCCACGGAAAGGTAAGTTTAATGTCTGTCACCGAATTTAATCTCCCTACCCGTCTCATCTTCGGCGAGGGGACCTTCGCCCGCCTGGGCGATGAAGCGGCCAAATTTGGCCGTCGTGCCATGATAGTGTCAGGCCAGAAAACGATGCGTAGGCTCGGTCTTTTGGATAAGGCCGCCGACATGCTCGAGAGTGCCGGTTTAGAGGTCATCCTCTTCGACAAAGTCGAACCCAATCCCCGCGCCTCCACCATCGATCAGGGAGCGGCGATTGCCCGCGGCGAAAAAATCGATGTTGTCATTGCCCTGGGCGGCGGCTCCGCCATGGACGCATCAAAGGGTGTTGCCCTCGCCTCGGCTGGCGATAAGTCCATCTGGCATTACATCACCACCCGTGATAACCCGCCCGGCAAAGTACCTTCATTGATCATGGTGCCGACTGTTTCCGCCTCCGGTTCTGAAGTCAACTCTGCCGCCGTCATCACCAATTGGACTACCCATCAAAAAAGCGTCGTATCGCGCTCTTCATTGCTACCTAAAATCGCTATTGTTGATCCGGAACTCACTTCATCACTCCCCCTGGCGCCGACCCTGGCTGGCGGCGTCGACATCTTCTGCCATGCCGTCGAGCCTTACATAACTGCCTCCCACCCCGAACCCCTGAACGACGGCTGGCGCGAGGCGATGCTCCGGACCGTTGTCAAATATCTCCCGATCGTAAAAGCCGACCTGCGCAACAGGGAGGCCCGCCGCGCCCTGGCCTGGGCTTCCACCATGGCCTGTTCCTCTTTCGCCAGTCTTGGCGGCGGCGATGGTTCCATGACTCTCCACGGCATTGAACACCCTCTTTCCGGCTTATATGACATCCCCCACGGTGAAGGGTTGGTAGCCCTCCTTCCGGCCTGGCTTGCCGATCTGTCTCGCGAGAGAGCCGATCGAATTTGCCTGCTTGGCGAGCGGGTTTTTGGCGCAAGCGATGGACAGAAAGCCGTTGAAGATTGGCTGAAAAACATTGGCATGCGTCTTCGATTAGAAAACCTCGGCGTATCTAAAGATAGATTTTCGGACCTTGCGCGCCTTGCTAAGGTGTCCTCACCATGGATTAAGAACAATCCGACTCCTCTCGAGCAGGAAGACATCGAGCGTATTTATCGCATGGCATGGTAACACTTTCCTCCAATACATCCTCGCCGAGTCCGAAGCGACGGCAATGTCGTTGCGAGGAGCGAAACGACGAAGCAATCTGCGGTTGGAAACCTTCGTTCCAAATTGATCGCTGACAGCTGACTGCTGACAATCTAAACTTTGCCTCCCTCCCCTTTAAAATGGTATAATTCAACAGCTAGAAGCGCATGAAATTCGAACGCAGAGTTACGCCGCCGATCGTTTCGATGGCGGCCTTTTCTTTATTAAAATCCCTTTAAGGCAGTGATGATGGAAAACAATCATTTAGACGACACCGACGCTGAAAAAGCGGCATCTTATACGGCTGAAGACATCCAGGTTCTCGGCGGTCGCGAGGCCGTTCGCAAGCGCCCGGGCATGTATATCGGCTCCACCGATTACCGCGGTCTGCATCACCTCGTTTATGAAATCGTTTACAACTCGGTCGACGAGGCCATGGCCGGCTACTGCGACAAGATCGAGGTCACGATCAACCCTGACCAGTCGGTCACTGTCGAAGATAACGGGCGCGGCATCCCGGTTGGCATTCACAAGACCACTGGCGTCTCCGCCCTGGAAACGGTCATGACCGTCCTCCACGCCGGTGCCAAATTCGGCGGCAAAACCTACCAGGTCTCCGGCGGCCTCCACGGCGTCGGCGCCTCGGTGGTCAACGCCCTGTCCGAATGGGTCCGCGTCGAGGTCAAGCAGGATGGCAAACTCTATCGCCAGGAATACCGCCAGGGCATCCCGGTCGCCCCTGTCGCCGTAGTCGGCGAGTCGTGCGGCACCGGTACCATTACCAGTTTCAAATACGATCCGAAGATCTTTGACGATTCAGTTTACGAGTATAAGACCCTAGCCGAGCGAATCCGCGAGATCGCCTATCTGAATAAAGGCCTCGAAATATCCCTGGTTGATAAACGTGGCGACGTCGAGGAAACATTCTATTTCGAGGGCGGCCTTACCGGGTTTGTCCGCCATTTGAACCATAACCGCGGCGTCATCAACCGCATGCCGATCTCGATCTACAAAAAGGCGGATCCCACCATCGTCGAAGTCGCCATGCAGTACAACGACGGCTACTCCGAAACCAGTTTTTCCTTTGCCAACTGCATCAACACCCAGGATGGCGGTACCCATTTAACCGGCTTCCGCTCCGCCCTGACCCGCGTCCTGAACGATTACGCCTCAAAGAACAAGCTGGTCAAGGAGTCTGATCCGTCTATTTCGGGCGAGGACTCCCGGGAGGGCTTGGTCTCCATCGTTTCCGTGAAGCTCTCCGAACCACAATTTGAAGGCCAGACCAAGGGCAAGCTCGGCAACGCCGAAATGAAGAGCATCGTCGAAAGCGCCGTACTCGACCAGTTGACTCTTTATTTTGAAGAACACCCGGATGATGCCAAAAAGATCATTGACAAGGTTCTTACCTCTGCCCGCGCCCGGGAAGCCGCCCGCCAGGCCCGGGACCTCATTATCAAGAAGAACTCCCTCGATGGTGGCACCCTGCCCGGCAAGCTGGCCGATTGTTCGGAGAAAGAGCCCTCGCTGTGCGAGCTTTTCCTGGTGGAAGGTGACTCCGCCGGCGGCTCCGCCAAGCAAGGCCGCAACCGTCGTTTCCAGGCCATCCTGCCCCTCCGCGGTAAGATCCTGAACGTAGAAAAAGCCGCGCCTGACAAGATGTTGTCCCACGAGGAAATCCGGGCTATCATCACCGCCCTGGGAGCCGGCATCGACGATGATTTTGACCACAATAAATTGCGCTACCACCGTATCGTCCTGATGACCGATGCCGACGTTGACGGCGCTCATATCCGCACCCTGTTACTGACCTTCTTCTTCCGGCACATGATCAAGCTCATCGCTGGCGGCGGCCTATACATCGCCCAGCCGCCCCTCTACCGCATCAAGCAGGGACAGAACGAACGCTGGGTTTACTCCGACAACGAAAAAGCGGAGGCTTTAAAAGAGTTCAAGGGCAAGAACGTGGACATTCAGCGCTACAAGGGTCTTGGCGAAATGTCCGCCGAGCAGCTCTGGAACACCACTATGAACCCCGCCTCCCGCACCTTGTTGACCGTTGAAGTCCAGGACGCCGCCCGCGCCGACGCCACATTCAACCTCCTTATGGGTGACGAGGTCCCGCCGCGGAAGGCGTTCATCCAGGCGCACGCTCAACACGTCAAGAACCTGGATATCTAATCTCATCGCCCACGGCCTCGTGGGAGAGGATTAAGGTGAGGGCTGGAGAATCCCAACAACTGAGGCTCTCGATTAGATAATTGTTCTGCTTTTTCGGTACAATCATCGGCTAGCAGGCTTTTGGAGGCTCTCTGGAACAGGCAATCCTCGATTTTATCCGCAGCGCCTATGATGCCATGGGGTGGGGTGGCGTTTTTGTTCTTATGGCTATCGAGAGCGCCTGTATTCCGCTGCCCAGCGAGATCATCATGCCCCTTGCCGGTTGGATGCTCGTTGCCGACAAAGGCCTCGGCTGGGAATATATACTTCTTATCGGTTTGATTGGCGCCATGGGCAATTTGGCGGGTTCTGGAGTTGCCTACTGGGCAGGTGCCAGGTTCGGCAGGGGCTTCCTTGAGCACTACGGCAAATACTTTTTGATAACTTCAGAGGAAATAGCCCGGACCGACCATTGGTTTCAAAAATACGGCGATGTCACCGCCTTTTTCTCCCGCTTATTGCCCGCCGTCCGTACCTTCATCAGCCTGCCTGCCGGCATCGCCCGCATGAATCTGAAGCGGTTTTTCGCCTTTTCGTTCCTCGGGGCATTGCCCTGGTCGACCGGTTTAGCCTGGGGCGGCTACCTCCTGGGCCAGAATTGGGAAAAAATCCGCGAGGTCATGCGGCCATTCGATATCCCGATCGTTATTGCCGGGGTCGGGCTTGTTGTGTGGTTCATTTGGAGCCGGGTGAGGAAAATCAGGGCAGAACGGTGATCTGCCGGATTAACGATTGGTTTTATCAGCCGATCCGCGGGCTTTTACCAGCACTCTTAAGCCGACTATCAGCAACACAATTCCTGGGATACCGAGGAAAAATATCCACGCCAAATCTTCCATTAGCCCTTCGCTATTCCCCGCCAGGAAACGGGCAAGTGTGACTAAAAATAAAGCCGCCCAAAGGATTGGTACCAGGGCGGGATGAATCTCGTGCGCCGCATAGCTTAAAAGTAGCGCTCCTCCAACCCCCAATAAAACCGTCACCACACCCATCAAAGTCTCTATAGGGCCGGTGAAATAAATTCCATAGTCCATCACTGGCCACACTAAAGCTAGGATCAAAATTCCTACTGTTGTCGAGATTAATATCTTATGAATTCTTTTCATCTGAACAAATTCGGATGAATTATAACACTGGATTCAATCCCGGCTGTGGTTCAACGTTCGTTTCCCGTTTTGGATTTTGATTTTTATCATTTGGATTTATTTAGGATTTAGTATTAGATATTAGGATTTTGCTTTATGTACCTTGCTGACAGCTGTCGGCATTTACGCTATACTTAAGCATTCGTCACTTTATGGTAAATTCATGGAAGTAACCACCCTCTTAGAAGCTACCACCCGCTACCTGCCCACGGAAAAAGTCGAGTTGATAAGATCGGCTTATGACTTCGCGGCCAAAGCCCATGAAGGCCAGACCCGCAAGAGCGGCGAACCTTTCATCGAGCACCCTCTCTCCGTCGCCTTGACCCTTGCTGAGCTTCAGCTAGATTCCACGGCGATCAAAGCCGCTTTGCTCCACGACGTTCCCGAGGACTCCACGATACCCCTGAGTAAAATCGAGGAGCTTTTCGGCAAGGACGTCGCCAAGCTTGTCGACGGGGTCACCAAGCTGGCCAAACTGCAACTGGCTGCCCCGGGCGAGACGCGTTTTTCCGGTAACACTACGTACGAACGGCAAGCCGAGAACCTCCGCAAGATGCTCGTGGCCATGGCAGAAGACCTCCGTGTCGTCTTCATCAAGCTTGCCGACCGGCTTCACAACATGCGAACCCTGGATGCCATGCCGCCGGAGAACCAGAAGGCTACCGCCCGCGAAACTCTCGAGATTTACGCTCCCCTCGCCCACCGCCTCGGCATCTGGGAAATAAAGTGGCAGCTTGAGGACCTCGCCTTCCGATTCCTAGAGCCCACCGAATACAAGTCCCTGGCCAGGCTTATCTCATCCAAACGGACTGAACGCGAGGAGTTCATTAATAAGGTTATCGAGGTTTTACGGGGCGAATTCGAAAAATCCGGCCTAAAAGCCGAGATCACAGGACGCGCCAAGCACATCTATTCTCTGCACCAGAAGGCAGAAAAATACACCGCCCAAGGACGCCAGATAGACGAGATTTACGACCTTTTAGCCATCAGGGTGCTGGTCAATTCGGTCCGGGAGTGTTACACCGCCCTGGGGACGGTACATGCCATCTGGCACCCCATTCCGAGCACCTTTGACGACTATATCGCCAATCCCAAGCCTAACGGCTACCAGTCCCTCCACACCGGGGTGGTTTCGGTCGGCGGCACCCCTCTCGAGATCCAGATCCGGACTTATGAGATGCACCGCCTGGCGGAATATGGCGTCGCCGCCCATTGGCGCTACAAGGAAGGCGAAAAAGCCGCGGTAAAGTCCGAAGACCGCATCTCCTGGCTGCGGCAGCTTGTCGACTGGCACCGCGACCTGTCGGGCGCCGAGGAGTTCCTTGAATCGGTCAAGACCGATATCTTCAACGACCAGGTATTCGTTTTCACCCCCGGCGGCGAAATTAAAGATTTGCCCAAGGGTGCCACGCCTCTCGATTTCGCCTATCGCGTCCACACTGAGCTCGGCCACCGCTGCGTCGGCGCCAAGATCAACGGCAAATTGGTCGGCTTGGATTATCGTCTCAGGAATGGCGATGTCGTTGAGATCGTCACTACCAAGAAAGACAAGGGCCCTTCACGGGACTGGCTGAATCCCAACCTCGGCTACGTGAAAACTTCTCATGCCATAACCAAGATCCGCCAGTGGTTCAAGAAGCAGGAGCGGACTGAAAACATCGAAAAAGGCCGGGAGCAGTTGGAGAAGGAGTTCCGCCATCTCGGCATCAAGATCCCCGAACTGAAGAGCCTGGCCCACCAGAACAACTACGAAAACGTCGACGAATTCTACGCCGCCATCGGTTACGGCGGTTTGTCGGCCCACACCATCGCCATGGCCCAGATCGCCGCCTCGGAGGGGCCGAAGCCTGTTGTAGAGCCCAGCGCTCTCCCGGTTTCAGCCCCGTCTTCGTCTGGCAAAGGCCCGACGTCTGGCGTTTCAGTCATGGGCATCGGCGACATCGTCTCCAAGATCGCCGGCTGCTGCCATCCTATTCCCGGCGAGGATATCATCGGCTATGTCACCCGTTCCCAGGGGGTCACCATCCATCGGACCGACTGCTACAATGTCCTCAAGGAAGAAGAACCCGAGCGCTTGATCCCTGTCCAGTGGGGTACCGCCGACCAGCTTTACCCAACCCGTCTCCAGATATTGGCCTGGGACAGGGTCGGCCTGGTGCGCGATATTTCTACTCTGATCGCGGATGAAAAGATCAATATCACCGGCATGACCGTAGCCGAGAGCCCCGACCGTGTGACCGCCATCAGCCTGGACATCGAGACCAAGGGACTGACCCAACTGGCCCGCCTGATCTCGAAAATGGAAGGTGTCAAGGGCGTCACTTCGGTCAGCCGCCTCGGAGAGGAAGTTCGCACCGGTAAACCCACCTGGCCTTAACCCTTCAATTTTTTCACCGGGAGTTCCAATTTTCGGTGTTCTTTTGTATACTGCGAAATCATGATTGATTGGGGAGATCTCATAGATTCCATCGGTTCTTGGATAGGCAGCCATGGCGCACGGATTTTGCTGATCGTCGTCGGCTCCTGGATTTTCTATCAGATAATCAAAGTATTCCTCTCCCGCGTCGTTCGCCGCCTGGTCGAACTTCGCGCCCGTGTTGACCGGTTGCCCAAGGAAGATGAGCTCCGCCGCATTAAATCCATCCTTAGCGTTCTCATCGGTGCCCTGGGCGTGGCGATCTTCACCATAGCTACCTTCATGGTCTTATCAGAATTGAATATCAACATCGGACCGCTCATCGCCAGCGCCGGCGTCGCCGGTATCGCTATCGGTTTCGGCGCCCAGAGCCTGATCAAAGATACTTTAAATGGCCTGTTTATCATGCTTGAAGACCAGTTCAACCCCGGTGATGTAGTTAAGATCGTCGATATTTCCGGCCAGGTTGAGGACTTCAACATGCGGCGCACCGTGCTACGTGATCTTGATGGCATCGTTCATATAATTCCTAATAGCTTGATAACCACAGTGTCCAATTTCACCCGTGAATGGGCCAGGGTCAATATCAATGTTTCCGTAGACTATGGGACCGATCTTGAGAAGGCTATCGCCGTGATCAATAAGGTCGGTAAAGAGCTGGCTGCCGATGAGAATTACAGCCCAATAATAATTTCACCGCCTCAGGTTCTCAGGGTCGAGAATCTCGCTGATTCCGGTGTGGAAATCAAGATCGTGGGGGACACCCGGCCGAATAAGCAGTGGCAGGTCGCCGGCGAACTCCGGTTGCGTCTAAAGAAAGCCTTCGACGAAAACGGCATCGAAATACCCTTCCCCCAGACCAAGGTGTCTTTCGACAAATCCCAAATTGACCAGATCTCCCGGTTAGCCCAGCAGCGCAACCCGGCCGATTCCAGCCCTCCTTAAACCCGGCGTACCAGTTTTGGATTTTGGTCATTTGAATTTATTCGGTGCTGAGCTTGTCGAGGGACGATATTCGGATTTCCGGTTTGTGGAGTATGGGTGGTGGGTAGGGATTCTGCTATACTTTGCCGGTCATGACTGAACCCCGCGACGATAGCATCACTTTTTTAGGCACGGGCGGCGCCCGCATCATGGTTGCCCTCCAGATTCTGGCGTCCGGCGGAATGTGGATGTCCCTATCTGGGAAGAATGTTCTGGTTGACCCGGGCCCGGGATGCATCGTCCAGGTAAACAAGCGCAAGCTCCGTGCCGAGACCCTGGATGCTATCATCCTCTCCCACCGCCACCTCGACCATTCCGGCGACGTCAACGTCATGATCGAAGCCATGACCGGCGGCGGTTTCCGCGGCAAGGGTAAATTTTATGCGCCATCCGATGCCTTCGGGCCCGAGCCCGTCATCTACTCATACGTAAAAAAGTTCCTCAATGAAGTTGTGGTTCTTAAAGAAGGCGGCAAGTATGAACTCGATGGTCTCAAGTTCGAGACGCCGTTGCAGCACCATCACCCCGTTGAGACCTATGGGATTGTTTTCCATGCAGACGGGCGCACCATCGCCTACATTACGGACACCCGATATTTCGATAAATTGATCGATGTTTACAAGGGCGCCGACTTACTGATCATTAACGTCGTCTTGACTGAGCCGAGACCCACCGTCGATCACCTGACCCTGGACGAGGCGAAGAAAATCATCGCCGGCATCAAGCCCAAAGCCGCCATCCTGACACATTTCGGTATGAACGTCTGGAAAGCGCATCCGTGGGAGGTTGCCGCGGATATGACCGAAAGAACCGGCATTCGCGTGATCGCCGCCCGCGACGGCATGGTTTTCCATCTTGCAGACCTCGATGAAGTTAAAACGTAAATGTCATTCTGAACGAAGTGAAGAATCTCAGAGCCCCGAATACCTTGAATTCTTATCAATGGAGTCATTGATTGTCTTACCCCGATTCCATTTTATATAAAGTCCAAAAACCCGCCCGCTACACCGGCAGCGAGGTTAATGCTATTGTCAAGGATTTCGACGCGACTCCGGTCAGGATAGCCCTTTGCTTCCCTGATCTTTATGAAGTCGCCCTCTCCAATCTTTCTCTCCCCATTCTCTATGATATCATCAACAGGCGGCATGACGCCCTCGCTGAACGCGCCTACATGCCCTGGCCTGATATGATCAAGGCTATACGGGACAATGGGCTGACCCTTTTGTCTCTCGAGAATTTCCGTCCGGTCCGTGACTTCGATGTCGTCGGTTTCTCTCTGGGCGCCGAACTGTCTTTCACCACGATGCTGGAAATGCTTGACCTCGCCGGTATCCCGGTTTGGGCGGCTGATCGAGGAGAAGATTCCCCCTTGGTGGTCGCTGGCGGTACCTCGATGTTCAATCCCGAACCGGTCTCTGATTTCGTTGATGTCTTTTTCATCGGTGACGGCGAGGACTCTATTTCCGAATTTATCGATGTTTACTGCGGTTGGAAAACCGACGGCGAGCCGGGTGGTAAAACCGGGCTTCTTGAAAAATTGGCAGCTGTAGACGGTTTATATATCCCCTCGTTCTATGACGTGAAATCCAAAGACGACTGCACTGTTGCTTCGGTAACTCCAAACAATCCGGTTGCCCCTGCCATAATCACCCGTCGCATCGTCCAAAAACTTCCTCCACCGATAACCAAACCGGTTGTCCCATACATCGAAGCTGTGCAGGACCGAGGCGTCATCGAGATCTCCCGAGGTTGCGTCCGGGGCTGCCGTTTCTGCCATGCAGGCGTTGTCTATCGCCCCACCCGACAGCGCCCCCACCAGGAAGTAATCGATGCCGCCGATGAGATCATATCCAATTGCGGCTACGATGAAATTTCGCTTCTTTCGCTTTCCACATCTGATTACGATGACATCGATGGTTTGGTGAGCAAACTTGCCGATCGCTATTCAGGCAGGCACATCGCCATTTCTCTGCCTTCGCTACGGGTCACACCCGGTTCGGTGTCGCTGGTCGAGAGTCTTCCTGAAGGCCGCAAAAGCGGCCTGACCTTCGCACCGGAAGCCGCTTCGCCTCGCCTCCAGAATGTGATCAACAAAATCATCCCGGACGAAGCCCTTTTTGCCACCGCTCAAGCGGCTTTCGACCGTGGCTGGACGGGCATGAAGCTTTACTACATGCTGGGTTTACCGACAGAAACTCTCGACGATCTTTCGGAGATGGCCGACACTCTGCATAAGGTATATGCCCTTGGTAGTAACGCCCCCGGCCGCCGGCCAACTCTGCGTGTCAGTCTGTCCACCTTCATTCCCAAGCCCCACACCCCATTCCAATGGGCGGCCCAGGATGATGAGGAGACTATCGTTGTTAAGCAACGCCACCTGCTCGATCGTATAAGGAGCAAGGGCATTAAACTATCGTGGTCGGAGCCCAAAGCCAGCCTCCTCGAGGCGGCTATCTCCCGCGGCGACCGGCGTATGTCGAAAGTGATCCACTCGGCCTGGAAACGCGGCAGCATGCTGGATGGTTGGACGGAATTTTTCTCCTGGCAGCGCTGGGCTGATGCCTTCGCCGAATTCGGCCTTGACCCCGCCTTCTACGCCCGCCGGCAGCGGCCGTTGGATGAGGTCTTCCCGTGGTCGCACATCGAGACCGGCGTCACCGAGGGTTATTTGAGACGGGAGTATAAACGCGCCCTGTCCGGCGAATCCACTGGCGACTGCCACGATTCTCCCTGTCTCGCCTGCGGCTTGCAAAACCTTGTTGCCGACTGTGAGGCATCCCTCGCAAAACGCTCCCTGTAGGGGCGGATTTTAACCCGCCCGCGCATTTGTGGTAGCTTTTTTGCCAAAATATTTTTTGAAAATGGCACAAAAAACGACACGAGACGCTTGACAACTCTAATGAACATGTGTGCTATAATAGTGCCATGTTTTCCTCGTATGTCGTCCTGAGTGAAGCGCAGGACCTCTATGCTACCCCATCTGGAAAAATCCACTATGGTGGAATGGCGATTCTTCGTTCTCCGCCGACGCCCCGAGATTTGTTTTCAATCGAGGTTCTCGACGAGAAGGTGAATTTGAACCTGAAATCCGAGTCGTTTGAGTCGTTTTCGTTAAAATGGCAAATTCAAACACAACATTAGACTGCTGAAAGCTCCTAACCTCGGATGGTATAATGTCCCCGACTTTCTTTAAAGGATATTGAATGGCTTTATCTATCGGCATTATCGGCCTCTCCATGAGCGGCCGCACCACCATTTTTGAAGCTGCCACGGGCGCGGCTGCGGCTGCCCGGCCCGGCGAATCCGTCCACGTCGGCATCGCCAAAGTTCCGGATGCCCGAATCGACAAACTGTCGGCGATGTTCAAACCCGTAAAAACCACCTTCGCCGAGGTCAAATACCTTGACTTGGGAGCCTCAGTCAAGAACATCGGCGGCGAGGCTCTGCGCGAACTCTCTGCCATGGATGAGCTTGTCAGCGTCGTCCGCGCCTTTAAAGACGATTCGGTGCCCCACCCCCAGCTCACCGTCGACGCTGCCAGGGACATCGAAGCCATGAACCTTGAACTGACCTTCTCCGATCTGGCGATCATCGAGCGCCGCTTGGGCAAGATCGAACAGTCCCTCAAGGCCGCTAAGGCTACCGAGCGTCCCAAGATCCTTGCCGAGCAGGACCTGATCAACCGCTTGAAAGCCGAGCTCGAAAAGGATATCCCCCTGCGCGACGTCGAACTCACAGAAGATGAAGAGAAATCGCTGACGGGGTACCAGTTCCTTTCCGCGAAGCCCCTGTTGACGGTGATCAACATCGGCGAGGAAGACCTGGGAAATGTCGAGAAGATCGAAAAAGAATTCACTGCGAAGTTTTCCGGCAACAAACGCCGCCTTATCGCCATCTGCGGCAAACTTGAGGCCGAACTGGCTACCATGGACGCCGCCTCCGCCGCAGAATTCCGCGCCGACTACGGGCTGGTGGAGACCGGCCTATCCCGCACTATTCGAGCGTCTTACGCTCTTTTAAATCTGATCTCTTTCTTCACCGCCGGCCCCGATGAGTGCCGCGCCTGGAGTATCACTGCCGGCACCAACGCGCAATTTGCCGCCGGCAAGATCCACTCCGATATCCAGCGCGGTTTCATCCGGGCCGAGATCGTCGCCTATGATGATTTTATCCGTGCCGGTTCGATGGCCGAAGCCAAAAAACAGGGTGTTCTTCGACTAGAAGGCAAGACCTACATCATGAAGGACGGCGACATCGCCCAATTCCTATTCAATGTATAGCATAGGCAATTCGCCGGAACTCCGTTATGAAACGGCTCCGCGTTACGATACCGCGCCGATATCCGGCATCATCAGTTTGCTGATTTTCGCCGATCTACTCCTGGGATTTCTCATCCCGGGGACTTTATGGCTGATGGTAATCGTCGCTCTTGCCGAGGCTGGGCTGTTCTACTTCATTATCCCGCGCAAATACCAGATCTTTGACGACCGGGTGCGCATTTGTCTCGGTGCGCCGGTAAGATACGATATCCCCTTGTCGACAATCCGAGAAGCCCGTCCTGGCGGCGGCGCTGAAGCCTGGGTATACTGGGGACTTCGAATGGCCACTTCAAGTAAGAATGTTGTCGAACTGGTCAGGCGTGGTGGCATGGATGTCGTTATATCCCCGAGTGACCGCGAAACATTTTTGGAACAGCTGGAACTGGCGATGCGCTCGGCAAACCGCCGGAAAGATCTATCCAGGAGTTAACCTATTTAGCCGGGTTTTCCTCGCTTATCGAACTTCTCGTCATCCGTGGGTTCTGTCATCGGCGTTAGTCCGGCTTCCTTGCGGGCGCTCGCATAGAGCGCAAACAGCAACTCCAGGCTGACAATTGCCAGCGCGAGCATGCCCCCGTAAGCGATGGCGTTTGAGTTCTGGCTGTTTACGATATCCCACAACGCGTGAAGGACCACTGCAAGGATGAATGCGCCGATTACCCAGCCGTTTATATTGATTTTGCCTGCCTTAGCTCGTTCTCTCCACAATACGGCGCAAACGATGCCCGTCCAAGCACCGTGGCCAGCCGGCGCCAGAAGACCCCTGACCAGGAGTACCTGGTTCATGGCGGTTACGTCGCCCTGGCTTTGGATCAGTGTCACCAGCGCGTAACCCATTGTCTCTAGTGCGGCAAAACCCATCCCCACCGTGACCCCGAAGAGCAGACCGTCAGCTTGATGGCGGTACTTCCAGCCCAAGAATAGGAATACCGGTACGATGATTTTTGCCGATTCCTCGATCAAGCCCACCCCGAACAGACTTGAAACCGATGAACTGGTCAGGGTGGAGTATTCCAGCAGACCCGCGGCAATGGTGCCGATCGCACCACCCAGCAGGAAGGAACCGCCCAATACAGACAGAGGAATATCCCTGTCGCGAATGTGTTCATAGAAAAAACTTACGAACGCCACCGGCACCACGAAGGACCCGAGCATTATTACCGTCGGGAAAAAGTTGGGATTGCCGGTGCTCTGCATCGTTACGTTGGTCATAAAAAACAATGCGACGCCAACACCCAAGGTCCAAAGCCAGTTCAGCTTCATATTAAGCCTCCTCCGACTGCCAAGTTAATCATATTCCCTCGGTTCAGCATGTCAAAACCCGGTCAAAAACCCTTGACGCCCTTCCAGATAGGGTATAGCCTAAATCAATTTTTGTTTTTTGGGGGCGCCATGGCAGGACGTTTGCGATCGATTGTACTTACCATACCACTAGTTCTGCCGGTCCTACTCTCGGGTTGCAGCGATTCCTCCCTGGTCGAGATCTACACACCCACCACCCAACCTTCCCCCTTTGCCTCAGTTGCCATAGAAGGAGCCGTAACTCTTCCGGGCATTTACCCTGTTAAAGCCGGGGACACCCTCGAGGATTTACTCCAGGCAGCCGGCGGTCAAACTGACTCCAGTTCAAATGTAAAACTGGTCATTGGCGGCATCTCCAACGCTCCTCAGAAGATCAACATCAACACCGCCGAGGCTTGGCTGCTGGAAGCCCTTCCCGGCATCGGTGCCGTCAAAGCCGCTGCGATTATCGATTATCGCCAGTCTCACGGGCTTTTTGTAAATATCATGGAACTGGTCAAGGTTCCCGGCTTCGGACAGTCGACGTTTGATGCCCTCAAAGACTTGATTACGGTGTCGGGGTAAAAAATTGGTCCTTATAGTCATGTCCCTAGCGTGGATTATCGGCATATGGCTCGGTTCACAGGTGGCTCCATCGCCGCTGTGGCTTTTGGCGGCGATTGTTCCCGCCGCCTTTTTGTTTGTACGGCGCTGGCGGCTGAAAGCCGTTAGCGGTTGTCTAGTTGTTCTTTTACTGGTTGGTGGGGCTGGATTCTTCCATTCTACCGTGACTAAGGTAGACGAGAACCACGTGGCCTTCTATGTTGGGTCGACGGTATACACTTTTGAAGGAACTGTCAGCCGTCCGCCGGAAGAAAAGGAGAAGTCCGTTGCGCTGCGTCTTTCTGATGTTACGATCGACACCGGCAGCAGCAAACGTAATCTGACCGGCGCCGTCCTGGTCTACGTTCCCCCCTTCCCCAAACATCAATACGGCGACCGGATTACCCTGACCGGAAAGTTGCTTGAGCCCCCGGTGTTCGACACCTTCGACTGGCGCACCTACCTCGCCCATGACGAGGTTTTTGCCACCGTTCTATATCCACCGGTCACCGCTGTCAGCCCTGAACACGGTAACCCGGTGCTTGCCGGGATTTACCATCTTAGGCAAAAGCTGGCCGACGGCATCGCTACCGCCCTCCCCGAGCCCCAGGCCTCCTTGGCGCAGGGTCTTGCTCTCGGCATCCGTTCCAGCATCCCCGACGATGTTAACCAGGCTTTTTCCGCCTCCGGCACGTCGCATCTGCTGGCCGTCTCCGGGCAGAACCTGGCGATCATTGCTGGGGTTCTTTTGTTCGCCATCCGTGGTTTGATCGGCCGCCGCGGCTACTGGTATGTCTGGCTGGCTATGACGGCTGTCTGGGGTTTCACCGTGCTTTCCGGTCTGGCTCCGCCGGTCGTCCGTGGCGCCATAATGGCCTCGATCTTCCTTTTGGCTGAGTTCCTTGGAAGGCAGAAGGCAGCCGCCGCCGCTCTCTGTTTTGCGGCGGCCCTGATGGTTGCGGCAAATCCCCAATTGCTATGGTCGGCTTCTTTCCAAATGAGTTTCGCCGCCATGGCCGGTCTCATCTTCCTTCTGCCACCGATCAACGAATTTGTACGTCGTATGGCACTAAAATTTACAGGGCAAGATTCACGCTTCTATGGAATTTTTCGCTGGCTGGCGGAGGGTCTGGCGGTAAGTGCCGCCGCGGTTGCTGGCGTCTTGCCCCTCGTCGCCTATTACTTCGGGAGTGTCTCTCTGATAGGCGGTGTCGCGACTCTCGCTGCCGCCCCCGCGTTGCCCCTCATCATCTTCGGCGGCCTGCTTACCGGTGCAGCTGCCGTTGTCCACCCGGTTTTGGCGATTCTTTTCGGAGCGATTACCTGGCTGTTCATTAGCTACCTTCTGGTTATAGTGGAACTCTTTGCCCGGATCCCCCCGTTGCACGTCGGCGCATTCAATCCGCTAATGATTTGGTTCTTCTATGCCTTACTTGCCGCTTGCGCCTGGTGGCTGTGGCGCTGGCAACGGTTGCAGGCGTCTGAGGTCACCACAAGACCTATGAGACTAGGCCGCTTTGCGTCGATCGGTGTGCCGGCAATCATCCTCCTGACCTTTTTAACATCGAGCGTCTTGATGTTTCCCGGCGACCACCGGTTACAGATAACCTTCCTCGATGTCGGCCAGGGTGATGCCGTCTACATTCGCACTCCCGCTGGCCAGGATATTCTCATTGACGGCGGCCCTTCTCCCCAACGCCTCGCCCAGGAACTTTCAAAAAAGATGCCTTTCTGGGACCGGTCCATCGAATTGGTCGTTTCGACTCACGTCGATGCCGATCACCTCACCGGTCTGATTGAGGTCTTGAAACGCTACAAAGTTAACCAGGTAATCGATCCGGGCATTGCCGCCGATACCGACCTGTACCGCGAGTGGCGCCGGTTGATTGATGAAAAAGGAGTGGCGGATACAGCCGTAGTCGCAGGACAGCGCATCCGGCTTGCTGGAAGCCTTGAATTTGAAGTCTTGAATCCATACGATAAGACGATTACCGATTCCAATTCTTCATGCCTGGTCTTAAATTTGTCTTTCGGCGACGTTTCGCTGCTCTTTGCTGGTGACTTACCTCAGGCAGCGGAGCAGGAATTGATTTACCGCCGGTTGCTACCCGATGCGACCGTTTTAAAAGTCGCTCACCATGGATCGAGCGGCTCGACCGGGGCTGCATTTCTTGCCGTTACCCAGCCGGAGTTAGCCGCTATACCGGTCGGCCAAAACAGTTATGGTCACCCGGCATCGGCGGTTGTGGCTTCTCTGGACACGTTGTGCATCGAGAATGGCGTTTTCCGCATGGATACTTCTGGCTCAGTCACCTTCATCACTGATGGATGTTCGTTGTGGCTCAAACCGTAGCTAAAACCTCAAGCATCCTGAATCCTTGACAATCATCCCTTCAATTCTCTAATCTGGGCGCAAAATGAATGAGATCATCTTTTTGGTTCAGGAAGACCCCGAAGGCGGCTTCACCGCCCGGGCTCTTGGACAACCCATTTTCACCGAGGCGGATACCCTCGATGAATTAAAATCCCAGGTCCGCGATGCCCTGGCCTGCCACTTCGGTTATGGAGCCGCCCCACCAGTCGTCCGCCTCAGTCTTCAGAAAGATGAGGTCATCCTGTCGTGAGACTCCCTCGAGACATTGGCGGTCAATACCTTGTCAGACAGCTCGCGCTCTATGGTTACTCGATCACCCGCCAGACCGGCTGCCATGTGAAAATCATGTCGGCCCAGGCCGGTCGGGAGCACCAGATAACCATCACCACAGGGCGACTATTGCGTATGGCTACCCTGAACAACATCTTGACTGAGATCGCCAGTTATCTTTCCATTGAGAAGGACGCGCTCATCACCGCACTGTTCTTCGCTTAATCCACCGGTCAACTGTCTATTCGAATTTGGAATGTCTTTCGATTTTAGAGAATGCCCAAAAATAATTTCGAAAAACCCCTAGACGCAGTGCAGTCGACGGGGGTAAAATAGGGACGTGAACATCCAGAGGTACTTCCCGCCATGCGAGTAGTTGATCCCCGTAGAAATGTGTGCTGAAGCACTGTCGCGCATTGCGCGGCGGTGCTTTTTAATTTACCAATAAACGAGTCAGGAGGAGAAAATGTATTCAAGCCTGATCGGTAAAATCGAAAAAGCCAACCGCTACGCCCAGGAGAAAGACCGAATCACCTTTACCGACATGAGCGTCAAATTCCGCGGCGAAAACGATATCCATACCACCGAACTGAAACATGGTCAATGGCATTGTTCTTGTGATTTCTTTGTGACCTGGGGGCGCTGCTGCCATACCATGGCGCTCGAAAAAGTCCTCGGCCCGATGCTGTCTGAAGAAGCCCGGGTCACCGAATTCCCGGTTTAAATAATCCGGGGATTTTCTCCGGCTGCTCTGTTCCTCCAGATTTCTAGGGTTTCGCCGACGGCAAAAAGCGAGCCGGTGACGCACACCATCCCATCTAGACCGGCCAGGTTTGTGGCCACAATCACCGCCTCAGCCGTGGTTGACGTGTAATTAACCCTCTTGCCGAGTTTTTCAAAAGCTCGGCCCAGGGTTTCAACGTCCATCGCCCTCGGATGCCGCGTGCGGGTAACGATGAATTCATCAAAAGCCAGAGCCAGGACCTCCGCCATTCCGGTTACATCTTTGTCAGCCGATGCCGCTATGACCAGGGATGCCGGATGTGGCCCGAGGTCCTGGCCGAGATAGGCCTCGAGGGAAGCCACCAACTCCTTGGCAGAGGCTGGGTTGTGCGCGCCGTCGAGTATCACCAGCGGGCATCGATCAATTATCTGAAACCTCCCTGGCCAATCGGTCTTCGACAGCCCTTCCTCGATTGTTTTCTTGTCGATGCCGGCTACACCTTGACCGATGAGAGCCTCCAGCGCCGCCACTGCCGTCGCGCAGTTGGTCCGCTGATAAGTACCTAGCAGCGGCAATTTCACATCATAGATGTCATGCCTGCCCAATATATTGAATGTCTGGAATTCGTCTTCAAAATTGGAGCGGGTCACGGTATCTAGATTGGCTATCGTTAAAGGGGCGGTTAGTTTTCGACAGGTCGAATCGATGACTTCCTTTGCGTCTTCGTGTTGTGGCGCGGAAACCACCTGCACCCCCCGCTTGATAATGCCGGCCTTTTCGGCTGCGATCTCCCGGATGGTGTCGCCAAGCACTTCGGTATGCTCCAAATTGATCGTAGTGATGACCGAGAGCTGAGGTTCAACAATGTTAGTGGCATCCAGCCTCCCGCCCAGCCCCACCTCAATGACCTGCCAGTCAACCTGGTTATTAGCAAAATAATCGAAGGCAAGGACGGTCATTATTTCGAACGTGGTGAGTTCTCCGTAAAGTGCTTGAGCATTTATCTCGGCAACGATCGGCTTCAACCTTTCGACCTCCTCGACGAATTCATCTTCGTCGATAAAGTGGTCGCCTATCTTGAACCGTTCGTAGGTCTCCATAAGGTGAGGTGAGGTATAGAGGCCGGTTTTATAACCTGCCTCTTTCAGCACTGAAAATATGATTGCTGCCGTCGAGCCTTTGCCTTTGCTGCCGGCAATGTGGACAGTTTTGGACATCAGGTGAGGGTTGCCCAGCCGTTCGAGGAAAAGGCGTACCCGCCGAAGGTCGTATCGGGATGCATCGCGGGGGCGCTGTCCCGCCTCATAATCGACGAACCCATAGAGCCAATCCAGTGCCGCGTGGTATTGAGCTTTCATAGCTAAATAATAGCAGCATTGCCCGGTGGCAAGAAAAACATAATCCAATATGAAGGACCTGGCTTTGATCTCCTTCATACTGGATTGTTTAAAGAAGCAGCTTTGGATGAAGGACTGGCGATTAGCCTTTATTCAAAGTTGACGCTCCTGTGACATTGACGTCGCCCATTGTAGGATTTCCGTAATACTTCAAAGATGAAGCCCCCGACAAGGTCACATCCAGCCTGCCCGAGGTGTTTACGTCGCCGTTCGAGGCGCCGGAAAAATTGACTTTTGCGCTTGCCGTAACGAATTCTTTGAGTGTCGCCCGTGAGGCGCCGGAAACCGCCATGTTCAGATCTTGGCCTCGGCCTGAGAAGCTGATATTTGATGCCCCGCTGACGTTAAACACGGTATTGCCGCTTTCCAGGCTGCCGCGGATCTTGGAAGCGCCCGAGATGGTGCTGTTGACGTCGCCACATTTGATACCATCTAGTTCTATACTGCTGGCGCCGCTGGCAGCGAGCTTCAAGCCTTCGTTGGAGGTAAAACCGCTGAGTGCGGCCGAAGAGGCGACGGTGACCTGCAAGCTTGCGATCTGCGGCATGGCGACCCTGGCTTTCAGAGAAGCGACGGTATAGTTGCCGTTCTTGAGCTTTATCTTCAGCGTATCCCCGTTTCTCTCGAAGTCCAGGTAGTCAAATATATTTTGGTTGGTGGTGACGCTCACCGAATAAGAGGCATCCCGGATAATCTCTACATCGAAAGTCGAGGAGACCTCTACCTTGGTGAACTCCGAGAAATCGAGGGATCGAGTTTCGGTTGGTCCGCGTCCGACGATACTGCCGAACGGGATACAGGCTAATCCAAGTAGTGGAAGCGTAGCAAGTCCGATCAACACAAAAAGTTTCTTCATAATTATTGTCCTCCCCATTCATTATGGGCATGTCCACACATAAGAACACCCCGCGAACGAGGAGTTTTTGGCTCGCCTTAAGGATAGTTTTCGAAAGTCGCCTCTTTACGGGCGCTCACAAAAGCCCCGAAGGCACCTCCTACTCGGACAGTGTAGACCAATCTCGATACGGGCGTTTTATGTCTTCTTGGTAAAACTCGAAGCACCGGTTATTTTGACGTCGCCGAGTGTTGGCGTGCCTAACCACCGGAGGTTGCTGGCGCCTGAAACGATTGCGTCGAGTTTGCCTTTGACGTCGATGGTCATGCTGGCGGCCCCGCCGAGCTTTATCCGGGCATCTCCAACAGTCATTTTTTCAAGGTTGGCGTTGGAAGCTGCTGTAAGTTCGATATTCGCCGTCTCGGCGCTACCGCTGAGTTCGAAATGGGAAGCCGCTCCCGCTTCGAGTTTCAATTGTTTACAGGCGACGTCGCCGCTCAGGGTGCTTGCACCGGAGAGCGTTGCCTGAAAGGTATCGAGCCCGCTGAACCCGGAAATTTCCCCTTTGCTGGCGGCAGCCAGTTCGATTGAGCGTAGTTCCGGCATAGTGACGATTAGCTTTGGAGCTGAAACCCCCTTAAAAACCAGGCCGATATGGCCCCACCGAGCTTCCAGCTTAGCGGTGAGCGTCCCGCCGAAAACGCTGACTTTGACGTCGTTCAATGCCTGATCGTCTGCTTCGACCGCTACCGAGAACTGATCGCCGCGCTTGACCTCAAGTTTCATGGCGTTGCGGACTTCAACGCCGGTGAAACCGCTGAAATCGAATTCCTTACGGGCCATGTTATCACCTCGTTTGCCCCAGGTCTCGCGCCCGGTGGCTTTATTTCATTTTCAAGAAATTATAACATCGTCGGCAATGAGCCGGAACATCATTTGCCCCTTCGGCAATTTGACTGGTATTATCTCGGCAACAATTTCAGGGAGATATTCATGCTCGAAAGCCTGCCTCTTTCAACCATCGCCGCCATGCTGGACACATTGCCGGTCGACCTGACGTTCATGGATGAAAAAGACCGGATCGTTTGGTTTTCCGGCCACCGCATCTTCAACCGCCCGGCGGAGATAATTGGCCGTGATGTCCGGCTGTGCCACAAGGAGTCATCGCGGCCGGCTATCGACAAAATGATCGCCGATTTCAAATCGGGCGCGAGCGATCTGGTAGAGCATTTCACCGACAAAAGCGACGGGCGGAAAATCCGGATCAGGTATATGGCCGTCCGCGATGCGTTGGGTGACTACCTTGGAATGGTCGAAATGGCGGATGACATCACGTCGGTCCGCCCAAGTGAACCGGTTTAGTGGCGGAGGGCTTTCCTGAACATTCGTTGCTGAGGCAACATTCGGTGCATTGCGGCGACTTCCGGCAGATGTCTTTGCCGTGTTTAACGATCAGGGCATGATATTCGGCGAATAACTCGAATTCGTGGGGCAGGTTGTCCATGAAAAGAGCCTGCCAACCGTCGTAATTGTCAACCGGAGGCTCAACCCCCAGGCGCCTGAATAGTCTTCGGGTATAGGCATCAATGACGAATACCGGCCGTTTGAACACGTAAAGCAAAATCGCGTCAGATGTCTCCGGCCCTACTCCGTAGATCTCGAGGAGTTCCTGCCGCAGATCAACAGTCGGAGATCTGTCGAGCCTTGACAGGTCGTCCTTATACTTGCCGAGCCACTCGGCCAGAGCTTTGAGCTTCCTTGCCTTGGCGTTGTAATACCCGGAAGGGTAAACCATTTTGGCGAGGTCAACCATTGGCATGTCCCTGATGGCCGATGGTGAAAGCTTCCCCGCGGATTTGAGGTTTGTGATCGCTTTTTCAACGTTACCCCAGGCCGCTGACTGGGTGAGAATAGCACCAACCATGATTTCAAACGGCGTTTCGCCCGGCCACCAGTGTTGTACACCGTAGCAGGCTAGAAGTTTGTTGTGTATACCGATCAACTCTCTTCGTAATTCAGGTTTGCCGGTCATAGTCCAATATGTTACCATAACACTTTACCACCGCTAACCGCCACGATTGAGGTGAAATGTGCCTAAGATTTATTTAATCGATGTCACCAACCGCGACGGCGTACAGACGGCCAAACTCGGCTTGTCCAAACTGGAAAAGACCATGGTCAACCTATACCTTTCCGAGATGGGTGTTTTCCAATCGGAATTTGGTTTCCCCACCACCAAACACGAAACGAACTATCTGCGCGCCAATCTGCGCCTGGCTGAACTCGGGGTCATCGCTCCATTGCGCTTGGAAGGATGGATGCGCGCTATTTCATCGGACGTTGAATTGGGCTTCCAGATGGTGCCGGGGTTGAAGCATGTCAACCTTTCGATTTCAACCTCCAATCAGATGATCGATGGTAAATTCAAAGGCAAGAAGACACGGAAGGACGTCATCAAGGAAATGACTTCCGCGGTTGACACCGCTTACCGCCTCGGCGCCACAACTGTGGGCGTCAACGCCGAGGATGGTTCGCGCACCGATCTCGAGTATCTGACGGAATATGGTCTCGCGGCCAAGGAACACGGCGCCACCCGGTTGCGTTACTGCGACACCCTTGGTTATGACGACCCCTTCTCCATCTACGATACCTGTCGCGCGCTGGCCGAGGCCGTCGGTATGCCCATAGAATTGCACTGTCACGGTGACCTTGGAATGGCCGTAGCCAACTCGATAGCCGGGGCTCGCGGCGTTATCGATGGCGGTCAGGACGCCTATATCAACACCACCCTCAACGGCATCGGCGAGCGAGCCGGCAACGCCGACCTCGTTGCCACAGTGCTGGCCTTGACCAAAAGCAAGAGCTTTGCGGGCAAATACGAGCTGGGCAATCCTATCGACTTAACCAAGAGCTGGAAGATCGCCAAGTTCGCTTCATACGCTTTCGGCGTCCCCATACCTATCAACCAGCCCGGTGTCGGCGCCAACGCCTTCGCCCACGAATCCGGCATCCACGCCGACGGTGTCCTCAAAGACCCTCACAATTATGAGCTTTACGGCTTCGAAGAGCTCGGCCGCGGCGATCCCGAAATGGTGGAGACCGGACGCGAGATCTGCGCCGGAGAATATTCCGGTATCTCCGGCTTCTCTCATATCATGAGCGACCGAATGTCCTGGCACTTCAAGAACAAGGAAGAAGCCCAGGAGATACTTGAGCTGGTGCGCTACGCCAATGTCCTTTCCCATAAACCGCTGGTCGAAGACGAATTGCTGTTTATCGCCCGCTACCCCCACACCGCCAAACGCCTGCTCACGGTGACTCCACTGGAGGGATCGGACGTTATCGATGAACTGTTTACGCCCTGGCCCGAGGATAAGAATAAAATCAAGGAAACACTGTAGACCAACCCCACCCATTTGTTCAGCGTTTTCGCAAATAACAAAGAGGCAGGCCGAACGGCCTGCCTCTTAACATTTCCGGTTTTGGGAACTTCACTATCTGGAGACAGCGGGCCGCCGGACACTTATTGCTCCGGTTGGGCATTGGAACTCGCAGCCGCCCAGTAGGTCACATTTGCTCTGGTCGGTAACCTTGCAGAGGCCAGTGTCAGCATCTACCTCGAGGATTTGCCGCGGGCACATCATCGCGCAGACCCCGCAGCCGGTACACAGTTCCGGATCGATTTTGACTCTATCTTCCATACATCCTCACCTCAGTTCTTAATTTTCAATAGGTTAAAGCTGCCGCCAACCGCGGAGCTTGCCTCTTCAATTCCTAGATCAAGTGTCTTTGCGAGTGCTTCCATCCCGCCTAGAGCCTGGGTGGCCTTAAAGCAAAGATAATGTTCTCCGCCAACCACCATCTCCGCGAACCGGTAGAACCGCCGTGCCGGAACTGGATAATCGGCCAGGATCAACCGGCCGCCCCCTTTTTTCGTCACACGCTGCATCTCAGCAATCACTTTTTGCTGGGTTTCGAGTGACTTTTCGTGCAGAGCTAACGAAATCGTTGAGTAATCGAAAAATCCATCTCCGAAAGGCAACGCCGTGGCGTCGGCCAACTGAAAATGCAGGTTTTCTTTTCCGGATTTCTGCCGTTTTCTCTCTGCGACGGCGATCATCTTGGGGTCAAGATCGATCCCCCACGCGTCAATTCCTAGCCAGGCTAGATAAGCTGCCTGGTCCCCAGTCCCGCAGCAGACATCCAGCACTTTGTCGCCGGGTTTCATCCCTGCAAATTCGGGGGTTCTTTGACGTAATCGCCTTAACGCCCGGTCGATAACCAGGCTGTAAAAACTCACGATCAAAGCCGGCGTTCTCGCTCTGCAAGGCGAATCATATACTTAGTAATTGTATCATCAAATACTCATCTTTCCAATTTTTACGATTGAATGGCGCCAGGGGGCTAACATCCACGCAAGTTTCGTCGTTATAAACGGTGAGTGTGCCAAGAGGAGGTAAAATATGCGCCGCGTCTATGATGCCTGGGATCGGGTACTTTATGAGATCTGGAAATTCCGGCAACCCATGCCCCGATACGCAGTTGTACGTGTCCGTCGTAACCGTCAATAAGCTGGGTGAGCCTCGAAAACTCGCCCGTTTCGATATGGCGGGAGGTCTTGGACCTCCCGCCACTCTTTCCTATTCGTCGTTGCGAGGCCGGTGCACCGGCGAAGCTATCTCCATGCCAGGCGAGCAATACTGCTTTTAGCACGACGACACGGTCAGGAAGCAAGGTTGAGGCTGAATGCGACCATTACAGCTTCGCAAATTGACACCGTTGCTCTTTCGTGATAGCTTTTTAAGATACGTCCGAATGAATTTCGGTAAAAGAAGGAGCTATCATGCAGGATAAGGTCAAGGCAGCCTTGGACAAAGTCCGCCCCAATCTCCAGGCCGACGGCGGCGATGTTCAGTTCGTTGAAGTCAAAGACGGTGTCGTTAAAGTTAAACTCACCGGCGCCTGCGCCGGTTGCCCCATGTCTCAGATGACCCTAAAAAAAGGTATCGAGAATTTCCTCAAACGGGAGATCCCGGAGGTCAAAGAGGTCGTTTCAGCCTAAACGCTAAATGAATCCTTGGAAATTGAAAAGCCCGTTCAATTGAGCGGGCTTTTTTCATCGCTCACTCAACTATTCTTCGGTTTCCAATTCAAACGCTTTGTGCAGCGCCCGAACCGCTTCTTTAACCTTGCCTTCCTCGATAATGACCGTTATCCGGATTTCCGAGGTGGAAATGAGGTCGATGTTGATGCCGGCATCGTACAAAGCCCTGAACATCTTAGCGGCATAACCCGGCGTGTTCTGGATGCCCGTTCCTACGATTGAAATCTTGCCAATATTCGGATCGGCCTCGATGCTGGTTGCTCCCAGGTGATCGGCTATCGGCTTGACCACTTCCATTGCTTTTTTCAGGTCCGACTCCGCCAGGGTAAAGGTCATGTCCGTGATGTGCTTAACGCTTGCGTTCTGGACTATGGTATCGACCGATACGCCTGCTTTGGCCAGCGGCTCGAACAGCGATGCCGCAATGCCGGGTTTGTCAGGTATGCCGACGATCGTGATCTTTGCCACGTCGAGGTCGTGAGCGATGCCGCTCACCTTATTCCGAATCTCCATTTGTCCTCCGTGAATCAACGTGCCGGGATTATCATTGAAACTGGAAGCAACCAAAATCGGGATATTATAGAGCTCGCCCAATTCGACGGCCCGGGGATGCATGATCTTAGCGCCGTAGGTCGCAAGCTCCAGCATCTCCTCGTAGCTTATCTCTTTCAATCGCCGGGCTTCGGGAACGACCCTGGGATCGGCCGTGTAGACGCCGTCGACGTCGGTGAATCGTTCGCAGATCTTCGCCCCCAGGATAGCGGCAAGAGCCACCGCCGAGGTGTCGGAACCTCCCCGCCCGAGGGTGGTCACCTCCATGCTCTCGGTGATGCCCTGGAAGCCGGCGACGATGACTATACGCCCTTTATGCAACTCCCGATGGATACGTTCGGGCTCGATGCCGGTGATGCGGGCTCGGCTGTGGGAGGCGTCGGTTTTGATGCCCGCCTGTGCGCCCGAAAGGGAAATCGCCTCGTGTCCCATGTGCTTTAGGGTCATCGCCAGGAGAGTCGATGAGACGATCTCGCCGGTGGACATGAGCAGGTCGAGTTCCCGTGGGTCTGGCCGGTCGGTTAGAGATTCTGCCAATTCAATGAGGTCATCGGTGGAATCGCCCATGGCCGAAACGACGACCACCACCTGGTTGCCTTTCTCTTTTGTGGCGATGATCCTGCGGGCAACGGAGCGTATGCGCTCGGCATTAGCTACCGAGGTGCCGCCGTACTTTTGAACGATGATTGCCATTCTGCCTCGCTAATGCCCTCAAAATTGTCATTCCCGCGCAAGCGGGAATCCGACGCCTTTATTTTCAATTTTCGATTCTCGAAACTCACCAGTAAATCTTCACGGACGACACCACCCCCAGGCTCTCCCAGTAGTAGTCCCCGAGTGAATCGCCCAGGATGCTGAGTTCCCGTTACTCCGCCTGGAGTCTATCGTGCCAGTTAGCGAAATATGTGTATTCCGGTTCCTTGAGCCTGATCCTGCCGCCGAGCGCCTGTTCGTAAGCAGTGGCGTCAGCTTCGTAGGTGTCTCGTTTCTGTTCGAACAGCCGGAAATTGTCCAGATAAGACAGGTAGTAATTATAAAGGGGAGAGCTTGCGACCTCAAGCGGGACTACTCCGTAGTCCTGCCCGATGGCGATATATGCCACTTTGTCGAAACTCCCTACGGCATTGCTGCTGATGTCCTGTCGAGCAACATCGTAAGAAGATGTGTCGTCGATAATAACCAGTCCCCGGTCGGTAGTCATAAACGCGGTGGCCGCGTGTCCTACATCCTCGCCGTAAAAATCTATAGCTACCCAGGCTGCCTTGATATCGGCTTCTTCGGCGTCGTTGTGCAGGTCCATCGCAAAGCTGCCGCACATGTACCTGTCGGGTATGTAGGCGTTGTGATCCGTGGCGTCGCTTTCGATAAAAGCTATTAGCCTGGCCCAGGTTACATCGCCGGCGGCTGGATTGTTTACCAGCTTCACTGACGCTCCGCCAGGGTACAACTTGTAAGGCGGTTGACGTCCGTCATAAGAAAGAGCACCGGCGATGGAGTTGATGCCGGCGACGTCATCAGGAGCGGTAAGCGTTATCGCCGGAGGGTAGCCTGCGCCGGGAATCTCCAATGAGAACGAACACCCGGACAACACTGCCGCCGTGATAAATATTGCCAACGGCATCGATGCCCATTTTGCCGTTCTTCGTTCCATTTTGGTCATTTGGTATTTCGGTTGTTTGAATTTGTGTCGTATTCGAGTTTCGATTTTTGGATTTACTTCAAAACAAGCGTCAAAATCAGCGCAATAATAACGATGCCGATGATCGCCCAGAACCACGCCGGAGTTCCGCCACCTACCCTGTCCCCCCGGTACCCGGTAGATTCTCCCCTTCTCCGTTTTTCGCAACACTCGACGCAGGTGCAGGCCGGCGGATGCCCTCCATACCTCACTTGCCGATAAACCTCATCTTCTCTGGGACTCATTGTGTCAGATCCTGCTTTTAAAACCCTTTTCGTTGGAATTTTCTGGTCTAGTCGTTCGTGTTATTTCGGAATTCGATATTCGAATTTCGGATTTATCCTCTTACCACCATACTCATAATGTTGTGCGCCTCGGCCACCATCAGCTTAGTGCCTTTTGCCTCGGCCTCAGTGAAGCGTCTTGCGCCGCTCGTCCTGACGCCGGAACCCCAGATCAAAAATGGCACCATTTCGGCGGCGTGGGTACGGATCTTAAGCGGCGTCGGGTGATCGGGCATGATCAGCACTCTGAGCTTATCTCCCTTGAAATCCCGCAACCGCCCTACCATGTCGCGGTCGATCATTTCGATCGCTTTGACCTTTTCCTCAGCGTTGCCGGAGTGCCCCGCCTCGTCTGGTGCCTCCACGTGAACCACCACCATGTCGTAAATGTCTAATGCCTTCAGGGCTTCTTCCATCTGAAGCGCGTAGTCGTTGTCGATGTTATCGGTGACGCCATCGATGCACATCACGTCCATCCCCTGCATCTGCCCCAGACCCCGTAGGAGATCGACGCCAGAGGTGATCGCCGCTCCTATCCCGTAGCGTTCCTTGAACGACGGCATTTTGGGGAGGGGACCGCTGCCCCAGAACAGCCATAGTTGAGTTGCTGGCGGTTCGCCCCGGGCAATTCTGGCGACATTGATCGGGTGGTCTTTCAGTAGTTCTGCAGAAGAATCCATTATGCTTCGCAGGATGTCGCTGCCTTCACCCTTCGGCAAATATCCCTCGACAGGTTGGTCGGGGATGTCGTGGGGCGGTTTGCATGCGGCGCGAAGCGTTTCCGGACGTCCTTTGAGTTTTAAAATATGGCGGTACCCCACCCCAGGGAACAGTTTAAGGTCTGGTGTCTCCAGTTTTTCGTTCAGGAACTTGATCAGGGCGGCGGATTCGTTGGAGTCAATATGCCCGGCGGAATAATCCCGCATGATCCCGTCCTCGACTGTCACCAAGTTGGCTCGGAAGACCGTTTCTTCGGCGGCGATGGGGATGTCCAGGCTCTTGGCTTCGATTGCGGCGCGCCCTTTGTAATAGACCTTGGGATTATAGCCCAGCACCGACATGCAGGCGCAGGCGGATGACGGTTCCATCCCTTCGGGCACCGTGCCGGTCATGCCTACCGTGGCGCGCCTCGCCATTTGGTCGAGGTTCGGCGTCTCTGCCGCTTCCAGGCTCGTTTTGTTTCCTAGCGATTCCACCGGCCATCCGGAGGCCCCGTCAATGATGAGCACTACGTATTTCATACTGCCATCCTATTTGCTATTGCCGGAGGGCTGACCGTATAATAATCATTCTGGCGGGGCGTAGCGCAGCCTGGTTAGCGCGCAGCGTTCGGGACGCTGAGGTCGGAAGTTCAAATCTTCTCGCCCCGACCATCTCCCCTATTGTCATTCTGAGAGCAGCGAAGAATCTCCATGCTGCATTCGAATATTTTATTACATAATACCACGATTAAGTCTGCTCCTTCACCTTTTCCCAAATTTCGTTCTGCTGGTCGAAGGTCAAGTCCTTGAAGGATATTCCCTTTTCAGTGCAGTAGCCCTCCATCGCCTTGAAGCGTTCTGCAAACTTATGGTTTGCGCCTCTTAACGCGCTTTCGGCGTCGATGCCCTGTCTCCGGGCATAGTTGACCAGGGTGAACAGGACGTCGCCAAACTCCGCTTCTCTTTCTGCGCCTGTTGCGGCTTCCTTTAGTTCGGCAATCTCCTCAACCAATTTGTCGATAACCCCCTGGTCGTCTTTCCAATCGAAACCCACCCTGGCCACCCTGCCTTGGACTTCCTCGCTATAGGCAAGAGCGGGCATAGCTATCGGGACTCCGTCCAGCATTGATTCCCTGGTAGGTTTTTCGGCTTTTTTAATATCCTCCCAACGCCGGAGCACCTCGCCCGCATCTTTGGCTTCCCTGTCGCCGAAAACGTGGGGATGGCGTCTGATAAGTTTGGTGACGATGCCCTCGATGACATTGCCGATGGTGAAATCGCCGTTTTCCGCGGCGATTTTCGAATGAAATACGACCTGCATCAATAGGTCGCCCAGCTCGGTCTTAAGCTCAATCTTGTCGCCGGAGTCTATCGCTTCTAGCACCTCGTAGCATTCCTCGAGCAAGCTGTCGCGGACAGACAGGTGTGTTTGTTCCCGGTCCCACGGGCATCCGTCCGGAGCCCGCAGTCGGTCTATGATGTTGACCAGGGTTTGGAAATCGGAAGCATCCTGTTCCGGGACTGATGAGGGATCTGGCAATGGGGACCTCGCAAACGGGATTATGGCAATTATACGCCCGTTTCAGAGGGGTGTCATTTGTCTTGAACGCCGGTCGTCTCGGTTTGTTGCCTGGACGACCGCATCACCAACCAGAAAATAATGCTCATGACTATAAGGACAAGCCCGGCTGTGGTGAAGGCCAAGGTAAATGAGAACGCCCCGATCAGGATACCAGTCAGGATCGGACCGCTAGATTGCCCGATGTCCATGATGCCGGACATAATCCCGAGTGCGCTCCCCCTCCCCTCCTCCCGCGCCAAGTCTGCTACCAGCGCCGAGGTTGATGAGGTGACAATAGCAAGCCCCAATCCTGATGTAGCGATAAGAATCAGCATCAGGAGGTAGCTGGAGGTAGTCAGGATGAGCATGATTATCGCTCCCCCGAGGATCAGTCCGGCCATGATCGTTCGGATCCGCCCGTACTTGTCGGATAACCTGCCCATGATCGGTTTGGTGAAAGCGGTAACCACGATTTGGGCGGTGAACAGGAGCCCGATCTGCCATGCGGCAAACCCCAGCTTCTCGTTTAGGTAAACCGGCAGGAAAGTTTCCAGGCAGCCGTAGCCGAAATACTGTGCCGCTTCGACGCCGCTGGTCGCCAGTATTCCCTTATGCCGGAAGACGAAAGAGACCTCTTTAACGTATTTGCGCCAGTTCTTTCTCAGTGTATCGGCGACCCTCGCATTTCCGGTTGAATCTTTCGGTAATCGGATCGCCAGCAACAGAGTTATGACTCCGGCGACACCGTCAGCCAGATAGACCAGGTGGAAATCGTTGCCGAAAATCAGCAGCCCGCCGACGAACGGCGCCAGGAACCGCCCCACCAGCGTTGCCGATGAGTACCACCCCATCCGCTCCCCCCGCCCCTTTGCATAAGTGTCGGCCACGATTGCCAGAGCAACTGGTCCTAGGATCGCCGTGGCTAGTCCATGGTAAACGCGCACCAGCACCAGCGTTCCCGCGTTGTGGACGAAGAGATACAAAAAAGGCGCGGTCGCGAAGATCACCGCCGCAAACAACACCACCCTCCTGCGCCCGATGGCGTCCGATATCGCCCCCGCAGGCAAGCTGGCCAGGATACCGACGATAGTGGATGAAGCGGCGATGAAACCCAGCGCGGGGTCCGATATTCCCAACGATTTGACGTACAACGGTAGCGCCGGATTTTTGGCCATCGTCGAGCTGAAAATGGCCACACCGCCTGTTAAGCAGAGTATCCAGAATGGTGTGAGTCTGAATTTCATAATATGAGCGCTATTTAGGCAGCACTTTCGCCAGCACGAATCCGCCGATTTCACCGGCGATTATCGAAATGAAATTTATCCTCAGCCATTCTCCCAGGTCGCGGGCGGTTTGTGTGCCGATTGTGTCGATGGACGTCTGATCGCTCGCAGCGGCCATACGGTAAACGCCGAGAAAGAAAATAACCAATACCGGGATAACCCCGAGAATCACTGCCGCCTGCCCCAACCGCTTGCTGAGTTTTCTTTTCCCGATCTTTTTTAGGATCCAGATCACCAGCCCAGTCAAACCAGCGGTCCAAAAAGCTACCCAAAAATCCATGGAACAATTGTATTCTTGGAAGGTTTCATGTCAAGTGGTTCTAGATAGTGATGGGGTTATGATTAGTAATTTTAAATATTTTATATAATATCATTATTTATTCCCGTTCATTGAAAATTATTATTTCATTATCAGTATGAATATATATTAATTATCACGTTCGGCGGAAGATTAATAAATATAAATCGGCATAAATACGTATTTACTTCGAGCGTGACTGATTATAACCTTAAGTCAAAATAAAAAAGGAGGGTAAAATGTCCCTATTCCACAGCACCGTATCTCGCAGGCAATTCATGAAAGGATTGGGATTAGCAGGGGCTGGCCTGGGTGCGGCGGCTTTAACCGCTCCAGTGTTTCACGACGTAGACGAGTTGACATCGTCAGCAGGGTCTCTCGAAAAACACCCTTGGTATGTCAAAGAACGCGAACTTCTAGATCCCACCATCGACGTCGATTGGAACATCATGAAGCGGTACGACCGCGCATGGCAAGGCCAGATGGGCCATGTTCAGTCGGTTTATTACGGCACCGATCGCGTTAACAAAGCGAGCGCCAACTCCGGGGCATTGAGCGCCCAGCTGCTCAAGGGTAACACCCCCGGCTTCGGCCACAAGTGGGAAGTGCTCCGGAATGCCCTTGGCCAATCGAATACCTGGAGCGCCGGATTCACCGGGCCGGAAGGTGCCAGTCTGGGCGCTACTCCTGATACAATGGGGGTTCCCAAGTGGCAGGGAAGTCCTGAAGAGAACTCCAAGCTGCTCATGGCTGCCACCAGGCTATTTGGCGTTGGCGAAATCGGTTTTGCCCAGCTTGACGATACCCTTCGCAACAAGCTGGTAGTCTCCTATACCACCGATGGCGTGAGCGCCTCCAAATACAACGACCTGACCGTCCCCTATCCTCCCCCTGACACCGAACGTTTCAAGTATGTCTATGAAGATGTCAGCAAGGCTTACTATACAAAAAATAAGGGCGTCATCCCCACCGCCGAACGTTGGGTAATCTTCCTGTCTGGACCGGAACCACGCGAAACCGACCGCACGGCCGTCTCCCGCATGTCCAAGTCCAACCTGGTTTCCAATTCGGGCATCCGGAATATGGCATATTTCAGTACCCACAAGTTCCTCAATGGGTTAGGTTACAGTGGCATCGGTCTGACGGGTCACCAGTCGGACATGTTCAACACCGGCACCATCGCTGTGCTGACCGGTAAAGCCGAATGCGGTAGGCACAGCAACTGGCCGATCTCTATAGCTTACGGTCCTCGGGCTTTCGACATGACACAGACAATCGACCTGCCCGTCGCCCCAAGCAAACCGATCGATGCTGGTATCTGGCGCTTCTGCCAGACCTGCGGTATCTGCGCCGATGTCTGCCCTTCCAACTCTATTCCGAAGAAAGGCACCGAACCTTCCTTCGACAAACCGAATATCGAAGGCAAACCAGATACCCAACACTCCACCGGCGCTAAGTTGATTTGGTTCAACGGCGCTTCTTGCCGCCTGTGGGTCACTGAGACCTATCCCGGTACCGGCTGCAGCCTCTGCGCTGCCAATTGTACCTTCTCTACGGGAAGCGCAGCTGTTGTTCACTCCGTTTTAAAAGGTACTATCGCCAATGTCGGCGTGTTCAATGGATTCTTGGCCAACATGGGCCGGACTTTCGGCTACGGCAACTACAAGGATCCGGAAGAATGGTGGGATCAGTCACTGCCGATGCTCGGCATCGACACCACCACGACCGCTCTTCACGGCGGCTATCGGAAATAAACCTTAGTGTCCCAACTCGGTAAACGAGAGGAGCTTATTCAGCTCCTCTCGTTTTTACTGCTAAATCCGGATTAGGATTAGTAAACCTATCCCGAAAAGAACCACTCCCACCGTTTTCGTGAAAGCTTCCTGAGAAAGTCGCTGCAAGATCCTTTTGCCGAATAGTGTTCCAACGATGACCCCGATCGTAACGATCGTGATCAAATACCAGATCGGAATCAATTCGCGCCCTTGTACCGCCAAATAAACCGGGATCCTTGCGAAATCGACCATGAGCGCGATCCCCGTCGCCGTTGCCACGAATTCGTCTTTTCCCAGGTTGAACCCGGTCAACGCCGCGGACCTGATGCCTCCCTGGTTGCCCACCAGTCCCCCGAACAGTCCGGAAAGCGCCCCGCTGAACCAGGAGAGTGGTCCTTTGATCTGGATTTTGCCGGCTAATCCGGTGATTTCCGAGACTCCCGCGATTATGAGTAGGCACCCGAAGATTACGCCGAGGAGGCTGTTGTTGAAGGTGTTATGAAGCAAAGCCCCGGTTAATCCTCCGGCCGCGCTGGCCAGGCCAAAGCTCAGCAGGACTCTTTTGTTTACTGATGCCCTCAAAATAAAGAATCGAAGTGAGGTTCCGATGAAATGGGCGATCGCTATGGCGGCTACTGCTACCCCGATTCCCGTTTTAAGCGCCAGCAGCGGCGTCAGCAGGCTACCGATGCCGAAACCGGCTAACGAAGCCACCGCCCCTGCGACAAGCGCGATCAAAGCCAGGCTCGTTGTAAATATCACCTTCTAATATTCACACACGAATTACTCTGGTCAAAACTCGATTCATCAGTCTTGTTTGTCGGATTTAGCTGATGGCGGCAGCGATCCGAGGGGCATCGACCTCACTTCTTAACTTTTTTACATGGTAAACTAATTCAAGGACCGGGCTGAGGATGAAATGGCGCTTGCTCTCGTAATTCTGTTTTTCGGGCGGCAAAGTGCGAAAGGTGGTATCGAAGAGCTCCTCAACCTGAAACTATTTCTGGGGGCGCTAGGTTTGCATCGGCGAGAACCGCGCGGGGCTCTCCTATTTTGCCTTGACTACTAGCACCGGAATCTCCGCATGGTTGATGACCTGTGAAGTCACGCTCCCAAGAGTGAGCCTTGCGATCCCGCTTCTGCCGTGGCTTGCCATGGCGATCACATCCGCCTTGTTATCTTTGGCCGTCTGCAGGATGATCTCCGCCGCCCCGCCTTCCTCCGCCAAAATCTGTACATGGATTCCTGCCAGATATTTCGCGGCTATCTGCCTGAGATAATCTTTCGCCTCTGCCGGCGTCAGCGTCTCAACCTCGCTGGCGTTTGAGAGTACCAGTGCGTCTATCACGCTTGGACCCACCGGCTTGATCACCTCAAGCAGGATTATCTTGGAATCAGGGGTACATTTAGCCAGTTCAGCCGCCATGGGCAGGACCTGTTCTGAAACGGGAGAGCCGTCCAGAGGAACAACGATTGTTTTGAACATATCCCACCTCCGTCACCAGGTTATCGAGACGTCCATACTCACAATACTCTGGGGATGAGGCTTTTTTCAAGAGCTGATATGCGCTTCTAGGCGAAAGATCTTGATAAAAATCGAGGCTGTGGCAATAGTCCGCCTTGGCAGCGGCCAAAATCATCATCACCTTGCAGGTAGTCCCTCGGAACCAATTATTGGCGCTTCTGATACAGCCTTATCGCAAGCGGGCAAAACACCAGCAGCAGCGCGGCGCTCACTGCCAGGACGATGGCGATTTCCCCGGCGTCGGGGGCCCCCGTGATCAGCCCCCGCACCGCCGTCACCAGGTGGGTGACGGGATTTACATTTACGAAAGACTCCAGCCAGCCCGGCATCGTCTGCGGCGCCACGAAGACGTTGCTGACGAAGGTCAGCGGGAACAAGATCATCATGCTCACCGCCATCAGCGACTCTGGCGTTCGCATCACCAGCCCCAGGGCGATCCATATCCACGACAGGCAGGAAGAAAAAGCCAGCAGCAAAAGGACCGATAGGAGAATCCCGGAAAATCCGGCTTCCGGGTGGTAGCCCAGGGCCAGTCCCAGCAGGATCATGACCGCCGAGGCCATCGTGTATCGGGCGCCGTCTGCCAGCAGCATGCCGGCGATCACCGAAGGCCTCCAGATGGGCAGTGACCTGAAACGGTCGAAAACGCCCTTCTTAATGTCCTGGTTGATGCCCAGGCCGGTATAGATCGTGATCATGATGATGGTCATGACCAGGATGCCGGGCAGCACAAACTGCAGATAGGCTCCGGTGGACCCGGCCAGGGCGCCGCCGAAGAGATAGGTGAACATCAGGAGGAAGATGATAGGCGAAGCGGTGACATCGAAAAGCTGCTCCGGGACATGCCGGATCTTTAACATCGCCCGCCAGCCGAAGGCCAGCGTCGTTGCCAGCGGCGATAGTCCCGGCGGTCGTTCCTTGATGGAGAGAACGGTGCGGATCATTTCCGGTTGAAAAGTCGTTTCGTCCTTCATTTGAGAGGCTCCCGGTTATGGATTGAGTCTGCCGGATGCCCTGTCAGCATCAGGAAGACCTCGTCGAGGCTGGGTTGGCCATAGGAAAACGTGGCTACGCCAATACCCGCCTGGCTAAGCTCCCAGAGTGCCCGGGTTGCCATGTCCGGATCGGACAAGATTATGGAAAACTCGGCTGGGTCGGACTCGGGTTTCACCGCTAATCCCAATTTGGTCGTCAGTAATTGTTCGGAAATGGTTCGCGATTCGGCGTTGATGAGGCGGATGTGCACCGCCCCGCTCCCCACCGCCGCCTTGAGTTGCCCGCTGGTGCCCTCGGCGACAATCCGGCCGTTATCGATTACGGCGATGCGGTCGGCCAGCTCGTCGGCTTCGTATAGATACTGGGTTGTCAGGAAGATGGTACAGCCGTAGCCGGTCAGGGCTTTGATGATGTCCCAGACCTGGTTGCGGTTGCGCGGATCGAGGCCGGTTGTCGGCTCGTCGAGAAATAACAGTTCAGGCGTGACGACGATGCTGGCAGCGATATCGATGCGCCGGCGCATGCCTCCGGAATAGGTTTTGACCATCCGCCCCGCCGCCTCGCTCAGCCCGAAGGCTTCCAGCAGGTCGGCTGCCCTCCTCTTAGCTAGCGGCCAGCCGAATCCCTGGAGGCGCGCCAGGAGCACCAGGTTCTCCTGCCCGGTGAGGTCATCATCCACCGAAGCAAACTGGCCGGTCAGGCCGACCCTCCGCCGCACCTCGTCAGCCTGGCCGACCACATCGTAGCCGAATACCCGGGCTGTCCCGGCATCAGGCTGCATCAGGGTCGCCAGGATGCGGATAGTTGTCGTTTTCCCCGCCCCATTCGGCCCCAGGAAACCGTAAACCGAACCGGCGGCTACCGCCAGGTCGACTCCGTCCACGGCGCGGGTAGTGCCGAAATATTTAGTTAAGCCATATGTTTCAATTGCCAGCGGCGAAATGGTATTCAAAGAACACTCCGTTTTCGGAGAGTTTATCCTGTGAATTATCTTCGAGTCAATAATTAGGGGCAGTCATGATTAATTTTTATTTATCTTTATACCTCCATTGACATTAATGAAAATAAATCAGTGTAATGGATTAATACTATAGGCATACCCATTAGTCCTTTAGTACGATGTTAAATTATGGATTCTTTATTATAAAAGAGTAACAATATTTTAAGGGAGGAAGTCAAGTGACAGGATTTCACAGCACGGTTTCTCGAAGGCAATTCATGAAAGCTCTTGGAGTGGCAGGTGCCGGGATCGGCGGAGCCGCCATGATAGCTCCGACCTTTCATGACCTGGATGAATTGGCATCAAGCGGCGAACTCCAAAAACATCCCTGGTATATCAAGGAACGCGAGCGCCTCGATCCCACGCCTGAAATAGATTGGAATGTTATACACCGCTATGACCGGCGCTATATGGGACAGTGTTCCAATATCCGTGCCAAATACTATGGGAAAGCCTACGTCGAAAAAATAGATGCTGAATCGGGCGCTCTTCAAGCGAAAAGGATGAAGGACAATGTGCCTGGTTTCGGTCACAAATGGGAAGCTCTAAGGTCTGCCTTGAGCCAGTCCAACCGATGGTCGGTGTCATTTCTTGGCCCAGAGGTTGATGGGAAGATAAACGTGACGACTCCGGAGGGTCTTGGAGTACCCAAATGGCAGGGCACTCCTGAAGAGAACTCGAAGATGGTGGTCGCCGCCATTAGACTGTTTGGTATGGCAGAAGCCGGCTTCAACAATCTGGATAGCACCTGGCGCACCAAGTTAGTGGCTAAGAATGAAAAGGGCAGTGCTACGGGCGCGAAATATATCGATACCGATCCGGCTGATGTTCCAGCCTCGGCCGCAAGACCCATCGTGTACGAGGATGTAGCTGAGCCCTATTACACCAAGGAGAAGTGGGTGGTCCCGACCAAAGACCTGAACGTAATGTATCTGGGCGGACCGGAACCCAGAGAGACCGACAGGACCTACCCATCAAGGATGTCTAAATCGAATCTTGTAGCCAACTCCGGAATCCGCAATATCGCTTACTATAGTACCTATCAGTTCTTTAGGGCTCTTGGTTACAACATGTTTGGAGGCACCGGACATGGCACCGACTGCTTTAACACGCCTGGTGTCGCTGTTTTCACCGGCAAGGCTGAGGCCGCTCGCATGGCCAACTGGGTAATCTCTCCCGCCTGGGGTCCGCGAAGCACCGACCTATGCCAAATTACGGATATGCCGCTTGCCGAGACCCATCCAATCGACGCCGGGGTGTGGCGTTTCTGCCAGACTTGTGGCATCTGCGCCGATTCTTGCCCCTCCAAATCTATACAAGGATTAGATGCCGGGGAAGCAAGCTATGAAATGCCTCCCATTAATGGCAAACCTGATACTCAGCATGTAGCGGGAATTAAGAGGTTCTATTACGATGGATCGGGTTGCAGGAACTATGTAAATGAAGCCATTCCTGGTTCCGGTTGCAGCGCATGCGCCGCCTATTGCACCTTCTCGACTGGAAGCGGGGCTATCATCCACTCTGTGCTGAAGTCGACTATCTCTTACGTTCCAGTATTCAATGGCTTTCTTGCTAATATGGGCCGAACCTTCGGTTATGGGGCCTTTAAAGATCCGGAAGAGTGGTGGGATTCTTCCCTGCCTCAATTCGGCATAAACAGTACGCTAACCGCCGAAGATGGTGGCTACAGGAAGTAATTTCTTTTTCAACGGGAAGTCATTATCGCGAGGGGCTCTCCATCAACGGAGGGCCCCTCGCTCTTGTCAGATTTACGACGGGTGCTAACCCACCATTCCCTCTGCCCTCTTTGTGAGGAGGACGATCCCTCTGTAAACCGCCTCTTTGGCGGGGCTGCTCGGTCAGAGGTTCCGGTGAGCGTGGCATGCGAGCCGGAACCTCTTAAAAAAGACACCCCTTCCCACGGCGAACAGTTGAGCCCAAGGGCCTGTCCTGAGCCTGTCGAAGGAGAAGGGGCAGGGGATAGGCTCCTTTTTAAGAGAGGCTTTAAATTTGGCTTAGTCTTTTCGGATTTGCTGGCTTGCCAGAGCAAGCCAGCAATAGTATCATCAATCATCCCATAAGGAGATCGATTAAAACCATGGATTACCAGGCTCCCCGCGGTACCCAGGACATCTTGCCGGAAGAGCAATCATATTGGCGTTATGTCGAATCTAAAGCCGCCGCCATTGCCGCCCGCTACGGCTATTCCCGGATCGACACGCCGACTTTCGAGGATGCCCGGCTTTTCACCCGCACCGTCGGCGAGGAGACCGATATCGTCACCAAGGAGATGTACACCTTTCAGGACCGCGGCGGGGCGGACCTGACCCTCCGGCCCGAAGGCACCGCGCCGGTGTGCCGCGCCTACATCGAGCACGGCATGGCTTCTCAGCCCAAGCCTGTCAAGCTCTATTACCTGGCTTCCATTTTCCGCTACGACCGCCCCCAGGCCGGGCGCTACCGCGAGCACCACCAGTTCGGTTTCGAGGTTTTTGGCGAATCTGACGCCGCCGCCGATGCCGAGGTCATCGACATGGCCTGGTCGTTATATCGAGAGCTCGGCATCACCACCCTGCCCGTCCAGCTCAATTCCATCGGCTGCCCGGAATGCCGCGCCGCTTACCTCGCCGCGTTGAAAGATTATTATTCGACCTGCATCGACACCCTCTGTGGCGACTGCAAGATTCGATACGGCAAGAACCCTCTGCGGCTGCTCGATTGCAAGAAACCGGACTGTAGCGTTGCCGCCTCGAAGGCACCGCATTCGGTCGATTTTCTTTGCCCTGACTGTAAAGCCCATTTCGACAAGTTGACCGCCTTCATGGGCGCGATTGCGATTCCTTTTGAAATCAATCATTGCCTGGTTCGCGGCTTGGACTACTATAGCCGTACCGTCTTCGAGATTCAGCCTCGAGAGGAAGGCGCCCAGAGCACCATCGGCGGCGGCGGCCGCTACGACAACCTGATCCCCCAACTTGGAGGCGAACCCACCCCGGCCATCGGCTTTGCGACGGGTATCGAGCGGATCATCCTGAATCTAAAGCGCCAGAACATCGTGGTGCCTGCCCTCGAATCGCCGCGCTTCTTCCTGGCCGCACTCGGCGAAGCCGCTTTCATAGCTGCCTTCAAACTAGCCGCTGACTTGCGTCGCGATGGAATTCCAATGTTTGAGTCCCTTGCATCCCGTTCCCTTAAGGCTCAACTACGCCAAGCCTCCGGCCTCGGCGCTCGATACACCCTTATCCTCGGCGATGCGGAATTGGAGAAAGGTGAAATCCTCCTCCGCGATATGACCTCCTCTGAACAGCGCGCCCTCCCCCTTGACGGCCTAGTCTCGGCGCTCAAAGCGCTATAAGTTCCTGGAGATATCTCACCTCCTAAAACTGTCTTTGCGAGACCTGCCTGACACCACTAGCCGTCCTGAGAAGAGTCGAAGGATGGCAATCGGTCCCCGAACAGTCCACCCGCCGCTTGTATCTGGGGCGGGGCCCCTCGGTTAGAGATTCCGGCGAGCGGGGTCTGCGAGCCGGAACCTCTTATAAAACTTCGCTCCTTCCCACGGCGAGCGCCCGAGCCGAAGGGAAGGGGCAGGGGATAGGTTCCGATTCAATATGGGGATTTTGAGTCGAGTAAGGTGGGTGCAGCGCAGCGGAACCCACCATTTTCCCCACACCCTACATAACAAAATAATCCCCAAAAAACGACACGAAACGCTTGACACCTTCGAGAACACCGGTGCTATAATATCACCCGATGATTATTAGAACACCTGTACAATCTATATTTGTCGCCCCGAATCCTTTTACGCCCGAAATATTCGTTTCATTCGTTTTCACCACGCCCTGGACTGAAAACTAAACACTGATGACCTGCGATATGTATGCGATTGAGCCATTTAGGATGGATGCTAATCCACCACAACGGTATTATCGATCAGGCGCCGTAGGATTTGGAATTTGATGACCATTTGTTTTTCTTGCCGGCAAAATAATGAATATTTGTTTCCCCACGATTGGCCAATCGCGAAATTTTGGGATTTGTTTCAGAAAAAAGGTTTTTCCCCGAAAAAACAAAAAACAAATCGGTCTTTGGGATTTTTATATCGTTCTTGAATTTGAATTTCGGTTTTGTATTTTGAGTTTTGATATTTGAATTTGTTTCGGATTTCGATATTCGGATTTCGGATTTACGACCAGGGGATAGATTCCTTTTTGAAAAAACCACCGAGGGCAGGAATCGTTTCATTCGTTTTCGCACGCAAGTGTCGCCCAAGACCTGCAACCAACCACCTGCACGAGGAGAACAGCTCTGCGGGCGTCTCAATCCCCAATGCCTCACCGAGTCGTTTTAGTTATTTTCACAATGCTCTAAGGGGTGATCAGGAGTGGATTGTTGGTATTATTTGATATTGTTAATGTTGGTACTATTCCCCTCGAGGTTGTATAATACGCCTGTTCTAGACACACGAGAGATAAGAATGTTTGCTCGCCCCTCCGTAATCGAGTAAAATCTGTCACCAAAATCAAGATTAGGAGCCGGCGATGGCCTACAACGACGACGAACAGGCTAAACTCAAAAAGCAGCACAGCCAGAGCGCTATAGAGCTTGCCCTTTCAGGCCGCTGGCGCGATGCCATTGCCGCCAATCAGGCCATCCTCGAACTCTTTCCCCAGGACGTTGAGGCCTTAAACCGGTTGGGACGGGCTCACATGGAACTCGGCGAGTACACCATGGCCCAGGCTGCTTATAAAAAGTCAAAAGAAGCCGACCCTTATAACTCCATCGCCGACCGTAACCTGCGACGGCTCGAAGTCCTGGTCGTCTCCGGGTCCAAGACCAATGTGGAAGGCAACGGGCAGCGCGTGGAACCGCAGGTTTTCCTCGAGGAAACCGGCAAAGCCGGCGTCGTCAACCTGAGTTCCCTGGCGCCTCGGGAGGTGCTGGCTCATGCGGTGGCTGGCGACAAGGTTAACCTGCTTCCGGCCGGTGCCGTCATCAGGATCGAGACGGTGGCGGGTGAGTACGTCGGTTCGGTTGAGCCGCGCCACGCCCTGAGGCTTTTAAAACTCATGCGCGGCGGTAACAGGTATTCTGGCACCGTCGTCAGTTCTACGGAAGACAAGCTGTCGATCATGATCCGCGAAACCTATCAGGATCCGTCGCAAGTAGGGCAAATATCCTTCCCCACCCGCTTGCCCGCAGCGGCGCGCAAACCTGAACTCGAATCAGTTGCCGAAGAAACCGAACCGGCGCCTGAGGGCGAAGAAGCCGAGGTTGCGGTCGAAGAGAACCTTGAAGAGGAAACCTATCCCGAGGAAGAGGACGAAGAGGAGTTGGAGGTCTAATGGTAATCGGAAAAACCCGCCCGATCAACATAGAGGAGGAGATGAAAAACTCCTACCTCGACTATGCCATGAGCGTCATCGTCTCCCGCGCCCTTCCCGACGTCCGCGACGGTTTGAAACCGGTCCACCGCCGCATCCTCTATGCCATGAGCGACATGGGGATGCACTACAATACCGCCTACAAGAAAAGCGCCCGCATCGTCGGCGAAGTCCTCGGCAAATACCATCCACATGGCGATACCTCGGTTTATGACGCAATGGTGCGCATGGCCCAGCCGTTCTCGATGCGCTACACCATGGTCGACGGCCAGGGTAACTTCGGTTCGGTTGACGCCGATCCGCCGGCTGCCATGCGCTACACCGAAGCCCGGCTCACCCGACTCGCCGAGGAAATGCTGGTCGACATCGATAAAGACACTGTCGATTTTATGCCCAACTTCGATGCGTCGTTGAATGAGCCGACGGTTCTTCCTTCAAGACTGCCCAACCTGCTGATGAACGGCTCGGCCGGCATCGCCGTCGGTATGGCCACCAACATCCCGCCTCATAACCTGTCCGAGCTTTGCGATGGCATCGCCTATCTGATCGATAACCCCGAGTGCACCATGGATGACCTGATGCACTTCGTCAAGGGACCGGATTTCCCCACCGGCGGCATTATCCTTGGTACCGATGGCATCCGTAGCGCCTACGCTTCAGGTCACGGAAAAGTCGTTATCCGCGCCCGGGCTCACATCACCGACGCCTCTGAGACCGGTAAACGGCAGATCATCATCACCGAACTCCCCTACCAGGTTAACAAAGCAGAACTGGTTTCCCGCGTCGCCGGTCTGGTCAGGGAGAAGAAGGTCACCGGCATCGCCGAAGTCCGCGACGAGTCGGATCGACAGGGACTTCGAGTCGTCATCGACCTCAAGCGCGACGGTCAGCCACAACAGATACTGAACAATCTCCACAAGCACACCAACCTCCAGGATAGCTTCTTTATCAACATGCTCGCCCTGGTCGACGGTAAACCGCAGATCATCAACCTGAAGGAAGCCCTGAAGCTTTACGTCGAGTTCCGCCAGGTGGTCATCATCCGGCGTTCCAAGTTCGAGCTCAAAGCCGCCAAAGATAGAGCCCACATCCTCGAGGGGCTTAAAATAGCCCTCGATAATCTCGACGCCATAATCAACCTTATCCGTAAAGCTGAGAATTCTGAAGTCGCCCGGCGAGAACTCCAGAGCAGGTTCGGCCTTTCCCAGATCCAGGCCCAGGCCATCCTCGATCTTCAACTGCGCCGCCTGGCCGGTCTCGAACGTCAGAAGATCCTCGATGAATACGCCGAGGTCTTGAAACAGATATCCTACCTAGAAGATCTTCTGGCCAACCCGAGAAAGATCCTGGCTTTGATCAAGTCCGATGTTGCCGACATCAAGGCCAAGTACGGCGACGCCCGTCGTACCGAGATTCAGGCTCAGGGCGTTATCGAGTTCCGTGAAGAGGACCTCATCCCTCACCAGAGCATGGTGGTTACCCTGACCGAGCGTAATTTCATCAAGCGGGTGCCCACCGAGGTCTACCGGTTACAGAATCGCGCCGGCCGGGGCAAGAGCATCATCACCACCCGCGAGGAAGATGCCGTCCGCTTCATCATGGTGGCTGACACGCACGATAGCGTTCTTTTGTTCACCAACCGTGGGCGGATTTTCTCGATCAAGTGTCACGAGATTCCCTGTGATTTGTCTCGTACCGCCAAGGGCCTCGCGATCATAAACCTCGTTCCGTTGTCGGAAAACGAGAAGATAACCGCCATGCTTTCGCTGACGGAGTTCAAGGAAGAGAATTCGCTAATCATGGGCACCGCCGGCGGCGAGATCAAGCGCACCCCGGCTTCGGATTTCGCTTCGGTGCGGTCTAGCGGCTTGTTGGCCATGGATCTACCCAAAGGCGATGAACTCATCGGCGCTCTTGTCGCTAAGGAAGACGAAAATATCATCCTGATTACCCGGGATGGTCAGTCCATCCACTTCCCCGTATCAGATCTTCGGGTTTCGCAGAGAGCGTCCGGAGGCGTGCGCGGCATCACCCTGCGGGGCGATGACCGCATGGTCGGTATGGACGTCACTCACCCCGGACACTTCGTTCTGGTTATCACATCAGGTGGCATGGGTAAACTTACCCCAGTGGAGGAATATCCGCTGCAGCACCGAGGCGGTTCCGGCGTATTGACTTTCAAGGTGGTTGAGAAGACTGGACCGGTGGTAGCGGGCAAAGTAGTTGATAAAGAACATCAGGTGATGATCGCGACCGCTGAAGGCGTCGTGATACGCACCCCTGTTGGCACCGAAGATTCCGAAAAAGGCATCGTCGTCATGGGCCGTAGCACCCAGGGCGTCATTGTCATCCGGCCCGACGAGAACGACCGCGTCGTCACCTTTGGCACGATGGTCGTCTAAAGACTCAAGACAAGAACTTTTTCGGAAATTTGTGTTAAAGGTCTTGACACGCAGTCGGAAATGAGATAAAGTGTTCTCAAGAACACATGTTCAGGCGGTGTAAAGATGGCTAAAATGCTGGATACCCTTTCGGCCAGGCAAGAAAAGATACTGGAGTTCATCCAGAACTACGTCAAGAAATTCGGTATTCCCCCAAGCATCCGGGATATCGTTGCCGGGTGTGGCATCAGTTCAACGTCTGTTGCCGATTACAACCTGAAACACCTTGAGCGTCTGGGTTATATCCGCCGTCACCACGAGATCTCCCGCGGCATCGAACTCGTCGATAAAGTGAACCGGGCATGCCCGACCACAGTGCCTCTGATGGGCCAGATCGCCGCCGGTCGACCGATCCCGGTGCCGGACACGGAAACTTGGAACGCTTCCGGTTCTGCCGAAACCGTCGAGGTGCCACAGGCCTTCGTGGATGACCGCAAGGACGTCTACGCTCTGAAAGTCAAAGGCACGTCCATGATCGATGCCCTTATCAATGATGGCGATGTTGTCATCATGCAGGCAGTCCAATCGGTGGACAACGGCGAGATGGCCGCTGTATGGCTCAAGACCGAGAAAGAAGCCACTCTGAAGCGTTTTTACAAAGAGAAGAGGGGCAACAAGGTCCGCTTGCAGCCTGCAAACTCCCAGATGGCGCCCATCTTCTCCGAAGCCTCCAATGTCGAGGTCCAGGGCCGGGTAGTAGGCGTCATTCGTAAGCTCGTTTGATTTTTAAAACCTGGTCGGCTACCATATAGCAGCTTCCCAATCATCTTTATCAAGGCTGCTGTACTATGCTCGGTATCCAATTCAAAGAAGTCGGCAAAGCTCTTTTCACCCGGGGGCTCGTGTCCTCGCATTCAGGCAACCTGTCGGTTCGCTTAAACGATGAAAAGATGCTCATCACCCGCCGGGGAAGCCAACTGGGCGTTCTCTCCGACCAGGACCTGATCGAGACGGGCATTGTCAAGAACGATCTTCAGACACCCCTAGCATCGGTGGAATTGCCGGTGCACCGAGCCATCTTGCAGCATACCAACGCCGGCGCCATCGTTCATGCGCATCCTCCGCACGCCATTGCACTTTCCATGACTGAAACCGAGATCGTCTCGGAGCAGGCGGAGCACTATGAACTTGGTAAGATACCTGTCCTTGGTTGGAACCAGGACACCCGCCCAGGCTGCCTGAGCGAGGAGGTCGCCGAGGCGCTAAAGACCCACAAGATCGTCCTGGTGCACGGCCACGGCAGCTTTGCCACCGGCCAGATCCTCGAGGAGGCATACAAGTACACTGCCGCCCTGGAAGAGGTCTGCCAAGTATTATGGCTGGTCAAGAGCCTCCGGAAGGCGAGATAGTTAGCCACTCTCTTTTGGTTTAATGTCATCCCTGCCCAAAGCAGCCAGCCCCCTCCGTTTGAAGTCGGCGATGGCATCTGGCGCGTACTTCGCTCCAATGACGGCATCGAGGGCAAAGGCTGTCAGCGTAGCCTCTATCGAATGAGAAGCCAGCCAGGCTAACAGAGGCAGGCTTAATAAGCCCACCGCGTTGCCCAGTACCAGATTACGTCTCAACCTCCAAACCACCAGGATTATGCCTACGAAGGCGGCGATGCCCCAAGCCTCGTGGTAGATGATAGAGGCGGCGGCGACGGAACCCGTTGCCGCCGCCATGCCCTTGCCGCCCTTGAACGCTAACCAGACCATCCAGTTGTGCCCCACCACAGCCATGACTCCGGCAAAGAGGACCCAGACAGTCGGCACGTCCAGGAGGTAACGGGCGGTGAGCACCGCCGCGGCACCCTTGGCAATGTCCAGGGTAGCCACGGCGAGACCGGGACCAAGCCCTACTCGCCGAATGGTATTCAGGGTACCGACATTACCACCGCCCAGGTCGCCGCCGGAGAGGCGGGCGATTAAGTTCGCGGTGGGGATGCTGCCCCAGAGATAACCTAACATGAGGGCTAATATTGGCATTGTCTTGCCCTCACCCTAACCCTCTCCCACAAGACTGCGGGCGAGGAGTCTAATAGACCGGCGTGCACCAGCCGGTGTACTTGGGCAGATTACCCTTGATGGCGTCGAAGTAGAGGTCTTTCAGCTTGGAAGTGATCGGACCAAGGCCGCCATCGCCGAGCTTGCGACGATCAATCTCGCAGACTGGAGTAAGGTGAGCAGCCGTACCCGTCAGGAAGCACTCGTCGGCGGTGTAGAGTTCGTAGCGGTCGACCAGCCTCTCCTCGACCTCGATGCCGAGTTCCTTCTTCGCCAGCTGGATGACGGTATCGCGGGTGATGCCGTTAAGGATGCTCGAATAGGTCGCCGGAGTGATCAGCTTGCCTTTTTCGACCAGGAAGAGGTTCTCGCCAGAACCCTCGGCGACGTGGCCGTCGGGGGCGAGCATGATGCCTTCGTCGAAGCCGTTCTCGATGACCTCGGTCTTGGTCAGGGCGTTGTTGATGTAGAGGCCCGTCGCCTTCACACTGGGCGGGAAGACGTTGTCGTCGGGGCGTCGCCAAGTTGATACGGCGCAGCGGCAGGAGTCGGTGTCGATGTAGCGACCCCAGGGGATGGCAAAGCACAGGAAGTCACTTTTCAGATCATGGAGGCGCACCCCCAAGGCCTCGCTGGACTTATAGGCGAGAGGGCGGAGGTAAATATCCTCTTTGAAGCCGCACTTTTTGGCGACGTCGACAGTGATGCGGGAGAGGTCGTCGGCAGTGAAGGGAATGTCGAGCTTGAGGACCTTGCAGCCTTCCTTCATGCGCCGCATGTGGTCCTGAAGGCGAAAGATGTAGAGCTGGCCGTGGTCGGCGTTCCAATTGCCGCGGATGCCCTCAAAGAGGCCGGTGCCGTAGTGCAAGGCGTGGGTCATGACGCCGATTTTGGCGTTCTCTAAAGGGATTATCTCACCCTGGAAGTAGCAGTAACTGGGCATCGGGGGCCTCCTTTTTGAGCAGTGTAGCTATGGATTATAGACTTTCGGCGGTTGGCGGGCAAGCTGTCAGCCATTAGTTCTCGGCTTTCTGTCCGTGCAAAAACGACTGGAACGACTCGGTGGGGCATTGGGAGTTAAAAGGAACCTATACCTGGTCGTAAATCCGAAATCCGAATATCGAAATCCGAAACAAATTCAAATATCAAAACTCAAAATACAAAACCGAAATTCAAATTCAAGAACGACATAAAAATCCCAAAGACCGATTTGTTTTTTGTTTTTTCGGGGAAAAACCTTTTTTCTGAAACAAACCCCAAAATTTCGCGATTGGCCAATCGTGAGGAAACAAATATTCATTATTTTGCCGGCAAGAAAAACAAATGTCATGAAATTCCAAATACCCAGCCTTGATCAATACTACCGTTTGCGGTGGATTAGCATCCATCCTAAATAGCTCAATCGCACACATATCGCAGGTAATCATGTTTAGTTTTCAGTCCAGGGCGTGGTGAAAACGAATGAAACGAATATTTCGGGCGTAAAAGGATTCGGGGCGACAAATAGAGATTGTACAGGTGTTCTAATAATCATCGGGTGATATTATAGCACCGGTGTTCTCGAGGGTGTCAAGCGTTTCGTGTCGTTTTTGGGGCAATATTTTTACGAAAGGCCAAGGGGGTTGCGGTGTATATAACTGCGAGGAACAGCTCGCACGATAAGATCGGTGTACTATTCGCGGACGATTGCCACGACCTGCCGTCAGGCAGGTCTCGCAAAGACAGTTTGGGGAGGGTTTGGTATAGGGGTGGAAGAGAATGACCAACCGCAGATTGCCATGGATTGCCATTAATGCAAAGGTACCCCTCTCCCTACCCTCTCCCCGTGGGGGAGAGGAGATAAGGCCTGGGACGATCCCAGTCAGATGCCGCGTCGCCATGCTCCTCACAACGACGCATGGGAAAAGTAGGAGTATTGGCATCGAAAAATAGGGGAAATTACGGATATATAAGCTATCGGGCAGGTTCTAAACTAGGGTCGGCAAGGAATCGAAAATATACGGGAGGGAACAACAATGTTGACCATGACGTCGATCATGATCGGGTCGGAGAAACCGGCGGTGCTGGCGGAATTCTACACCAAAGTCCTCGGCAAGCCGGATTGGACGGAAGAGGGTTGGTGGGGGTGGAAGGTCGGAGACTGCTGGCTGCACATCGGGGAGCACTCCGAGGTCAAGGGTATCGCCAAGGAACCGCAGAGGATCCTGCTGAACTTCGAGACGAGGTATTACAAGAAAGAATACGAGAGGATAAAGGCGCTGGGCGCGAAGGTCGTCAAGGAACTCTATGAGTTGGACGGGGCGTGGATCAGCACTTTCGCGGACCCGGACGGGAATTATTTCCAGGTGAATTCACCCTGGAAATAGGCTGAAAGCCCGAGGCTTTCAGCTAATAAATCCGAAATTCGAATATCGAAATCCGAAAAACACTCCAAAAAGGAGCGGCCGCTATGGATACGAATAAATGCCCATCGAGTTCATTGTCGCAGAGGGAGAGGATGAGGTCGCTGGTGTTCCGGCTGCGGGGGTACAAGTTTTTCCGGGCGAAGAGAATCTTTTATTAGATTCGACCACGGGCGAAGGGCACAAGTACTGCGAGGTATGCCTCGCACCATTTCATAGGTGTACTATTCGGGGACGATTGCCACGGATTGCCATTCAAGGCAATTCTCGCAAAGACAGTTTAATTAGATATTATCGTAGAGGTCGCACCATTCAGGGTTGGATCTCTCGATAAGTTTGTTTTTCCTCTCACGGTGCCATGATTTCAGTTGTTTCTCGCGGGAAATGGCTGAGATTACATCGCCGCAAGTTTCATAGTAGACGAGTTTATCGACGTTATAGCGTTTGGTAAAACCGGCGACCAGGTGAGATTTATGCTGGAAAACCCGTTGTTTCAGATCGCTGGTGACGCCAATATAGACGGTTGTGTTGTCCCTCGATGCCAGGATATAGGCCGCAGTACAGTTTTTCGGGCACGGGGTATTTTAGCACGAGTAATAGTCTGGACTGCGAGGCGCTGCCTCGCACGACTACATCGGTATACCATTCGGGGACGATTGCCACGGACTGCCATTCAAGGCAGTCCTCGCAAAGACAGCTGGGGGTGGGATTGAGGGGTAATGCGAGGCTAAAGCCTCGCACGATTGCATCGGTGTACTATTCGGGGACGATTGCCACGGATTGCCATTCAAGGCAATCCTCGCAAAGACAGTCAAAAGGCGGCAGTCGTCTCAGGTTTGTTAACGGGCTACTTGCAGGTTCAGCCAGCTGATGATGGTGGAGACGGTTTCAGGGTCGAGTTTGGCTTCGGGCAGGTTGTAGTTCTTGACGGCGTCGGCCATGGTCAGTTGCTCGCGGGGGGTGGGCTCGAATTTCAGGACATGGTTGGCGTTGTCGGGATAGAAGAACTCGACGTTTTCGTTGACCTCGGCCTCTTTTTCGAGAGCTTCGCCGTCGAGCTTCCAATCGCACTGGAGATCCTTCTTGCCGATGACCACCAGGACGGGCACGTCGAGGTTCCTGAAATAGGGTGCCGGTTTGAAAGCCCAGAACTCCCTGGTAAACGGCTGGTTGAACGGGGCGCTTAAAGCCGCCACCATGTTGTTGAAGCCCTCGGGCAGGTTGGGATCGGCAACGAAAGGCTTGCCGGCCTCGAAACTGGCGATGAGCTTCTTGTAGCGGGCAATGACATCGTCGGCATTGGGCAGAGCCTTCGCCTGGGTGAAGACCTGGTGGTTGGCGACGTGGGACAGCGGCCGGCCCGGCGCGCCGGTCAGAATCATGCCGGAGAAGGGCAGCACGTTGGCGTGGGTCTGGTAGTACAGGGCGTGGAGGGCGCCCTCGGAGTTGGTGAGGACGTAGATGCTCTCGGGGGCCAGTTCAGGCCGATCGATGAGCTGTGAAACGGCGCTCTTGAGCTCCTCGAAGTGGCTCTCCATGCTGATCTTGCCGGCCAAGTGCGCCATGTTGTCTTTGGCGTAGGAGCCGGTGACGCGCTTGTCATACCTCAGGGTGACGTAGCCCTCGGCGGTCAGCCTCTCGGCCAACAGCCTAGCGGAACCATTGTTGCCGGGTAGGAGGGGAGATTCCCAGTTACGGTCTGTGGGCCCCGACCCGGCGACGAAAACAATGCCGACCGATTTCCCCGGTTCATCCGGCAAGGTCAACGTAGCGCCGATAGTAGTCTCGCCGATCTTCCAGAAGATATCTTCTGATTTCATCGTGGGCTCCTTAGTGGGGGGTTACCGATATTTAGTATACAAGGCTGGGAGGGGAGGTCAAAGGGGGAAAGGGTTAGTTTTCAGTCGTCATGTCTTTGTGAGTTTTGCAGTGTGGTGGGTGGATCAACCATCAACAAAAAATATTGTTGCCTTTTCAATTGGCACAGCGTAAATTAAGACAAAGCTGAAAAACGGAATTTAGCTTGGGGGAAAGAATGCCAATTCCAGATTATCAGACGATTATGCTACCCCTGCTCACACTTATTTCTGATGGGAAAGAACATACCCTGCAAGACAGCATAGCCTCGCTGGGAAACCAATTTCATCTTATGCCTGAGGATCTAAGAAAGGTACTGCCAAGCGGCAGGCAGGCGGTTTTCCATAATCGAGTTGGTTGGGCACGTACTTATATGAAAAAAGCTGGATTGATCGAGTCAACCAAAAGGGGAAGCTTTAAGATAACCAATAGGGGTAAAGAAGTCCTAAAAGCTAAACCGAATAGTATTAACGCAAAATATTTGGAACAGTTTAAGGAGTTTCAAGATTTCAAGAAACTTGGTCACGAGAAACCAAAGACTCCCAAGCCACCTGATAAAACTACTGCTGTCACCCCTCAAGAAGCATTGGAAAATGCTTATAACGAGCTTAATAGTGCGCTTGCTGATGAACTCCTTCAAAAAATTAAGGACAGTGATCCCGGGTTCTTTGAAAACACTGTAATCGAGTTGTTGGTTCAAATGGGTTACGGCGGTAGTATCAAGGACGCGGGTCAAGTTGTTGGTAAAAGCGGTGATGAGGGGATTGACGGCACAATCAAAGAGGACAAACTCGGTCTTGATGTTATATATATTCAAGCCAAGCGATGGGAAGGCACTGTTAGTAGACCGGAGGTGCAGAAATTCGCCGGGGCTCTTCAAGGTCAGCGGGCAAAAAAAGGGATTTTTATCACAACATCGGGCTTTTCAGATGAAGCCGAGAGATATGCTCAGCAGATTGAAAGCAAAATAGTGCTTATTGACGGGGCAAAACTAACCGAACTGATGATTGAACATAATATTGGGGTAAGCCCCGTGGTTAGTTACAATCTGAAAAGGCTCGATTCGGATTATTTTAGCGAATAAAGCCTGCTAAGTTGAGACCTTAATATCGTTTTGTTCGGTTTTATGGCGCAACACCAAAAAGGCTGCGTATTTTATCAGGTCCCTTTTTTCCTCGTCGCCAAGTTCAGTGAGATAATCTTCAATACTTTTCGGAAGAGAAGAAGGATCAAGAGTTAATGCCAGCAGGGGCATAGGAATCTGGGGATGGTATGCAGCTTTGATCACCTCTTCAGCTCGCTTTGAATAGACGTTTGGAACATTAGCTAATACAGCGTCAGGAATTGGGCGCTCCCCCTTCTCAATAAGGCTTAGGTAAGCCCCAGGGCTCGCACTCTTAATCCCCAGGCGTTCGGCCGCCTGAGCTTGGGTCAGCCGGACGGCTTTTCGCCACTGTTTGAGTAATGCGCCAAACTCCGCTGAACCGCGACGTCCATATCTTCTTTTTGACACAGGTTATTATTAACATCATGATAAGTTGAAGTCAATAGTCCTTAGAATAATTTTTGTTGACCTATATTTTACACGGTGTTAAACTAGCAATTGACGAATCCCCGATTTCGTAATAGACTAAACATCCTTGTCTTGAAACAGGGAGTCACATGAATAATTACAAACTCCGCGAACTCAAGATAGAAGTCAACCGTCATTGCCCGTTGGCTTGCCTTCACTGTTCGTCAAGTGGCGAATCCTCTTCAATGCTTTTCCTAGACGCACACCGCGTTGAAAGTCTTGTCACTGAGTTTGCGGAAATGGGTGGGCGGAAGATTTGCATATCCGGTGGTGAACCGCTGACTTATGCCGATATAAAGTTAGTTTTGACAAAAGCAACGGATAAAGATCTCGACGTCTCTCTGTATACGACAGGAATCATGGAGAAAAGGGGAGTGCTTCAAGCCCTATCTGAAGATATGGCTGCTTTTCTTGCAGGAAAGCGAATTCGAACGATTTTTAGTCTCCATGGGGCAAACGCCGACAGCCATGAATGGATTACTCGGGTCAATGGCAGCTTTAACCTAACTATTTCTGCCCTTAATACTGCCAAACGCCACGGGGTTAACTCCGAGGTTCATGTGGTGCCACACGCCGGAAACATCGGCGAGTTATTTGATATAGGCCAGTTAGTGGATTCCATGGGTGTGAGAAAAATGAGCTGGCTGCGATTCGTACCCCAAGGCCGCGGAGCGTTTAACCGGGACATGCTCCAGCTTTCAGCGAAAAACTTCAGAACCTTGTGTGATAAAAAAAATAGGATTGCTGCGGAGTTTCCTAATTTGATGGTACGCGCAGGAGCCCCATTTAACATTATATGCCCAGAAAATCCTTCATCATGTGAAGCGGGTTTGAACGTGCTTACAATAAATCCTGATGGGACTGTTGCCCCCTGTGATGCCTTTAAGCGATTTGAATTCGTGGATCCGTTTAGAAATGTTAGAGACCATTCTCTTGAGGAGATTTGGAACAAGTCAATCTTGCTTCAAACTGTTAGGCAAGCACATGATGAGATCAATTTTACATGTATTACCTGTCACCAATATTCGAAGTGTAAATCTGGCTGTCTAGCCCAGAAAGCCATTAAGGCGGGCACTATATGCGGTGGCAAAGATCCTGACTGCCTTATTTCCCAAAAAACGGCGGTTAGGAGCGATGACAAAGCAGTCGCGATTTGATAGCCTTGTAAAGCGGGCGCAGATTTGTAGCAAATGCCCCCGGATGAATGGGCGCCGTCGTGTTCTTGGACCATCTAATGGACCATTGGACGCCCAGGTTATGTTTATCGCCGAGGCCCCAGGGCGCTTGGGCGCAGAAAAGTATGGGATTCCTCTTTTTGGAGATCAAACTGGCAGGAATTTCGCTTCTTTTTTAGAATCTGCGGAAATTGACCGTACTAAAGTCTTTATCACAAACGCAATCCTCTGTAATCCCATTAATCAGATTGGGGTTAATGACACACCGACCAAAGCTGAGATATTCAATTGTTCTGATTTTCTGAGAGAAACAATTGATATTTTGTCCCCTGCATTTATTGTTCCTCTTGGTAGGATAGCTTTAAAGGCATTGGCGGTCATCGAACCCCATACTGTAACATTGAGTTCAAGCGTAGCGGAACCCATAAATTGGCGTAATTGCATTCTGTTGCCATTATTTCATCCAAGCCCACGAGTGTTTTCTCAAAGATCAAAATGCCAGCAATGCGTTGATTATCAAGTCCTTGGCAAGATAACCCGGAATGCTACAACGGAGATAGACAATGGCAAATAACGAACCTAGCGAATCAGAACAGAATAATATTATTCGCCCCAGGTGGTGGGAGGTAGTTATTGTACTAGGACTCGTTTTGTTAGGGCTATTAGCCCCCCAATTAACCGGATTGGATATTGACTATACTCTATATCTTGGAAGTCTGTATTTTGTCATATTGCTTGGTGGCGCAATTTATTTAATTATCGCTTTAGCGAATAGCCCTTTATTAGGAGAGCGTCGCGACTATCGCGTTGTCCAGTTCATGCTGCGGCTAGCTTTGTCTTTGGGAGTTGGGGCAGTGGCAGTGGTCGTATTAGTGCTATTGTCCCAAATAGTTGACTAAAGGGTAGGTGACCAAATGCCAGGGTTTTTGACTGATCGCGATATTATCGAAAAACGATCTGAGTTATTTCCAAACCATTTGAGTGAATTTGATGATAATGCGGCGGAAAGGGCCTCTTATGATCTCAGCCTTGGAGATGAAGTATACATTAGCCGAGAAGAATACCCCCAGAAGCTAACGCAAGAGAAACCTTTTGTAAGTATTCCAAGAGGTCAATTTGCGCTGCTTCACACTTATGAAACTATCAAACTCCCTAAAAACTATTTGGGATTGATCTCGGTCAAATTTCGGAAGAAAGCGCGAGGCTTGATCAATGTTTCGGGTTTTCATGTCGATCCAGGTTATGAAGGAAAAATCGTTTTTTCTGTTTACAACGCTGGCCCAACAGACGTGGTTCTTAAATACCGAGAAAAGACATTCATGATTTTCTTCTATGAACTATCGAAGGACGCAGAAAAGCCCTATAATAAACCAGGTTACAAAGCACTTCCTGTCGAAATTGTGACATCGTTAAGAGGAACAAGCGCATCACTCTCCGATGTTGATAAACGGGTTGCGCAACTCGAGACGTGGGGGAAGGTCTTTTGGGCCATATTAATCGCATTGATAAGCGCGATTATTGCGCTATTCATTCAATAATTATTAATAAGGCTCCGGAATTTGTGAATTAAGCTATAAGGAGAGAAACATGTTTTCAGAACCGTTACGAGCTAGTGATTTTCGCGTTGTATCCTTCCAAGCCCCAGAGGAAGAGAAACTCGACAAAAAGGTTAATGATTGGTTGAGATCTCAAAACCAAGATGTAGTTATATATAAAATATCATTCGCTCACGCTTTAGCCGGAGATTCTGAGGCACCGGGTTGGAGCTTTGCGATGACACTTGCATACGGAAATAAGCCCGTACAACGTTGAAGTACGGCAAATATTTTCCTTTCCTTCTTTGAAAAGCATATGTCCGGGTGTGAGGATGACAACGTGGGTGGTTCAGGCGAATAGGACACGGAAAAAGGAATAACGGTTCGTAAGGGGCTCGCGTGGCGAGCCCCTTATATTTGGGATCGGTGTACTATTCGGGGACGATTGTTACCCCCTCGACAGGCTCAGAATAGGGTAATGCCATTTGCCGACACCCTCGAACCTCTCCCACTCTGGGGGCGAGGGATGAATTAATAAGCAGGTCTCGCAAAGACAGATTTGGGGAGGGATTGGCGGTGGGGTACAATGGCTACAAAAAGAGAGGGCTTGTATGCCAAGTCTGAAAGCATTCTTCAATAACTGGGCTGTCGACATGCCGTTCCGCCGAAAGGTTTACCTGGCGATGAGAAATACCAAGATCAAGATCACCAAGCACCAGGATTGCTGCGGCCACCCTGGCGAGCCGGGCTGCTGAGAGTCTGCAAAGCCCTCGGTCGAGGGCCAGAGCAAAGCGGAAGGGTAAGCCCCGCAATGACAATGGATACCTGGGTCGTTGCGGATGGGCTAATGTTTGGAAACAGGGGATATACGGCAGTGCTATAATTATCCGGCGATTAAGGAGCCGGTTGTGGGGAAGAACCTCAAGGCGACATTTTCTCTGCTGGCAGCGACCATTATGGTGCTTGCCGCCATGCTGATCCCGGAGGCCTGCAGCTCCCAGGTTTCGGCCCAGACGGTGGAAATGTACCGCCTTCAATATTTGCCGGCGGCGCTGACGGTAAAAGTCGGGACAGCCGTAACCTGGAAGAATACCGAAAGTAATGTGCATTCGGTCACCAGCGATACCGGACTTTTCGACAGCGGGTTGTTCAGCCCCGGCGACAGTTATACCTACACGTTCCTCTCAACGGGGACTTACTACTACCACTGCAAAATCCAGGGGGGAATGACCGGCACGATATTCGTGAAATAAAGTCACCCATTCGGACACTTGGGGAGGGGCACGCGGGGCGTGCCCTTTAGTTTTAAAACGATGTTTGGTTCTGGCGCCTTCGGCAAGTTATAATAGTCTCTCATTCATCTATAAACCGACAGAGGATTCAATGCGAAAGAAAGCGCTTTATATTATCGTCCCGGTGGTCATCCTGATTTTCGGCGGTCTGGTTACGGCGTGTGTGCCTAAGACGGTATCTCCGATCGATTTAGCCGACGCGACCCAGATCTTCTCCAACGACTGCGCGTCCTGCCATGAATCCGACCGGACGGGCGGCCACGGTCCGAACATCACGGCGCCGGAACTCAAAGATTTCACCCAGACCAGCCTGGTGGCGTTTTTGGTCGATCATAAAACGGCCAAGAATCTAACCACAGAACAGCATTCGATCCTGGCGGAGTGGTTGAAGACCAACTAAGCGGGGCACTTGTTGGTCAGTGGACGGTAGACAGTTTACAGTTTGCAGAAATGCTAACTATTTAATTGGCATATCGAAAGTTAAAAAGTGAGGGAGCCTTTCCAGGCTCCCTCACTTTTTCAACCGGTTTTCGGTTTACCTTACGGATAGATTTTCAACACACCGGCGATATCGCCGCTTTCAAGGCTGCGCTTTTTCACTTCCCTGTCCGAGGCGTAGCCGTACATCGTCTGCGCGGCGGCAGCATTGGTATACAGGTCATTCAGCACCAGCCAATGGCCCGCTTCATGGGTCATGATACCTTGGACGTCGCAATCGTAAGCGGAGGTGTTGGTGAGGAGTGGGGCGGTATCTGGATCGCCGGACACGGATGTCTGGGACCAGGTCAACCATGAATCAAGATTAAAAACGGTATCGACGTCAACAACAAGTTTGGTCTTGGAATTCGACCATATTATTGTGAGACCGATTGTGTCCGGATCGTTCAATTTCGCCCACCCTACCACGTTTTTATAATCCGGCAAGGCGACATCAACCCCCGGTACATACGCAGTTGTTATCCCTTTATAATCGAAGTAGACGCTTGAGGCAGTGTCGTTCCAGGTGGCAAAAGACGTTGTGACACCCTGTTCCGCATTGGTGACGGGGCTGCCGGAGGGATTGTAATAGTAGGGAATCGTCGGCGATGACCAGTGGTAGCGGCTGTAAGAATAAAGCGCAGGGTTCTTGGAAGTATTACCGCCGGGTTTAACATCCTGGAACTTGGAATGGATAAATACGATGCGTTCCAAATCCGGGGGACCTTTACCCTGATCCGCTGCGGAGACAACTACGGGGGCAACGAGGATTAGGGCGAGGACGAGAGAAATAAGGGCCAGCGTAATTCTCTTTTTCATGATCCACCTCACGCCATTGGTAATTCATCATATTTCCGTTTGATCGGTAAGTCAAGAGGGTTCGATGCTTGACTCGGGACCATAATAACAGACTGAAAAAAGCCCGAAGGCTCGGACATATTCGGATATAGTATTAGGTCTAAGTACGTAGCGAATGGGGTAAAAAAACTAGTACCTTTACGGATTGTTATCGACATACAACCTTCCATAAAATGATATCAGTGAAAGACCACCAGAGTTACAGTGGTTTCAAGGGAGGAAGTATGAAGCGAAGGAAGCTGATCATGGCGGCGGCGGTCGTCGGTCTGATGCTGGCGCTGGCGCCAGTCGAAGCCTCGGCGGTCGAGGACTGGAGCGGGCTCACCCCGACCCAGCAGAAGGTCTTGCTGGGCAAGTACCTGTTCTTTGACACCAATCTTTCCAGCGGCAACAACATGTCGTGCGCTACCTGCCACGATCCGTCCACCGGCTATACCGGTCCGGATTCCGCGATCAATGACACCCAGGCGATTTACCCCGGCGCGATCGAGGGGCGGGCGGGCAACAGAAAACCGCCGTCAGCGGCTTATGCCGGAGACAGCCCATTACTGCATCAAGATGCGAACGGCAATTGGATCGGCGGCATGTTCTACGACGGCCGGGCTACGGGCTGGACTCTCGATGATCCGCTGGCCGAGCAGGCCCAGGGGCCATTCCTGAACCCCCTGGAGCAGGCAATGCCGTCCGCTCGGGTGGTGTGCCTGGGGGTGGCGCATTCCGAGTACGCAGGTCTGTTTGAGGAAGTGTTCGGCAAAAACTCAATCAAGGAAAGCTTTATCAACAGCCACCTCGACCTGACTTACGCCCGGGTGGCTGAGGCCATCGCGGCGTTCGAAGAAAGCCCAGAAGTCAGCCCTTTCAGTTCCAAGTTCGATGTATTCTGGGCCAACGCTAAAACGGCAGGCCTCGACGTCACCAAGATCGGCTTCTCCAGTGCCGGGATGGGCAGCGGGGCGACGGCTACATCCACAGTGGTCGGTGGGGTAATCACCGCCGTCACCGTTACTAATGGCGGCTCCGGCTACGTGGCGGCACCTGCCATCAGTTTCGGGAATGGCATGATGGGCTCAGGCGCCACAGCTTATGCTACCGTAGTTGACGGTGTTGTCGTCTCGATCACGGTTACTAATGGGGGAACGAACTATAGGCCCGGCTTCGGTTCCTCCGGTGTCAGGATAACACCGGCGGCTTCGCCCTACTTCTGGCAGAACTTCCGCAACCTCGGATTTTCAGACGAAGAACTGCAGGGTTTGGCGGCTTTCAACGATCCTTCTCGCGGCGACTGCGTTCGCTGCCATTCGATGGGTTCTTCCATGGACGCCAAGCCGGTATTCACCGACTACAGCTACCATAACATCGGCGTACCCAAGAACCCGGCCAACCCCTTTTACACGGCTGACAGCAGGTACAATCCGGAAGGGGCAGCGTGGCTCGACTACGGTCTGGGCGCCTTCCTGAAGAGCATCAATGACCCGACCTGGGAAGCCAACCTGGGTAAGTTCAAGGTGCCGACGCTGCGTAACGTCGACCTGAGGCCTAGCGCCGATTTCCTCAAAGCGTACATGCACAACGGCTACTTCAAGAACCTTGAAGAAGTCGTCCTATTCTATACCTGGCGTGCCCATATGGAGGCGATGATGGGCGGCGGCATGGGTGGCGGCGGAGGTATGGGAGGAGGAGGCATGGGCGGCGGCATGATGCCCGACCCGAACCTGTTCCCGGCGCCCGAGGTCAGTCTGAACCTGGAGACACTCAACTTCACAATGCCCATGATGGGCGGTGGAGGCGGGATGGGCGGCGGTGGTATGGGTGGTGGCGGCATGATGACGGTCATGGCCGACCAGGCCAACATCCTGGCCTTTATGAAAACGCTGTCCGATGGATTCGTGAATTAGACAATCGTTGAATTGAGGATAAGCAGCCGGCGGTGGACCGCCGGCTGCTTCCGTTTTGGGGGAAGCAGACTTTTGAGCTCATTAAAATCAAAGTTATAATCAAAATATCAAATTGTAATGGAGCATCCGATGAAAAAAGATTTTAAAGCGATTTTCGGGATTTTTGCCGTCACTCTCGCGATCGCGGCGACGTTGCTCCCGTTGGGCTGCGGCGGGTCCTCTACACCGCCAAACACCGTCGATATGCACAACCTCAAATACGCCCCGGCAACACTGACGGTCAGCGTCGGTACGACGGTTACGTGGCGGAACACGGACAACGTCCAACATTCGGTCACCAGCACCACCGGATTGTTCGACAGCGGACTGTTCAGCCCGGGCGGCAGCTATACCCACACTTTCACCACAGCCGGAACCTATCCGTATTACTGCATTATTCACCCCGGCATGACCGGTACGATCATCGTCCAATAAATCGGTTCGATCGATCGGTCGAAGGGGAGGAGCGTGCACTCCTCCCCTTTTTTGTGAACTTCCAGTCGCAAGACTAAAAAATCTCTTGCCATCCCTAAGCTCGGCTCATAGAATGTTCTTTGGATGCTGATAAAAGAAGGAGAAGCCCGATGAAAGCGATCGTGGTCTATGAATCCTTGTGGGGCAATACGGAGGCTATCGCCCACGCCATCGGGGATGGGCTGGGATCCGGGACCCGGGTGATGTCGACTTCAGAGGCAACGCCCGAGGTCATTAAAGACGCCGATTTTCTAGTGGTCGGATCGCCAGTAATGGGATTTTCAGTGCCCAATGAAAAGATGATAGCGGGCATACAGGTGAAACCGGGCAGCGCCTCGGTTCCACCCGACCTGTCCCAGACCCCGATGCGGACCTGGCTTGATGCCCTTGCACCGGGACAAAAGCCGTTCGCCGCGTTCGAAACCCGGGTGAAGGGGCCGTGGGGCAAGGCGACGCCGGTCATCGAAGATAGCATGAAGAAGCTCGGCTACCGGAAGGCCAGCGAAGCTCAAAAGTTCATCGTAGAGGGCACGCAGGGACCGCTGAAGGACGGGGAGATCGAACGGGCGCGGCAATGGGGCGCCGAACTCAGCCGGTGGTGAATGGCGGGTGACACCTGTTGCTTCGCCTGCGGACCAACAAGCCCGGCGCCAAACGAGAATTCTGCTCGTGGCGCTGGTATTGCTCAATGTGGCAGATGCCGTCATCTCCCAGTTCATTGTCCAAAGCGGAGTCGGCACCGAAGGCAATTTGCTCTTGTCCTATTGGATAACCAGGAGAGAATTCGTCTTGATCAAGGCCGGGGCAAGTGCACTCGCGGCCATTCTCCTCTGGGATCTATCACGCCGTGCGCCAAGACCAACACTGGTGATCACCGCTGTAATCGTGGCTTTCTACATCATCATCGTGTTTTGGAATATCCTGGTGGCTTCAAGGGCGGTCTGAACGTATCGGGTGGCAGACGCTGCCGTGATAGCCTAGAATACGGCCATGAAAGCGCTCATCCAAAGAGTCTCCCATGCTCAGGTCACTGTTGATGGCGACGTCATCGGCAGCATTGGCGGCGGGCTGGTGGTGCTGGTGGGGGTGGCGGTCGGGGACGAGAAAGCCGACATCGGTTACCTGGTGAACAAGATCGTCAACCTCAGGATCTTCGCCGACGCCGAATCCAAGTTCAACCTGTCGCTGCTCGACGTCAAGGGCGAACTACTTTTAATAAGCCAGTTCACACTTATCGCCGACACGCGTAAGGGACGCCGGCCGTCTTTCACCGATGCGGCGCCGCCCGAGGCCGCCGAGTTTATGTTCGACGAGTTCGTGGCGGAGGCGAGGAAGACTGGTGTCAAGGTGGAAACCGGTAGGTTCCAGGCGCATATGTTTGTCGAGCTGGTCAACGACGGCCCGGTGACTATCATGCTGGACTCAAGCGACAGGCTCCGGCCGAGAGGATAAACTTTGTCATCCATGGCACAAATATTCCGAAAAATATCGGATCCCATTATTGAATCCGTTTTATATTTTGGGATGAGACGTCGTTTGTATGGGACTCGAGGGCGCTCGACATTGAAATGGTCAGCTAGTGGCGTCGTCGTTGCACTTATTTTTAGTTTTTATTTGACTATTAAATATGAAATGTACCGCGGCCCAGAATTATTTCTGGTTACGATTTATTCGATAACTTTTTGGATTGGATTTTCCCTAGCTTTTTGCCTCGCTGTAGGTTCTCCTAGATTGCGAAAACGTAAATGGCCCCAAGCTGCGTTAGTAATTCTGATACTGATAGGGGCGGGGATATTAAATTTCATCGTTCCTGAGAGGACAAGACAATTTTATGCGATATATCTGGCTGAAGGATTGCTTATTGGCATCATACTTCAATATTGGCAATATTTGTCCCTTGAAAAACGATTAGAAGATCGAACTTTAACGAGAAGTGAAATAACGAAGACTAAAATATTAGAATGATCATTGAATTATTTCACATTAGGTTCAAGTGATAGGTAGCCATTGCAATATTTCAAATAGGATAATGTTATGGAAGATACTGAACTCACAGATGGTCTAATCACCCTCCGCCCGCTACGGATGTCCGACGCCCTGGAGGTCATGCTCGCAGTCCAGGAAACGATGGATTCGCTGAGGTTATGGATGCCGTGGGCACACCCCGCTTATTCGATAGCCGAAAGTGAAGGCTGGATCAAAAACGCCCTGAAGTCCCGGCCCGAGGGCACAGCCTACGAGTTCGCCATCACCGACGCGAGAGATGGGGCATTCATCGGCGGCTGCGGGCTCAACCACATCAACACGATCGATAAGGTCGCCAATCTGGGGTACTGGGTCCGGAGCAGTCGGCAGAGGCATGGGGCTGCGAGCCGGGCGGCAAAACTACTCATCAAATTCGGGATAGACGAATTGAAGTTTAACCGCATCGAGATCCTGGCAGCGGTAGAAAATACAGCCAGCCGGAGGACCGCCGAAAAAGCCGGAGCCGTCCGCGAGGCGATCATGCGCCACCGCCTTTTACTGCCAGACAAGGTACACGATTCATTCCTGTTTTCAATAATTCCGGCTGATATCGCTTAGAATCTGTTATTTAACAGCCTTTGGGTAATTGTCAAAGCCAAGAAAGAGGGAGGGCAAAAGCCCTCCCTATGTTCCTTGTTTTGTATATTGATTGTTACGGCTGATAGCCGTCGGTCAACGTACCCAGGAAAGCCACAATATCATCTACTTGCTGGTCGGTAAGCCCCAGTTTTCCAAAGGTCCTATCCATCGAAGGATGGCGATGAACGTTTTCTGCCACTTCAGGAGCAGGCCAACCGGCTCCAGGAACGTCCCGGGTGTTATTGAACATCACTACCTCCCTGAGGGTGGTGAAGACACCATTATGTTCGTATGGAGCTGTGATTGCACAGTTGCGGAGAGACGGAATCTTAAACCTGCCGTCTTCTTTTGCGGCCAATTCTTCGGGGACTCCGATACTACGTAGGAAATCTCCTAAACCGCGATCAATGTAATTCGTTCCTGCGGGGTTGAGAGGTTTTTGGAGAAAATAGAATGGCAGTTCCGGATTACCGGGAACACCCAGGTTCTGATGTCCGAAATTGGTGAACAATGAAGGAGCAACCGTTTCATTAGCAGATACCGAATGGCAGTTGGCACACTTGGCTCCCATCATTGTCGTATTGGTGAAGAGCATATAACCGCGCAATTCGGTATCAGTTAAAGTGGCCTGGCCCTTTTTCCAATAATCAAATTTCGAAGTGAACGGGTTTACTTCAGCCGATCGTTCGTAAGCGGCGATAGCCTGTCCGATGCATGCCGAAGCGTAATCCAGATCTTCGAACGAATTCTGGCCGAAGACTTGACGGAACAAATTGGCATAATCCGACTGGCGCACTGCCAAGAATACCTGCTTCAGGTCTGAATTATGCATTTCGAGTGGGTTCACGAAAGGCTGCAATGCCTGTTCCTCCAGAGTATCGGCACGGCCATCCCAGAATAGTCCACCTTTGTATTGCCCATCGGGAATGGCTGGTGAAGTCTTTGGATCAAAATACATCTGCGGGCTGAAAGCCGCATAAGAGACACTAGGTGAGTTCCGCTCTCCTACCCTACTTTGTAACGCTCCCTGGGATACGGCGCCTCCTTCCGGGTCGGCGAAAGCCGAACCTGGATCATGACAGGTTGCACAAGACTGTCCAACGGGTTTCGAGAGTGTGGTATCAAAAAAGATGTATTTGCCTAGTTGTTGGATAGGTGTCAATCCCTCGCCGGATTGAGCGGCAATAGAATGCAATGGCGCCAGCGTCAAGGTAAATACGCCAGCCAGGATTAAAAGCAACAACCGTTTCTTTTTCATGACTTCTCCTTCTAAATAACTACATTCTTCCTAACCTTATGTATGATTGCTCCATAAACCAAACAGTAGCAATTAGTAATTCCACGTAAAAACACCCAGTTCCTTACGTATTTTTGGTTGCAGCACATTTTGACAACCACTACTAACCCCTTATATAATTTATTGCAAAGAGTCGCAATAACAATGAGTTGCAATAACATCCTCAAAGCTAAGGGCTACCGCCTCACTCCCCAACGGAGGGTGATCCTCGATATCCTTCACCATGAGGGGGCTCACCTGACCGCCGACGCTCTCTACGAGCAGGTCAAGGACAAGGTGGCTGGAGTTGACCGATCGACGGTTTACCGCACCCTCGAACTGCTGGAGAGCCTGGGGCTGGTGGTCAAGGCCGAAATCCATGGAGCTCACGTTTACCACCACTCCGAGGAAGGCCACCACCATCATCTCAAATGCCGCGTTTGCGGCAAGGTCGCTGAATTACCGGAAGAGTCGCTAGAGGTTCTAAGTAAAACTCTGCGCGACCAATACGGTTTCATCGCCGACATGCACCATCACGTCATAACCGGCCTTTGCCCCATTTGCAGCCAAGCAGAAAGCACCAAGCACTAGGATTAAACGTCTATGCACATCCCAGACGGTTTTTTGAACGTCCCTACCCTCGCCGCTACCGGCGCCATATCGGCCGGTACGATCGGCGTGGCTGTTAAAGTAGCTTCCAAAAAGATCGGCGAGAAGCAAGTGCCGCTGATGGGCATGCTGGCGGCGTTCATCTTTGCCGCCCAGATGCTCAATTTCCCGGTGGCGGGGGGAACATCAGGACACCTCATCGGCGCAGCTTTGTGCGCCATCCTCATCGGACCGTGGGCGGGGATCCTTATCATGTCGGCGGTGCTCATCGCCCAGGCGCTTATTTTTCAGGACGGCGGCCTGGCGGCCTTAGGCGCCAACATACTAAATATGGGCGTCATCGCCGTTTTCGGATCATATTTTATCTATCATGTGTTAACAAAAATCCTGCCCAACATCAGACGAAGTAAATTGGCCGGAGCCGGTGTCGCGGGATGGTTCTCGGTCATGCTGGCAGCGCTAGCGGCGGCTTTTGAACTGGCTTCTTCGGGCGCCTCTCCTTTCGAGGTGGTCGGACCCGCAATGCTGGGCATCCACGCACTGATCGGTATCGGCGAAGGACTGATAACTGCCCTGGTAATCTCGGCGGTCATGGCGTCCCGCGCCGACGTTCTCCAAATGGAGCGGATATGAGTTTTAAAAAATGGTGGCTGATAGGCCTGGGTGTCGCCCTCCTTCTTGCTACCGTCTCACCGCTGGCATCTGGTTCACCCGACGGGCTCGAGAAAGTGGCGGATCAACAAGGATTCATTGGGGATGCGATCCAATCGCCGTTCCAGATCGCCGCGGGCTACCTCTTCCCTGGCATTCATAACGAGACAGTGGCCACGATAGTGGCGGGATGGCTGGGGGTGCTAGTGGTGTTCGGAGCGGTCTTTGGTATCGGGCGTTTAATCGCCAGGAAGCGAACCTGATCACCCTCTCCCTTAATTCCTCTCCCATCAAGGGCGAGGAAAATGGAATGATATGAGACACAGCTTTTTAGACAAATACAGCCATCTCATGAGCCCGGTCCACCAGCGCGATCCGCGGGTAAAATTTCTGTTGTCTCTTCTATTTATCATCGCCGTCGTGGTAGCACCCGCGGGAAGCTGGTTAGCGTTTGCGGCTTATTTCGGCATTCTTGTAGCCGTTTTTACCATTTCGAAAGTGCCGTTAGGATACGTCATCAAGCGGTCATTGATCATCCTACCATTCGTGCTGTTGCTCGGCGCGGTAAACATTTTCACCCGGCCTGGAACAGAATTGTCCAGCCTGAACATTATCGGTTGGCACCTTGGAATAACCGACGGCGGGCTAATTTTCATCGGGACACTGCTGGCTCGGAGCTGGCTCTCAGTGCTGGCTCTGATTCTATTGACTTCCACAACCTCGCTGCCAGCGCTGTTAAAAGGCATCGGGAGATTGGGCGCGCCCAAGGTCATCGTGATGATCCTATCTTTCATGTACCGGTATCTGTTTTTACTGATCGATGAGGTGCTGCGGATGAAGAACGCCCGCGACTCCCGGTCGGTGGGTAATCCATCGACTGGGTTCCAGGCTAAAACCGTAGGCTCCATGATCGGCAGCCTATTTGTCCGATCTTACGAGCGGGGCGAGCGCGTTTACGCAGCGATGGCGGCGCGGGGTTTCGACGGGCAATCGCGCACTCTCGACAAACTGGCGATGGACCGCATCGATATGATCACCGGCGTCGCCCTTTCACTCTTGTTGCTCTTACCCCTTGCTCTGAGCCTGCTGCGATGAACGATCCTGTCATCCGCCTAGACGACTTAACCTATACCTACCCCGACGGCCGCAGAGCCCTCGAAAGCATCAATCTTTCTATTGCGAAAGGTGAGAGTGTCGCTATTGCCGGGGCTAACGGCGCAGGTAAGTCGACGCTATTGATGCATTTGAACGGCATCATCCACGGCACAAATGGCGCGGTGAAGGTCTGCGGCATCCCGGTTGTCGCCGCTAATCTGAAAACCATCCGCGCCAGGGTCGGAGTGGTGTTCCAAAATCCCGACGACCAATTATTCTGCCCCGAGGTTTTCGACGACGTAGCCTTCGGACCGATCAACATGGGCTTGCCGGAGGGTGAGATCAAGAAGCGCGTTGGCGAATCACTCGCGGCCGTCGGATTGTCCGGTTATGAGAAGCGGAGTTCCCATCATCTCAGCCTCGGGGAGAAGAAACGCATCGCGTTGGCGTCGGTGCTCTCGATGCAACCCGAGGTCCTGGCCTTAGATGAGCCGTCTTCCAACCTGGACCCCGCCGCCAAGTGGGGCTTGATCCAACTCCTGAAATCCCTCGATGTGACCAAGATAGTCGTGTCTCACGACCTGGAACTGATAGAAGCCTTGTGTCCTCGCCTGGTCATCATGAGCAAGGGCAAAATCCTCGCCGACGGCGAGACCTGTGGGATTATGAAAAACAGGGAACTGTTGGTGGCGGGTGGATTAGCGGCGCCGGGTTAAGTCACTTCCCGTTCAGGCGTTGTTCGATATCTTTAAGCTTTCGCTTCAACAGCGGATTGTATTCGGCTTCTTGTTCGATCTTGTCGCAGGCGTGAGACACAGTGGCGGCGGTGCGGTCGCCAACCAGCTTGCCGATCTCACCCAACGACCACATCTTCTGGTTCTTCATCACGAACATCGCCACCTGCCGTGCGGCGGCGGTTTCCTTGTCACGCTTGCGGCCTAACAGGTCTTCGACGGTCAATTCGAAGCACTCGGCAACTGTCGCCAAAAGCAGCCGCGGCTCATTGGATTTAATTTCTTCGGCCAGCGCCAGGTTCTTGAGGGCACGGCGGGCCATGTCAGGCGTAATCGCGGAACGGAGCAATTTTGAATAAGCCAGGACGCGGTTGAGATTCCCCTCAAGTTCGCGGATATTACGGATGACCTCGGAAGCCATGTAGTCAAGGACATCAGGCGCAAGTTCGGCGCCGGCTTCTTCCGCCCTGGCTCTGAGGATGGAAAGGCGCATTTTCTCGTCGGGCGGCGCGATCTCGGCGGTCAATCCCCACTCGAAACGGGAGCGCAGGCGGTCTTCCATCTGGAGAATCGCGCGTGGCGGGGAGTCGGCGGAAAGAACGATCTGACGCCCCGAATTGTGCAATTCGTTAAAGGTATGGAAGAAAGTCTCCTCGGTCTGAGCTTTGCCGGCAATGAACTGAACATCGTCGACCAGGAGGACATCAACGGAGCGGTACTTTTCGCGGAACTCGTCAGCCCGACGGTCCTTCAAGGCGGCGACAAATTCCGAGGTGAACTGCTCGCCGGAGACGTACCGGACGGTTTTGCCGGCGCGCTCGGCAGCCTGGCCGATGGCTTGCAGCAAGTGAGTCTTCCCGAGTCCTGATCCACCGTGGATAAACAGAGGGTTATAACCTTCACCCGGTTTTTGGGCAGCAGATAGGGCGGCGGCGTGGGCCAACCGGTTGGCGTTACCCACGATAAAAGTATCGAAATCATAGCGGGGATTGAACCGGCAGCCCCCCTCGGCTCTGGTCGAGGCGTTTTCAGCCCTGGGAGCCGCCGCCAAAGCCTTGCCGCCTCCGGCTACCTGGAAGGCGATGCGCAGGCCGTTGCCCGGAAGCAGCCGCATCAGCGTGTTTTCGATCAAGGAGCGTTGGTTCTGCTCCAGGTATTCGGCGACGAAACTGTTGGGCACGCCGACGGTGAAACACCCGCCTTCGTAAGCCACGCCGGTAGTCCTGGCGTACCAGGTCCGGAAATTCGGCCGGGATAACTGGCATTCCAGAGCCCCTAGAGCTGTCTCCCATATTTTGGCGGCGTTGTTAAGGATCGCCGCAGAGTCTGTGACCAAAATATATCTCCGTTCAGAGACAAAACGACCCTAGGACTAAAGCCCCCAGGAATCGATTTTGTCCCGGCGGATAGCCGGTTTGAAAGTTATATCTATGTTACCAGCCGGTACAGCGGCACAGCAAACGCCAATACCAAGGGTTCTGGGACACGTTAGAATTGAAAGCAAGTATCTGTTACTCGCTGTATCTCGTGTTTTTAGCCACTCCAATCGTAACAACCTCCTATTGTGAAAAAATAAATATTTGGT